>NZ_CP042476.1:1859551-2169476 GCF_007993795.1 Antarcticibacterium arcticum | reverse complement strand
AGTGAAGTATTGATCCAAAAAAACCACCGCAAGGAATTTTCAAAAGCATTTGGAGACAATTACCATTGCTTTTACCTTGAAGACTGGGTGTTTAAGCTGGACTATGCCTATGATTCCCTCAACGCGCATTTCAATACCAAATCCCTGAAAGGTTTTGGGGTAGATCATTTGGCTGAAGGGATCATCTCCTCGGGGGCTATCCTTTTCTACCTTGGAGAAACACAGCATCACAGGCTACAGCATATCACCTCCATTAATCGTATTGCCGAAGAGGAGTATGTATGGATGGACCGCTTTACCATTCGCAACCTGGAATTATATCATTCCAACGCGCAAAATGCCGTTACCCTGCTCGATGTAATAGACAAAACCATATCTCCCATGGGTGGCAGGATGCTGAAGCGTTGGCTGGCCCTTCCGCTTAAAAATGCTGAAAAAATAAGGAACCGGCATAAAGTGGTTTCCTATTTTATTGAAAACAGGGAAGAACACAATAAAATTCAGCAACAAATAAAAAAGATAAGCGATCTTGAGCGCCTTATCTCAAAAGTGGCTACAGGGAAAATTTGTCCGCGGGAAGTGTTGCACCTTAATAATTCCCTAGAGGCGATTGTACCTGTGAAGGCTTTGGCAATGAATTGTTCAGAAGAAGCTTTGAAGGTGCTGGGAGATAAACTCCAGAACTGTGATGTGCTAAGGGCTAAGATAAAGGAAACCCTGCATGAGGATGCCCCGGTGAATATTTTGAAAGGAAATGCAATCGCAAAAGGCTTTCATCCGGAACTTGATGAGTTGCGGGGGCTGGCATTTACGGGAAAAGAATATCTTGACGGAATGCTGGAGAGGGAAACCCGCGCTACGGGGATCTCTTCGCTAAAAATAGGCAGCAATAATGTTTACGGTTATTATATTGAAGTGCGAAATACGCATAAGGATAAAGTGCCCGAAAACTGGATACGCAAGCAAACACTTGTGAATGCCGAAAGATATATTACTGAAGAGCTGAAAGAATACGAAGGAAAGATCCTGGGAGCTGAAGAAAAGATACAGCAGCTGGAGCAAAACCTTTTTCTTAACCTGGTGAACTGGCTGGGAGATTACATACAACCCGTGCAGCAAAATGCGCGTTTGATAGCCCAAATAGACTGCCTGGGCTCTTTCGCAAGCCATGCCATTTCCGGAAATTATACACAACCTGTTATTGATGATTCCCTGGAACTTGAGATAAAGGATGGCCGCCATCCTGTGATCGAGAAACAGTTGCCGCCGGGGGAAGCCTACGTGACCAATGATGTTTATCTTGACAGGGAAACCCAACAGATCATTATGATCACCGGGCCAAACATGAGCGGTAAGTCGGCAATACTTAGGCAAACTGCTTTAATAGTTTTACTGGCTCAAATGGGAAGTTTTGTGCCTGCAGGTTCGGCCAGGATAGGCCTTATAGAAAAGATCTTTACGCGGGTGGGTGCCAGTGACAATATCTCAATGGGCGAGTCAACTTTTATGGTAGAGATGAATGAGACGGCGAGTATCCTGAATAATATTTCGCAAAGAAGCCTTGTGTTACTGGATGAAATTGGAAGAGGTACAAGTACCTATGACGGGATCTCTATTGCCTGGGCCATTACCGAATATTTACATGAACACCCGGCCAGGCCAAAAACACTTTTTGCCACGCATTACCACGAGCTCAACGATATGGGCGAGACTTTTGGACGTATAAAGAATTACAATGTTTCGGTTAAGGAATTAAAAGATACGGTGCTTTTTCTTAGAAAACTTGTTCCCGGCGGGAGCGAGCACAGCTTCGGGATACATGTTGCCAGAATGGCGGGGATGCCTCAAATGGTGATCTCCCGGGCCAATAAGATCCTGAAGAAGCTGGAAAAGTCGCATCAAATGGAAGACACGGGTGCTGTTTTAAGAAATTCCGCCGAAAGGGATATGCAGCTTAGCTTTTTTAATCTGGATGACCCTTTGCTGGAGGAGTTGAAAGAGGAGTTGTTGCATATAGATATTGATACACTCACGCCCGTGGAGGCTTTGATGAAGCTAAGTGAGATCAAAAGAATGCTGGCAAATAAGCAGAAGAAGGCGAAAGTTTAAAACCTGCAAGTCGTTTGTGGTTTATTGTTTGGAAACAGTTAAAAGAATTTAGGTATTGTCCTTGAAGTATTTATATAAAATGCCACAGTAAAATACAATATCTGGCTAAACCTTTATGATCCAGACTCCTGTTCCTTTGGTAGGTTTTACCTCAAAAAAGTTGATTCAAATATTATAAAAAAACCTTTGCTATTATAAGAATTGTATTAAATTTGCAACCGCAATATAGCATTGCAGCCACGCCTCCGGGCGTAAAAAGTTCTTAAAAATCGCGAAAATAGCTCAGTTGGTAGAGCGCCACCTTGCCAAGGTGGAGGTCGCGGGTTCGAATCCCGTTTTTCGCTCTGAAAATATTTCCTGAAGTGGCGGGTTCTCCCGATAACTATCGGGACGTTTTTCGCTCCACAAATAATCCATGCTCGGATGGTGGAATTGGTAGACACGTTGGACTTAAAATCCAATGATCAGCAACGGTCGTGCGGGTTCAAGTCCCGCTCCGAGTACTTAGAAAACCCCTGTTAACACTGGGGTTTTTTAGTTTTATGCCCTCTGTTCATATCTATGAAATTAGAGGTAAAAATATCATCCGGGCCAACTAACGGGCCAATTTCTTTTACTATTAACATGGCTAAAAGACAGTATTCAGATCCCAAATTATATATTCCTAAAGTAAAGGGGAAACCTACGGTGGCTCCGGGAAAAAGATGGTATGTATGGTTTTTATGGCGAAATCCGGAAACGGATAAACTGGATATCAAAATCAAATTCTCCAAAGGTATCAACCAATATCAAACGGTTAAAGAGCGAACCCAAATAGGGAAATCACTGGTAAAAGCATATACTATTGCTTTGGAAAAGGGTTGGAACCCTGTTGATAAATCTATATCCAAAAAGAAAAAAGAATCCCAGAATAAAATCTACACTTTAAGAAGTGGTCTTAATTATGCTCTGGAATTAAAAACCCGTAATATAAAGGAATCTACAAGAATTGATTATGAATATCGGGTTTCTGTTTTTATACATTGGGCCGAAAAGGAATCAAAGGCCGGTTTAGAGTTAGATAAATTTACACTAACCGATTTCTATGATTTTATGGATTATCTGGAATTGGAATATATTAATAAGAAAACGAAACAAAGATTATCTAATACCAGCATAGGGAATACCAAACGTATCATTTCAAGTCTGTTTACGGAATTAAAGAACCGGAGATTAATAGAACATAATTTTATAAAAGATATTCCCACAATCAAGAGTAAACCTATTAAAAATAGGCCGTTCACTTTTAACGAGCTTCAGGATATAAGAAAATACCTGGAAGTCCATGATCCATATATGATTTCATTTCTCTCGTTTATGATTTACCCTTTACTTCGCCCCAGGGAAATTTGCCGATTAAAGATTGAGGATCTAAATACACGAGATTGGATTTTAGGGGTAGAAACAAAAACCGAAAATCGTAGCTATAGCAGGATTATTGAAAAGATGAAACCTGCAATTGAAGCAATGCAAATTGAAGGATTGCCTGGAGGCTATAGTTTATTTACACCTGTAGACAAACCAGGCGTATGGGAAACTACCAGAGAAGATAGTAGGGCCAGCTATTTTTCAAGTAGATTTTCTTTTACCGATAGCAATAAAAAAAACCCATATGACTATGAAAAAAATCCAGAAAAATTAACAAATTTGCTTTATTGTTGTAGGTATGGGAATGGTAATGAAGCATCAGGTGATGGCTGGAAATTTAGAGGTCGAGGTATTTTTCAACTAACATGGAAATCAAACTACGACGCTTATTATGAATTTTTGAAAGAAAAAAATATTGAGTGGACTTATGAGGGTCCCGAATCATTAAGTGGGGAAATGCATTCAGTACTTAGCGCGATGTGGTATTTTCAAAGTAAGGTTTTAAGTAGTGTTGATATAACAAGTACAACATCTTCTGATAAAGTAACAGCTAAAATTAATAAATATACAGATCAGGGGTCTTATGATGGAAGGGATGCTTTATTTCAGAAAACAAAAACTAATATTAATGATTGTAATTAAAAAATTAAAAATGAAAAATAAACCACTATTTACCATGATTGCGGGCATAATGATTACACTCGTTAGCGTAACCGCTCCAGCTCAAACTACTATTGAAGAAATGGAAGAGCAAGAACCATATCTATCAACTGATGAATGTTCTGAAATTAAGTCTAGAATTTTGGGATCATGGGTTCTAGAAAATAATACGTCCAACAAAATGGTTTTTTCTAGCGATAATATTTTGAAAAGGTATTATAATGGAGTATTAAAATCAATGGAGACTTTTTCTATTAGTTCATTTTGTGGAGGTGAATCCTTATCATCTAAATATTTTTTAGTTACAACAACAAGTAATGGAACTACGGATTGTGTTTATCTCGAAAATGTTAATGATGACAATAGTGGATTTTTAACACTGATTACTCCTGGTCAAGGTAAAATTATTGTCTATAAAAAAATCTGAATCACTAATAGTATTTAATACTTAAAAGGAATATCGAGGGTAAAACTTCGATATTCCTTTTTTCAATTAAAGTGTTAGAAGGCTGAAAAAATCTTTCTACATTTCTATGAAATTGTTACAATATCCTTTAGGAAGTCCCACAACTTCTATAAGCTTTTCTAATTCTCGTCGGGAAAGTCTTTTTCGGTTTTTAGCAGCCAGTGGTGAGAGATGCTGGTTAGTTTCAATTTGAATAGAGTGAATTAATTTACGCAAGTACGCTTCAGGTTCTCTAGGGTACATTTCTACAATTGTTGATTTTCTTGCCCCGCAGGGCAGCAACTTTAGAGTGGGAGATTTTTCATTTTTGATCATAATAGGGGGATTAAATTTGTTGCATTCGCGTACTGCGATTGGAGTTAGTGTAAGTTTTAAATTTCCTATAAGCCTCTTTTTCAGTTTTGGCCATCACCGTTACCTCTGTGGCACCTTTTAAACTACCCTTTCTAAAGGTGAATTTCTTAAAACCCCGTAATTTGTAAAAATAGATTCCAGCTTTCCCATAATTTTGGAGAAATTTATATTTAAACCTACCAAAGGCCCACCAATATTGGGGAAGTACTAACCATAATGATTTTAAGAGAAAGAATAAAAATAAAACCGCGAGTACGTAAGCGATAAGTGTGATGATTTTCATAGTTAAATGTTGATGATGAATAGATGAATATTGAAGTTGTTTCGAGTTTAATTATTTATTGCGAGTTGTGCCTTGGTGGGGAGCTGTTGATCAATAGCTGCGGAAAAACGGTTGCAACGGCTTTTTTCCAAGTCATTCTTGCTCTCCCTCGCAAATTCTCTCAATGCGCTACACAAAATATAAGATTTATGAAGACTTAGCTTCAACCAGGATTGTTTAGGTGGAAATTGACCCACAGTTTTTTTATTGAACTCATACCAGGTTTCTACAGCAATACTCATTTCAATGGCAAATTTTCGGTTCTCCATGGTTTCGTGAAGGAATTGCATTGTGCCGGCGTAATGGTTAAGAGCGTTTAGGAATAATTGAAAATCCTTTTGTTCGACTTTTTTAAGTTCGATAATAACTGTCATAATTTATAGGTAAAGAGTTCGGTATTGGTGCCGTTGTAATAAAATTTGACAATATTGGTGCTTGGGACCAGGGGAGTGTTATAGAACCGGCGCAGCATACCTTCAATGATGTCTTTTTCTGGCTTGAAGTTATATTTCAAATGACTGTACCAAACAGGATTCGCTTTATGGCCTCTCAGGTTCTCAAGCTTTAGATGATCATTGCCATTTTTAAGTAGAATGCACATTTGAATTTTACTGCACTTTTTACAGAAGATCTTATTTCCGGCACCGCATTTACATTTCTTGGAATCCATTATTTCCCGTTTTTAAGTTGAAAATTGAGATTCGCTTTTTTTATGATTTCCGGAAGATTCCTATAAAGTTCCTTATTTCCCAGCTGCTCTACTTTTGTAAGCAATTCTTCCAGGTAAAATTTCCCTTTTAAATAGGCCTTTACGTGATTGTCAACTTTTTGCCTATCGGTCAATCTCTTTTTACGTTTAGAGGCTGTTGCAACCGTTTTTTGCTTTTCTTCCTTTTTTGTTTCCAGATAGGCAATATGTTTTTTCCACATTTTTTCTGTGTATTCAAATCCTCCTTCTTTGGCTGTGGTTCTGGTAACATCAAAGTAATCACCTGGATAAAGCAAATTAAAATCCGGATGATTTTTTAGGAACCTGGACACGCCTGTTACCCTGTATCGCAGCTCTGCTACCCTTTGCAGGACCACATATTTATTACTGGAATCTCCCGAATGGGTGATGAATTTTTCGTTTTTCCAGGTATTATAAGCTTTTGTCCAGCTGCCAGGGTAGGGACTTTTTCCCTTCCATAGCTTTGCAGCTGTTTTGAAAAAGTCCTGGAGAACTAATTCCTTATACTGGTCACGATCAAGAGCTCCGGCAAAAGCCTCTTTTTCCAGGATTTCAATTCGAAGCGGGGTATATTTGTCATAGCGGTGCGCAGCCAGGTTTTCAACAAAGTCTGCGGGATCATCTATTTTTTCCCCCAAAAAATCACTCAATGTTAGATTTTTTGGTCCGGCATCAACTTTTTCTTCAACTTGCTTCCGGGTGGTCTTATAGAAAGAAAATGTAGATGATGTGAGGCCAGGGGCCGAACTCCTTATATCAGAATGTTTATCAACATTCGCTTTTATTTTTAAATTATTTAAAACTGTTCTATTAGATACTTTATTATGTGGTAAGACTGTCCGTTGGGTTGGTGTAGTATGTTGATTTTCAGTGGCGGGATTTTTTCCTGCGAAATTGTCGGTGATGGATAAAATTTCAGGGTTAATTCGCATTTTAACCGGTCTGGAACTGCCCTCAAAAATATAATCCTGAAGGATCCCGGCTTCTTCCAATCTTTTGCGCTGCCTTCTAAAGGTTTTCTGACAAACATTTAACCTGACCACGTCATTTACCTTTGCCGTTGTTATCCAGCCAGTATGAAGTTCTATATAAGGAAGCTTTCCAGGTATATATACTTCCAGTTGGTGACGTATTGCTTTCCTCTTGTATAGTTGTTTATTATAATGCCAAAGAATGGCAGAAAAGATTTGTTCCGTATGATACTTAATCGTGTGAATCTTGTCTTTTTGCGCCATTGGACGGTTGCAACCGTTAAAACTATCTACGCGCTCATTCCTTTCCCAGGTATTTAGGGGTGCGATCATATTATTGAACTTTATTAAGATTTTTTGTTCCTGTCGCGTTAATGGTTGAGTGTCAATGGCTTTTTTAATTCGTTTATTGTAGGTAGTAATTAATATATTTTCTTCTTTAACCTTTATGTTATAAGCATCTACGACTTTACGGTAATTTTCCATGCTTGACTTAAAATCTTCTGTAGTCAAAATTGGATCGACATATTCTAAGTGTTCGGTTGCAACGGTTCTAATAGTATTTTGAAGGGATCCAGTTTGAGGCGGTTGCAATCGTTTTTTCCTAATATTAAAAACTCCATTTAATTCTAAAATGGCTTTACTGAGCATGGGGGTGTTATCTATTTTATTGTATGTTTGCATATCTTTACTTTTGTTCAAAAGGACAAATCATTGGCAGGAGGGCAGGGGTGTCCTCCTTCTTTTTTCCTATAATAATAGTGAATGGGCGCGGCTTAAATTCTTTAAACGCACGCCCATTTGGGGATTTGCTCCCGGGTTTCATGAATGAATAATTTCAGCTACCAACATTTCCAGGTTATCTGGATGATATTTTGCCGGAAGGTTGTCATACACACTCTTTCTTTTCCTTTGGTTCGAAGTTTTACGCTTTTTTTTCTCTTCCTCAATTAACTGTATAAAGTTTTCCTTTTCATCCTGGTCCAAGGCTTTGAAAGTGGCATAAACGATATGTGCAGTTAATTGGCTCATTATTTATAATGCGCTGCTGTATTTTTTAATTTTTTCTGTGTAAAAGGAAGAAAGAACCAAGGTGTTACGAATTCCAAACTTTAAAGATTCTAATCTGATTAATTGTTCTTTGAGGTGGGTGATTTTCTTTACTAATTGTTCTGGTGCCATATCTATTGGTTTTGTCCGGAACCATTTGATTCCAGAGCGGTTATTTTTCTTAATTCTTGAAGTTCTTCTCGTTTTGTAAGTATTTCGTCTTTGTACCTAAATAGCTCCAACAAAACATTAAAGTCGCTTTGATGGCCGGCTAAAACGTCACTAATTATTTTTGGAGAATACTCTTTGGCTCTTACAGGTTGAAGTTTGGCCTCGTTTAATCTGCGGGAGATCATTTTTGCATAACCAGTTGGGAACAGCCTTCTTAATTCATCACGTTCTTTATTAGTTATCTTTATTTTCATATCTTAGGTGCCTTATTCAGCTATTATCGGATTTTAAGTGAAATATTTACAGCTATATGATAAATATTTACATACAAACTTATAAAAAATTGTAGTTACAAAACAAGAAATTGTAAAAATTTACTATTTAAATTTTTTATATTAATGAATATTAAAGAGTTACGTTCCAAAATCGGCTTATCCCAAAAAGAATTTGGTTCAAGGCTTGGATTGACCTCACAGAGTATTACAAAGTTTGAAGCTGGGGGAAAATTGACTGAAACAGTAAAAAAATTGATTAGTTACGAATTCGCTGAATTCATGCCAGAAGAAGAGAGACTGTTTTCAAAATCAACTGCAGGGGAAAACGCTTTAAAAGAGGAAATAAAAAAGTTGGAGCTGGAAAGGACCGAACTCCAACACCAGGTCGAGCAAATTCCACATTTAAAAGAACAAATAAGCTTACTGAAAAGAAATATTCAATCCCTGGAAGACCAAGTTGATCTTTATAAAAAAATGTTGAATATCGAGAGTCAAAGTAAAACCGCTTAAGAGTGGTTTGGAGGTCTACTAAGGCAAAAGTAATAATCTCACTTTTTTTAATTGCCATAAAAATATAGTTAATACTATTATAGAGATCTTTTTGAATGGAAAATAGAGGTAAATGATATCTTGAATATGAAGAAAAAAGGGACCACTTGCCGGTCTAATTTTTGGAAGAGAATTTGAAATATTGATTTATCCGGTAAAGGAAAGAATCGATCGAAATAAGATTTTACTAGTTTTTTTCTGATGTACAGGATATCCCATTTGTAGGATCAGATTATTTTTATATGGAAATAGGTTAATAAATATTTTGGTGAATTCGGGATATGGAAAGTAATTTATTTTTCAAAATAATTAATTTCTTCAGTAGTTTCAAATGTGAAAAATCCACTCGTACAGATTTCCATATAGAGCAATTCCCTATAATAAAAAACATAGCTTTGACTTCCCAAATTGTGATGTTTAATTTAAAATTAAAAGGCCGAAGTTTTAACTTCAGCCCTTTAATTGTTTAAGAATATCGCAGATTCCTATATTTTAATTTTAATTTTTAAATTACCTGTAGCTTTGCTTTTATTCAAATACAAGGTAAATTCCTCTTCATAAAAATCTGCAAAAATTCAGTGATTTCTCCATCTAGCCATATGTTTGCACTTAATGGACTCTTATACTTTTGTTTTTTTAATACAAAAGTATGATCCTGAGAAAAATCATTAACTTTCCATGTTTTAGTGTTATCGCTACTACAAGCAATCCATAATATACATAATAGAATGGTAATAAATTTCTTCATTATTGGTTTGTAGGTTTTAATACAGAAGTAGCTGTGGCCAAACCATTACTATCTAAATTGCTTAAATATTTAAGATTACCTTCCTCTACAGCTAATTTTACTTTTAACATTAAGTTTATTGAGCCTGTAAGGCCGATTTCTATTCCTTTTGAATTATTATAGAGATCCATGTCGTTTTCTTTATACTCTAATGTATATTGTAAAGGTTTATTTTCATGAGCAGTTGTTAACTGATTAGTTAAACTAGATCCCAACTTTACAGTAGAAAATGCATTCCAAAGAGAATGTCTGTAAGCATCACTTTTAGTATTTCTAAAGTTACCTCCATAAATTATACTCTCATATTTTTTAGCCAAATAGCCGCTATGTAAATAATTTAATTGTTTAACTCTACTTAAGCCATCAAAAATAGATCTCTCTTGAACCGACATTTCATTCTTATAATCTTGCTCATATGCTAATATAATTGAATTATTAGCATCAAAATTATAGTTTGCTACTGGATTATTAAAATCAATCACTTTTCCTAAAATCATTAAAACTATTGCGCGCTCTGCTAAATTCTTGCTTTCTGCCGAATATGAGTTATCATCTAAAAACTTCATTGCCTTTACAGCTTCGGTAGTGTTTTGCTCTAGCCAAAGTTTTTGATTAGGTGTTATATTTAAGTGATAATCGAGTCCAGCGGCATACATTTGAGGTGTTGATATAGGTTGCGTCCAAGGGTCATTTGGATCCACATAAGCAGGAGTTCCAGGTCCGCCTCCTTCTGATCCACCACCGCTAGATTCATAATAGAAGGTGGTGTAGGCGGAGTAATCAGGTGTGGATATGCAATAATTGCTAGTTTTAGTATAGGTTGTGCTGCAATTTGGACCTGCTACGTGAGTTTCTCCACCATAATCACATAACTGTGTTGATATAGAATAGCAGTTATACTCTTTTTGAGTAACATTTTCAAGAGAATTTAACATTCTTATTTCTCCTCTCTCGATATTCTTTAAATCTATTTGCTCTGGATTATTACAGGCTTCATTCTTATAATAATATCTACAAATATAATATTTGGTTTCTTGGGTTGCGAGGTCTGCAATTATAATATTTTCAAAATATGATTTAGATTCCCCACTGTTGTCAACCACTGATAGTGTATAATATTTATTTTTCTTATATATATTCATTGAAACTCTCGAGGTATCCACAATAATGCTTTCTTCTGAATTCTTAACTTTTGCCTCACTTATGTCATAGGTAATTTTAAGTGGGCTATCCATGGTTAATGATTTTAGATTTTCAAAATCATTGAATGATCCAAAATTCATTTCTGAATTTTTAATCAACGAGTTATCCTCTAGGTTAATGCCTTCATTTAAATTTTCTTTTTCACAGGAGTACGAAAAAAATAAGATGAGGGTTGCAATAAAAAGTTTTGGTTTTAAGAAAATATTTTTCATTTATTTTTTGTAATTTTCCTAAGTAGGGTCGGAGGGTTAGTAATGGAGCTAATTAAGTTTAATTTTAAGTATTCAAATTTTATATTAACTTATATGTAACATATCCATTAATTTAAATCAACTTAAAATTGTAATATGTTTCTTTCTCTACTTTTAGTTCGGTATTTTTAAATGAAGTATAGGCAAGAAGTTTTTAATGAAACATGTGTGAAATTGAATTCGGTTATTTTTGCCGGGTCAAAAATTGACAATGAAGGCAAAAGATCATTATTAAGTAGATCTTTTTCTACTCCCTTGTTAATGAATCCTGGATCCTCCTTATAATATACATTACCATCCAATTTGGCTTCACAATAATTCGCTAAAAAAATAGATCCTTCTTTGTTTTCTTGGAAGTGATCAAAGCCTAAGTTTTTGAATAAGGTTTTCATATATACTGTTTTGGTAAAAAGAAAGAAGTAGTATTAAAAAAAGGGCAGAATATACTAATCAATTAGAATTTTTGGGTTCTACTTATTCGTGTCGTCATCAAAGCAAATAATAAAATGAATAATTTATTAAAATTGATAAAATTTAATAGTGTAGGAAGAATTATATTATCTACTATTCTAATATCATCACTGAGTTGTGGAATTAGATATAATACAAATGGTGAATTGGAATCAAATATTAAACAAAAGATAATCTCCGAAAGCTTGGAGTTTTCGAATTACGTTGCTAAAAGAACTGTAATCCTGGACACTATATATTTTGATGATTTAATCAAAAATGAAAAAGAAATAATTTTAAAAGATCTCGCTTCAGACCGTAAAGAAATTGAATATGTTAATCGAGAATTTTTGGGGAAATATGGCTATGAGGAAATGATTTCAATATTAAATCTTAAAATTGAAATTTCTGAGGAAGCCTTAGAAAATTTAAAAGAAGTTAAATCTGGTCCAGCATATATTATTGCAAAACATGAGTATAGCTTTCAAAATGATGTAAAAGAAAAATGGCAGAAAAATGAACTTTTAGTCATTGTTGATAAAGAACTGAACATTGTAAAAATGACTAAAAATAAATCTGAAATTGAAAATTATATATCTGAAGATTTTAATTTAAAATATTTACAATAGTCAGCCATAAGTTTTGTAAAACATTTATATTATGTCAGAAAATGAGGAATTATTTTGAGTGGGGAAGGGGATTAAATTAGATAATAATTAAGGAACCAAATACCGGGCCAACTTTATTGAAATATTAGATTTTTATACTAACATAAAATATTTAAAATCAGAGGTGTAAATATTTAGAGTGGGCCAAGTGCTAAACTTAAAATCCAATGATCAGCAACGGTCGTGCGGGTTCAAGTCCCGCTCCGAGTACAAAAACCCTCTTTATCTTATTGATTTAGAGGGTTTTTTGTTTTTACAAATGGTTTTTACAATTCTTTTCCTGCTCCGGCTTTAAAGCTGGAACAAAGGAGTGCTAATTAATTTTGCCCCTTCAGGGCTTATAACTGACTTCGCTTTTTTACATCCCGATGCACGGGATGTTAGTTTATTACGCCCTTTCAGGGCTTTAATATTAGCCGCTTCCATCACTTCGGTTTTATAGAAGTTAATTTTCCATCCCTTCTCCTAAGCTTCCAGTGGTTAATAAGTAAGCCCCCGAAGGGGTACAAAATAGGAACAATGAGTTCAGCCCATCGCATAAAAAGCGTACTAGTCAATTAGCCCCGAGGGGTGAAATGATTAATGGTCTGGAACAAAACATACCTTATTTATCCCGCCCCTGCAGGGCTTATAACTGACTTCGCTTTTTACATCCCGCTTCACGGGATGTTAGTTTATTACGCCTTTTCAGCGCTTTAATTAAGTGGGCATAAAGTAAGCCCTGAAGGGGTGCAATATTGGAACGATGGGTACAGCCCCTCGAATAACAAGCCTCCTTGTTTAATTAGTCCCGAAGGGGTGTAATATATTCTTAAAACCATTTAAACAAAAAAAGCCCCTGAATTTTTTTCAGGGGCTTTTTGCATTCTATTGAAAATCTAATTTCCTGAGGTGTCGCTTACCGGGTTCCCGTCAAGGTCCAGTTCTACCACTTCATAATCCAGCTCCTGCAGTTTTGGAAGAACGGTTTTCTTGTCTCCCACTACTACAATGTGCATATTCTCAACAGGAAGGTTTTTCTTTGCCAGGGCATTGAGTTCTTCCCTGCTAATGTTGTTCAGGATCTGTGTTTGTTTTTGAACATAGTCCTTGCTTAACTCATATTCCAGCAGTCGTCCAAGGAAACCGGCTTTTTGCATAGGGGTTTCATATTGGCGGGCATCAGCCTGTCCTATAGAACTCTTCATAAAAGCCATTTCATCCTCACGTACTCCTTTATCGCGGTATGAGGTAAGTTCGTTCATGAATTCGGTCACAGATTCTGCAGTGGCATCTGCCCGTACTCCGGCAGAGGCTGTAAATGTTCCTCCATACTTGCTGCCCCTGTATCCAGATCGTGCCCCGTAAGTATAACCTTTATCCTCACGCAGATTTAGATTGATACGGCTGTTGAAAGCACCTCCCAGGGTGTAATTCATAAGGCCGCTCCTGTAATAATCGCCCAAAGCGTCATAAGGCATGGCTACGTACCCAATACGTATCTCCGACTGTGCCGCATCTGGTTTGTCTACAAAATAGATACGGGTCTTATCTATGCCAGGGGTTTTTGCATTTTCTGCCAGTTTTATATTTTTACCCTGCCATTTTTCCAAAAAGCCCAGTTTGGATTTGATCTCCTTTTCATTGATATCTCCTACCACAACCAATTGCGCCAGGGAAGGAGAGAAACTGTTCTTATAGAAATTCGATACATCCTCCAAAATGATACTGCTTACAGTTTCTGTAGTTCCTGTTACGGGGATGGCAAGGAAATGACCTTCACCATACAGTAGCTTGTTATAAACCTGATTGGCAATAACCGTTGGCTGGGTAGCGCTGTTGGCAATGCTTTCCAATTGCTGTTTTTTAAGACGTTCAAAATCATCTTCATTGAATTTTGGACGAAACATTCTTTCTTCCAGAAGTGCCAGGGTAGGTTCCAGGTTCTTTTTAAGGGACTGTACATATATCTCGATCTCATCTGTCCCACCCACAACTCTTATAGAACTACCCAGCATCTCCAGTTCATTGGAAAATTCTTCAGCGGTATAATTCTGGGTGTCTTCATTCCACATAGAGGCGGTAAGGGAGCTGATACCTGCTTTTCCGGGAGTATCCATAGATAATCTGTGGCCTCCTTTCATTGTAAGTTGAAGGGTAACTGTAGGGATCTCATCGCTTTCCGAACCTATTACCTTTAACCCATTCTTGAAATTAACCGTCCAGAAATCTGGGACATTCACCACAGGATTGCTTCCCGGGGTTGGCCTTTTGGTACGGTCAAAATTATCTTTGGCTTTGTTGTAAGTAAGTCCGCTGTACTGGTCGGCTGCCGCAACAAATCCTTCCGTAGAAATAGTATAATTATCGGCTTTTGCCACCTGCTCGGTTTTCCCTTTGGGTACCACGCTAAGGATCACACTATTTTTCCCTTTTATATACTGGTTGTAAACCCGCATTACATCTTCTTTGGTAACAGCCTGGATGCGTTTTAATTCCTCCTGTATATTATTGGGGTTTCCTGTAAAGGTTTCGTTATATGCCAGTTGTGACACTTTCCCGCTTACACTTGCCAGTCTGTTAATAAGGCGGGATTCAGCGGTTGCCTTGTATTGGGTAAGGTCCTGATCTGTTACCCCGCGGGTTTCAAACTCGGCTAGGGATTGTCTCACCAGGGCCTCGCTCTGGTCAAGTCCCTGGTTAGGATATGCCATTATAGAAATTGTAAATTCCCCGGCAAGCTCCGAACCTGAATTGTATGCATTTGCAGAAAGTGCTTTCTGGTCTTTAATAAAGTTTTTGTAAAGAATAGAATTTTTCCCCTGCCCAATTACAGAAGCCAGCACGTTTAGAGCGTGCTCATCTTTATGGCCAGATTCCACTACCGGAAAAGTAATGTTAAGCATGGAGTTACGAATGTTGTCTTCATAAGAAACATAACGGTCCTTTTCCAGTACTGGTAGAATTGGTTTCATATTTTCAACGGAAGGCCCTGCAGGTATAGCACCAAAATATTTTTCGGCCAGCTTTACAACTTCTGCAGGATTTACATCTCCACCCACAGTAAGCACCGCGTTGTTGGGGCCGTACCAGCGAAGGAAGAAATTCTTAAGATCTTCTACATCTACCCGGTCCAGGTCCTCAAGATATCCTATGGTCAACCAGGAATAAGGATGGCCGTATGGATATAGGTTTTTCGCGGTCATTTCGCGCGCAAGGCCATAGGGACGATTGTCATAATTCTGCCCGCGTTCGTTCTTAACAGTTTCACGTTGTACCTCAAATTTTTGCTGGGTCACAGCGTCAAGTAAAAAGCCCATCCTGTCTGCCTCCAGCCAAAGCCCGGTTTCAAGCTGATTGCTGGGCAGGGTTTCGAAGTAATTGGTACGGTCACGGTTGGTTGTTCCGTTAAGGGTTCCACCGGCTTCCGAGATGATCCTGAAGTGCTCTTCATCGGCAACATTGTCTGATCCCTGAAACATCATGTGTTCAAAGAAATGCGCAAAGCCCGATTTTCCAATTTCTTCACGGGCAGAACCCACGTGATAGGTTACGTCTACATGCACCACGGGATCTGAATGATCTTCGTGTACAATTAAAGTAAGGCCGTTTGAAAGTTGATATTTTTCATAGGGAATTACCAGCTCATCACCTTTTTTGGTGACTTTTTCCACAAGTTTCGTCTGTGCCCCGGCTAAACTGAACATTCCAGCCATTAGCACGATACTTAAACCGAATTTTTTTAACATATTTATTTGTATTAGAAGAATGTATGAACTCGTATTAGACCAATATAGGAAACAAAAGTTTAATGCTGTTGTGAAATATATTTTTGAAGTTCAGGGAATTTGCCAGGGAGGGACATAAGGATCAATTCAAAAAATATAAGAACGAGCCATATATAGAACATCCTATAAGAGTTGCAGCGCTGGTCAAAACGGTTGCTCAAAGCCGTGAAATGTTGTGCGCCGCTTATTTACACGATGGGGTGGAAGATACTCCGGTAACCTTGGATGACATTAGGGAAAGATTTGGTGTAAAGGTGGCAGGGCTGGTCAGGAATTGACAGATGAATATGTAAAAGAAAATTATCGCCACCTTAACCGAAGACTAAGAAAGGAAAAGGAGGTAGAGCGGCAATCGAAAATAAGCAGGGAATTAAAAACCATAAAATTGGCAGATGTTATTGATAACACCAGGGATATTGTTGAAAATGATCCTGATTTTGCTCGTAAATATGTACCCGAAATGGAACATCTGGTAGAAGCTCTGCAGGGTGGTGATTTTAAATTATTTTTGAAGGCATGCTATGAGGTATAGAGAGGTAAAAATATCCTAAAACAGGATTTCGGAAATTTCCCTAAGGATTAGAGGCATAAAATGGCGCCATAAAACGATCATAAGTATTAATAAAATTATGGGGGTCTCGCTTATTGATGGTAATTTGTTTGGCTACCGGGGGCTTTAGCCATTTTAAGTTGGAGTTCCGATTATTTTTACATTAACCATTATAATGTTAAAAAAGTATTAAATAAAAGCTTTACATTTAGTTCAAATTAAAGTCCCTTAATTGGGTTTTTCAAATAACGGTCCTTTAAATGTGCTATGATGCGTAACATTGGTTTGATATTCCTATTCTTCCTTTTTCAAACTTTTCAGATCTCTCTGGCTCAGGCAACACAAGAAGAAAAGAATCTCTATTCCTGGTTTGATAAAGAGTTGGGTGTTGAGAACACACGACTTTTGAATGGGGCAGAATATGTAGAAAAATATAGAACAGTCAATGAAAAAAATTCTTTTTTTCTAAGTGGTGCACCCATTACCGGCTCTGTGCTTTATGAAGATGAATGGTTTCATGGGGTGCAAATGAAATACAATGTGCACGAGAATATTCTTATAGTCCAGGTAGAGAGTAATTTAGGTGTTAATATCATACAGCTTAGAAATGAAAATCTCCAACGGTTTGAATTTGATCAATTCAGGTTTATAAATATCAACGCCCCAGGATCCATTTTTAATGGATTTAATGAGGTTTTATTGGAAAAATCCCAATTAACCCTACTTAAAAAGCACTCTCTTAAATTAACAGCGAAAACCGACCAATTCATCCAATATTACGAATTTATCCCCCGGCGTATCAGATATGGATATTCATATAATAATGTTTATTATGAATTTAACTCCAGGAGAGAACTTGCCTCCCAATTCCCCGAATTGAAAGAGTTGATTACAGACTTTTTTAAAAACAATAACTATTTGTATAAAAATCAACAAGATACCTTTATGGTCAACCTTTTTAAGGAAATAACCGGGCGTCTTTCAAAAGAAGAGTCCCTGTAAAGAAAATGAAATTCTCTTTTTTTATAATCCTGCTGCTGGTTTGCTTCGTTTCTTTTTCACAGGAAACCCAACATAAAATTTCTGTAAACTTCCAGGATGCCCCCCTGGAAGAGGTAATTTTACAACTTGAAAGCAAAACCAATCTTAAATTTTATTTTATTGAAGAATGGTTAGCCGGGTACCGTTTCACAGGTGCCTTTGAAAATACGTCCCTGGAAGAAATCCTGGAGAAGATATTTAAAGAAACCCTTTTGAACTTCTATCGTATGGAAGGCAATAAAATTATTCTTACCAGGAATAATGTAATTTATGATCAATTTCCCCGGGATATCTTTAATAATTCTGCGGGAAGTACTGTGGAAAGGGGTGATGCTCAGCCTGTATTTATAGCTGCAGAGCGGGGGCAAAGCAATGTAAAGACTATTTATATTGGAAAGGAGGATAAAACCAATAAGACCCGAAACTTTTTACTTAAAGGGTTTGCCGTGGAAGTAGAGTCCAACCGCCCACTTCCTAATTTAACGGTAATAATTAAGGATAGGAATATTGGAACTGTTACAAATGAGCAGGGCTACTATGAACTTTTGGTTCCTATAGGTTCTCACCTTTTGGAAACCAGCTCTCTGGATACAAAACCTTTCCAGGTAAGATTGGTTATTTACAACAATGGTGAATTGAACCTGCAACTTGAAGAAAATTTTGAGCAATTGGGAGAAATTCTTCTCGCTGCAAAATCCAATCAAAATGTAAGGCAAGCCATCACAGGCCTGGAGCAAATAAATGTCGGGGAGATCAAAACAATTCCCCTAGTCCTGGGTGAAAGGGATATCCTAAAAGTAGCTACCACCTTACCCGGGATAAGTAGTGCAGGGGAGGGAGCAGCCGGATTTAATGTAAGAGGAGGCAGGGCCGATCAAAATTTAATTCTCCTGGATGATGCTGTTTTATATAACCCAGCGCATTTCTTCGGCATATTTTCAGCTTTAAATCCCTTCACCTCTGGAGAAGTTAATATTTACAAGGGAAGCATTCCTGCCGAGTATGGAGGCAGGCTTTCGTCGGTTTTTGATATTAAAACCAAGAAAGCAAATACCCAAAAATTTGCAGGGGAGGCTTCCATTGGTCCGGTAACCAGTAGCCTGGCTCTGGAAATTCCGGTGGTAAAAGAACAATCGGCCCTGTTACTGGGGGGGAGAAGTACTTATTCTGACTGGATCCTTCAAAACCTGGATGAACCCAACCTTAAAAATACACGGGCCTCATTTTATGATATAATAGCTAAATATCATCACGTAATAAACGATAACCATGATGTTGAGGTTACTGGCTATTTCAGCAAAGATGTTTTTAGTATCACCTCAGATTCCCTGTTTAGTTATGACAACCGGTTGGGATCTTTACGTTATAACCACAGGTTCAATTCTAAAAACAGGGGAAGTTTAATTGTGAGCAACAGCAATTACAATTTTAATATAGATTACCAGGGGGGAAATGCCAACGATTTCAAATCTGGTTACCGTATAAGCGAGACAGAGGTTAAATACAACCTTAATTACTTATACAGTGATAAACACGATTTTAATTATGGGATGTCAAGTAAACTCTATGTTGTAAAACCGGGAAGAATAGAGCCCTTTGGAGAGGAGTCTACGGTAGAGCCCTTAAACATTTCAAGTGAAAAAGGCCTGGAATCATCCTTGTATGTGGCAGATAATTTTAAAATCAATGAACACCTTCTTATTACTGCAGGATTGCGGTTTTCCCTTTACAACTCCCTGGGGCCAGGAATACAAAACAATTATGAACAGGGAATTCCAAGAAGTGAATTTACCATAATAGAGGTGCAGGAATTTGGATCTAATGAGATTATGCAAACCTATGTGGGGCCCGAGGTTCGATTTTCTGCCAGGTACTTTCTGGCGCCAGAACTTTCCTTAAAAGGTAGTTATAACACTACCTACCAGTACATTCACACGCTGTCTAACAACACTACAGTTTCTCCTACAGATACTTATAAATTGAGTGACAACAATATTAAACCCCAAAGTGCTTCCCAGTATACCCTTGGATTATATAAGAACTTTGCCCATGATATGTACGAGACCAGTGTTGAAGGCTATTACAGAGAATCTAAAGACATGTTGGATTTTAAAGTAGGTGCCCAGCTCTTTTTAAATGAAAATATTGAAACCGAAGTCCTTCAAGGGGAAGGCCAGGCTTATGGGGTAGAGTTCTTAATTAGAAAGTCCCTGGGAAAATTAAACGGTTGGATAGGGTACAGCTATTCCCGTTCTTTTTTGAAATTGGATAGTGAATTTAGAGAAGAGCGTATAAATAACGGAGCCTTTTTCCCTGCCAATTTTGACAAACCTCATGATTTTAGTTTGGTGGGAAATTATAAGTTGACAAAAAGATTTAGCCTATCGGCAAATTTTGTGTATCAAACAGGGAGGCCGGTGACTTTTCCAATTGGAAAATACAGTTTTAATGGGGCAGATTATGTTTTTTACAGTGATCGAAATAAATTTCGGATTCCAGATTATTACAGGCTGGATGTAAGTTTTAATGTGGAAGGGAACCACAGGATTCAAAAATTTGTACATAGTTTTTGGAATGTTTCAGTTTACAATGTGTTGGGAAGAAATAATCCCTACTCGGTATTTTTTGTTACAGAAAATGGCGAGGTGAAGGCTTACCAAAGCTCTATTTTCTCCATACCCATTCCCACCATTACGTATAATTTTAGATTTTAATCCTATGGGTTCAAAAAACACATCATACCGGTACATTCTCCTTAGCTTCCTTGTTTTCCAGGGCTGTGTGGAGCCCTTTGAATTTGAAAATGAAAGTTTTGAAAATATCCTGGTAGTGGAAGCTACATTAACCAATGAAGAAAAACTCCAGGAAGTGCTTCTAAGCCGCACTTTTCCCTTGGATGTTAATGGTGCTTTTCCTGAACAAGCTGCCCGTGTAAGCATACTGGATAATACAGGGAACCAGTTTAATTTTAATGAAACTTCTCCCGGGAGGTATGTGTCTTTGAATACCTTTAGTGCAGTGGAGGGTAGAATGTATACTTTGGAAATTACAACAAGAGATGGCAAAAATTACAGCTCGGATGCATCTGGGTTTAGAGGCACTACCAGTATTGAAAGTGTATATGGCGTACTCTCCCAAAACCAGGAGGGGGTCCCTGGAATAGATATACGTATTAACAGTTCGGGCACACAGGAAAACTCCGGCTATTACAGGTATGAATATATTGAAACCTACAAAATTCTTTCCCGCTATTTTAGGTACAGGGAAGCAGTGGTGAACTCAAATGGTGAGGTAGTTGTGGTGGAAAAGGCCATACAGGATAACACCTGTTTTAATGGCGGGGAGTCAAATGAAATTCTATTGAGTAATTCTACTTCTCTGAATCAGGACAGGATTGTAGGCAATTTTCTAAAGTTTATAAGACAAGACAATCCAATTTTTGCAAACCGGTACAGTATCCTGGTAAAGCAGTATGGAATTTCGAGGGAAGCATTTTCCTTTTACCAAAGCCTGAAGGAACTTGCAGAATCTGAGAGTTTGTTTTCACAAATCCAACCGGGGTTTCTTGCTGGAAATATAGTCTCTCTTGACAATCCCGGGGAATACGTTCTTGGTTTTTTTAGCGTAGCCTCTGTCTCAGAGCGCCGCGTGTTTTTTAACTACATAGATTTCTATAATCCCGTAGAACAACCGAGACCATTTTTTGCAGATCCCTGCCACCTGGAAACTTTTAGAACACCGGCGGAAACATTGATTATAAAAGACTATGCCCAAAGTGAGCAATATAGATTATACAGTTATGACCCGGCAAGTGGAGAATATATTTTTGTAGACGCACCTTGTATAGATTGCACCCTGCTGGGCACCAATGTAGTTCCGGAATTTTGGGAAGAATAATTGAGTATATGATGAGGAAAACAACCATTCTTATTTTAGCTTTCCTGGGTTGTATTCCAGGGATAAATGGGCAGCAAAGTAATAGAGATGTCATGGAAATGCCCATAGACCATGAGGAGGTTTTTGTGCACTACAACACGGGTTTTTTAATTCCTGGGGAAACATTGTATTACAAGTTCTACTGTAGAAATTCCCGCACAAAACAGCTTAGTACCTTGAGCAAAGTAGGTTATCTGGAACTGGTTGATGCTGAAAAAAATATAATTTTTAAGCATAAAATTGCCCTGAACGATGGCCATGGCCAGGGAGATTTTTTTGTTCCTACTTCAATAGCGTCTGGCAATTATAAGTTAATTGCCTATACCCGACGCATGATAGTGGGGCCAAAAGAAATTTTCTTTGAAGGAAATCTTAGCATTGTAAATCCTTTCCAAAATGAGCAACAAGATCTTTTCTCTTCCAGCTTTTCGGCTTTGAAAAACACAGAGGCTAATAATTTGCCCACGCCTTCTGAACAAAAAAGCACACATGTAGCTGGAAGATTGGAAATTCAGTTGGAAAACCGTCTTTTTGAAAAAAGGAGTAATGTGAATCTTGTGATCAATCATAATAGCAGGAATTTGACTTCTACAGGCGTATTTTCCCTTTCCGTTAGAAAGATTGAAGACCTTGAAGTGGTACCGAGGTATACTGCTCAAAATTATCCTTCAGTGATTAATAAGAGATCTATTGCTTTCCCCGTTCAACTTCCGGAATTAAGGGGTCAACTTATTTCTGGCCGTATTCTTACGAATTCTATGAATGAAGGAGATACCGGGCTCAACAATAAAATAGTAGCTCTCTCAATTCCAGGGGATGCATTCTTTTTAAGGCTTGTAAAAACCAATGCCATGGGCAGGTTCACTTTAAATTTGGAAAATAATGATTTTGTACCGCGTACTTTTTTACAAGTATTGGGAGAAGATAGGGGGAAGTATACTATTGTTATAGATCCGGATCCTTCGATAAACTATACCTCCCTGGAGTTTGAGCCCTTACATTTACCAGTATCATTCAAGGACAGGATCATGGAGCACAGTATTTACCGTCAAATAGAGAATAGTTACCTTGAGGTGAAGCAGGATTCCCTGCTTTGGAATGGTAAATCCTACCCTTTTTACGGTGTTCTGCCAGAGGTGTATCACCTTGATGAGTTTACAAGATTTAAAAGCCTGAACGAGGTCTTTATAGAGATCGTTAAAATGGTTAGGATACGTAGAATGGGCGGTAACCCGCGGTTGGAAATCGTAGGTAGTTTCAATGAACCCACCGGTGCAAATTTAATCCCACTTGTAATGGTAGATGGTGTTCTACTGCAGGATCATTCAGAAATTATTGACTACGATGCCAGGAAAATTAAAACGATTCAGGTATTGCGGGAAAAATATTTCATGGGCCCTCAGGTTTACAGGGGTATTATTTCCTTTGAAACCATTGGCGGAGATTTTTTTGATGTAATGAAGAAAGAATTTATAAGTGATACAGAAATGGTAAGGCCTCAACAAAATAAAATATATTTTAGCCCATCCTACCAGAATTTGGATTATTTGCAAAATCGTGTTCCGGATTTTAGACTGCAATTGCTTTGGAACCCAAACTTTTCTCTAACCAATAGAGCCACTAATGTCGAATTTTACACTTCAGATGTGCCAGGGGAGTATGAAATAAGTATAGAAGGTTTTACTGAAGATGGCACCGCTGTTTCGCTAAAAGAAATAATTAGGGTTCACTAGCTATTTCACCAAGAAATCAAAATAGGTATTTGGAAAAGGCTCCGGCTGGTAGGTATAATGCCACCATTCCTGGGAATATGGTTGAAAACCATACTTCATCATTGCGTTTTTAAGGATGCTACGGTTCATTTTCTGAGCAGGAGTAATATTGGTATAATTATGATGGGAACGTTCCCCAAAAAAATCATAGGCTCCGCCCATATCAATTTCTTCCCCACTGTTATAATCTACTATACTCAAATCTATGGTACTGCCGCGGGAATGCCCGGAGCGCGTGGAAATGTAACCCAGTGAAAAAAGGTCTTTTTTATCTAACCCAGGATAAAACTGGGCTTTTTTAAGGGTGTCCTCCGGCTTTCGGGCCCAGGATATAAAATGGTTTACCGCTCTTTGTGGCCGGTAAGCATCGAAAATTTTAAGGCAATAACCCTTTTCCTTCAGTTCCCTCTGCACTTTTGCGAGCGCCATAGCGGCTGGCCGGGACAGGATTGCAACAGGACTTTTATAGCCATCTACCGACATTCCCAGAAAATTATTCTCCCCTGCATATCGCATCTCCAGCACAACATCAGGGATTACGTCCTGCACATATACAAAATTTGGAGGTAAGGTGCTTTCCTGCGCACTAACATTATAAAGGAATAGAAGAGTGAGAATTTGAAAAACAGCTTTCATTCTTATATTTAAATTTCTTCGGAAAGTTATAAAAAAGTATAACCTGATTGATATCATTGGGTAGTTAAAGTAAAGGAACTTATTTTATGGAATTTGGGTAAATTATTTATTATTTAAAATAGTAATTATGGAATTAGAGGGAAAGGTTGCATTGATCACCGGCGCGGGTTCGGGGATAGGAGAGGGTACAGCAATATTGTTTGCAAAGGAAGGAGCAAAACTTGTACTAAGTGATATAAATGAGGAGGCCGGGAATAAGGTACTGGTGGAAATAAAGGAAAACGGCGGGGAAGCTGTTTTTATCAAAGCCGATACATCTGTGGCCGAAGATTCAGAAAAAAGTGTCGAAGTAGCCCTGAAAACTTTTGGCCGACTCGATATAGCGGTAAACAATGCGGGAATTGGAGGTGCTATGGCCCCTGTGGGGGAATATGGTATTGATGACTGGGACAAAGTTATCGCCATCAATCTTTCCGGAGTTTTTTACGGGATGCGGTACCAGATACCTGCAATGCTTAAAAATGTAAGTGGTTCTATTATCAATGTAGCTTCTATTTTAGGGAATGTGGGCTTAGCGAAAAGTGCAGCCTATGTTGCTGCCAAACACGGGGTGGTAGGACTTACAAAAAGCGCCGCTATTGAATATTCCTCTAAGGGCATCCGGGTGAATTCGGTGGGACCTGGTTTTATCAAGACACCGCTTCTGGAGCAACTGGAGAAGGAACAGCTGGACCAGATTATTGCCCTGCACCCTATAGGTCGTTTGGGAGAAGTAAATGAGGTGGCACAACTTTTCCTCTGGCTGGCAAGTGAAAGGTCTTCCTTCGCTACCGGGACTTATTATCCAATTGATGGGGGATATCTCGCCAGGTAGGACAAATCATAAATTTTAAGGGATTCCTGCTTTTTCACTGCCAGTTTTTAATCCTTTTCTTATCTTGAAAACCTTAAAACCAAAATAAGAATGATTAAAAAATTATCTGTAATTGGATTGGTGGCGGTCCTAAGTTTGGGCTGCCAGAGCCAGGGGCAGGTGGCCCAAACCCCACAGCCCTCACCCCCAAAAAAGAGCAATGGAGACCTAAAGGCATATAAAGATGTCATTACACCTGCAGCTAAAAGTGATGAAGGCTTGTTTACCACACATTTTGTAGGGGATAAGCTCTATTTCGAAATTCCCACGAACATTTTTGAGAAAGACATGCTTTTGGTGAGCAGGATCGCAAAAGTGCCCTCCGGCTTTGGAGGGGGTTATGTAAATGCCGGGTCCAAGGTGAATGAACAGGTGGTACGCTGGACCCGCAGGGGAAATAATGTAGATATGAAGATCATAAGCTTTGAGAACCAAAGCGATGAAGGATCTCCCATTTATCAATCTGTAACGGCCAATAATTTTTTTCCAATCCTCTACAGTACAAAGGTGGTGGCGCTAAATCCCGATTCCAATGCGGTGGTAGTGGAAGTGAACAGCCTATATGAAAATGATATTGAAGCCATCAACGGGATCTCATCTTCCCTTAAAAAGCGTTATAAGGTTAAAAAGCTTGATCAAAGCCGGTCTTATATAGAATCTGCCCACTCCTTTCCCAAGAACATCGAGGTGAAGCATTTGATGACCTATGAAGCGGAAGAACCACCCGAAAGAGGACAGGCGGGTACCATCTCACTCTTAATGAATCAATCTATGGTATTGCTGCCAGATGATAAGATGCAGCCCAGACTGGCCGATGACCGGGTAGGTTGGTTCACCATAAAGAAATACAATTATGATTCAGAAGAACTGAAGGCCGATGATTACGAGATCATACGCAGGTGGCGCCTGGAGCCCAAAGATGTAGAAGCTTATAAACGAGGGGAACTTGTAGAACCTGTAAAACCAATTGTATATTACCTGGATCCTGCTACTCCGGAGAAATGGAGACCCTATTTTAAACAGGGAATTGAGGACTGGAATGTTGCCTTTGAAGCAGCAGGCTTTAAGAATGCAATCATCGCCAAAGATCCGCCCACCAAAGAGGAGGATCCCGATTTTAGCCCGGAAGATGTGCGGTATTCTGTGGTTCGCTATGTAGCCAGCACAACGCGAAATGCGGTAGGGCCTTCGGTTACAGATCCGCGTACGGGAGAGATCATAGGAAGTAGCATCATCTGGTACCACAACCATTTGCGCTCTTACCGGAACCGTTATATGATAGAAGCAGGAGCCCAAAATCCTTCCGCAAGAACCCTTAACACCCCAGAGGCCGAAATTGGGGAAATGATGCGGATGGTTATTGCCCACGAGATTGGCCATGCGCTTGGCTTGCCTCATAATATGAAGGCCAGTGCCGCCTATCCTACAGATTCTTTACGATCGGCTGAATTCACACAAAAGTATGGGTTAACCCCTTCCATTATGGATTATGCCCGGGTGAACTATGTAGCCCAGCCGGAAGATAAAAATGTACGTTACATAAGGATGATGGGCCCGTATGACCTGTATTCCATAAACTGGGGCTACAGGTACCTGCCGGGTGCCAACACTCCCCTGGCAGAAAAACCTACTCTTGATAAATGGATACTGGAAAAAGCAGGGGATCCCGTGTATGAATTCGGCGGGGGATATGATGGCGTAGATCCGCAGTCGCAGCGGGAAAGCCTGGGAGATGACCAGGTAAAGGCAAGTGAGTATGGCCTGGCAAATCTTAAAAAAGTAGTCCCTAACCTGGTAGCCTGGACCTCTAAGGATGGTTACAATTATGATGACCTGGGCGAAGTTTATGGAGAGCTTACCAATTTGTGGAGAGGTTATATTACCCATGTGATCACCAATGTTGGAGGGGTATATGAAACACAAAAAACTGCAGATCAGGATGGGGCAGTCTATGAGGCGGTTCCCCGGCAAAAACAAAAGGAAGCGGTACAATTTTTAAACAATCATGCCTTTTCCACTCCAAACTGGTTGCTGGATCAGGATCTTTTAACCCGCATTGAGGCAACAGGGGCTATAGAAAGGGTACAATCATTACAAACCCGTTCCCTCAATTCTTTACTAGACGAGAAACGATTGAAACGTATGGTGAGCAATGAGCAGGTATCCGGAAATAAAGCCTATACGGCTGTGGAAATGATGGATGACCTGCGCAAGGGTATCTTCAGCGAACTGTACGCCGGCCGAAAAGCCGATGCTTACCGCCGCAATTTACAGCGTTCCTATATTGATGCCGCAACGGGATATGTGCAAAAGCTGAAAGAAACTGAAAGCGATGGCATCCTGAAATCTGACATTATTGCACTGATGCGTGGGGAAATGGAACGTTTGAAACGGGATATCAACCAGCGTGGCAACTATGTAAATGATGTACTTACCAGATATCACTGGAAAGATCTTGTCGCACGAATAGACAGCGGGCTTAGGGTTGAACTTTAAATAAACCAGAAAATGTTTGAAAAGGGATCGTTGCACTTACAACGATCCCTTTTTTATTAAGAATTATACCCCTATTAATTTAACCGGCCCATATTATTCCGCTGTAGCGGCCCATCCTGGTCATTGGATTTAAACCAGGTTTTCAGCCTGTTATAATCCAGGAAGTAAGTTATGCGAACTGAAAGATTATTGACCTGCGGCTGGTCAAACAGGTAATTGAAATTTTGGTTTAAAGGTTGCCGTGCCTCCTGCAAATAACTATCCATTGCATTGCGGTACAGGATGCTTATCTGGCTTCCCGGTGCAAACCACCACGAAAATCTTAAATCTATATTCCAGCTGTTATAAGTGGTATCATAAGTATTGGAATGACCGGGTTCCGGGAGGAGAGATCCATTTTCCTGTAATTCAAAGAAACCGGAATACTCAACTTCTGAATAATAATGCCGGAATGCCAGATTAAGTGCGATCTTATTATTGAAAATGTAATTTCCTCCCAGGGAATTTACAACGGTGTTCCGGTTACGCCGGCCCATAATTATTTCATTTGCCGTGTAATTTACAAACCCAATTTCTTTGTCAGAAAGGTTCATGCTGGTTTGGAAATTAAGCTTGAATTTATCTGATACCCTGTAATTCGGGCGAAAATTTATATTAAGGGTCCCTCTGCCTTTTTCATCAAATTTATACCAGTCGGCCACCATACTAAGGTTAAATTTTTTCCGGTAATCTGTATCAAACCACAGCCAGGTGTTGTAGTAAGTGGGGATGTCTACATGCCATCCATGAAAACGGGGTTCATAAATATCCTTGGTTCCCAGGGGGGTAGTTTCAAAACCGCCCCCGAAATTATGGAAGTTGGTAGTGGTGAAACTGGAATTAAAATTGAATACCACGTTACTGTAAAGATCCGGTTCCAGCCGGCGCAGGTGGTTCAGGTTGAAATTGAGGAACATATTGTTCAAAAACCCTTTTGGTTGAAGTAACCTGTAACCGTAGTAACTCATATACCGCATATAATTGGTTTGGCCGCTGTATCCCAGGTCATTTATGTCATAATCCTTTGTCCTGAAATCCAGGCCCGCCTGCACGCGGTGTTTACCGCTTATTTTCGCAATACCGGCCTGGCCCTCCATTCCAAATTTTGTTTCATCGTTCATTACCCAACTACCCTCGGCACTTGCCCGTAAATTCCAGGTGTTACTTTTATTGGTAAGCTGGGTATATAAACCTGTGGCATTTGCATCGCGAAAACCATCAGCCCGGGTGGTATTGGTGTTTACGAGCGAAACTGAAGAATTATCACCAAACCGTTGATCCAGTACCAGGATGTTATAATTGGTAAAAGGTTCCACAACTGTTTTTCGAGTGTCCCCGGTTTGAGTGTTTTCAATTTCAGCATATGTCTTTTCAGTAATAGCATTAAAGAATCCAATTCCCAACCCTTTATCTGTACGGCCGGAAACTTTAAGGGCATTTATGAGGTCTACCGTGGTGGGATTAAAAGTTACAATTTCATTTTCCCCGGTCAAAGCCCTGCCGGAGGGGTACCCCCCAATACGCCTGGAATAAAAAAGATTGCCAATGCTAAATAGTTCTGTACCCTCTGTAAAGAACTGCCGTTGTTCATTATACTGCACCTCAAAGGCAGAAAGATTAAGAACAGTTTCATCAAATTTAGTTTGTCCAAAATCTGGAATAAGAACCATGTCAAGGGTAAAGGCATCATTGATCCCATATTTAAGGTCCATACCCCCGTTGAAATTCACGTGTGTTTTGCCGTCATAATTATTTACGTATGAGGAAACATAGGGTTGAAAAGAAAGCCGGGTGGGGGTTTGAATGTTCTCTATGCCATAGATCTCCCCGTCATAAATTGAAAAAGAACCTTTCGCATTGTTTATAGGACTCCAGCTGTATCTAGTTCCTTCCCTTCGAAATTCCCTTTCCATTTGTAAACCCCATAATTGCACATTTTTTTTAGGAAATCTAAGTTCGGAATATGGAATAAATATTTCGGCTACCCAGTTTGTTTCATTGATCTTCACTGCACTGTACCACACAGCATTCCAGGAAGAATCTTCTCTCATATTCGTCATCTTCGCGTCATATTGAACCCCGGCGGCAGTGACTATGAACTGCATGCTCTGCTGCCGGTCATTATAGCCATTCAATAAAATAAAGAAGAAATCATCGGCGCCTATCTGGTCTCTTTCTGTAAGTTCTTTCATGATCTTATCCGGTTGAGGATCGTTCATGGTAGCGCCAAAGTATATACCCAGGTCGTCATAGATGATCCTTACCTCAGTATGCAAACTATCTGGAATTGGTCTTCCGTTATTTGGCTGGCGTTCTACAAAGCCTGTCGCAATACCTGCATTTTCCCAGGAGGCCTCATCAAGAACCCCATCTATTTTTGGGGCATCGACAATTCTTGGAATGGTTACTTTTTTACGTGGGATACTGTCATTTTCCTGAGAAAATAATGAAAGGCTGCCCAGCATGAGCAATGTGATGATGATGGATTTCATTGATTGACTTTATTAAAAGACAATTAAAGTATTCATTTGTTGCATAACAGTAAGAAATTTTTAAAAATAGCGACTTGGAATTAAACACTTTTAAAGGGTTTTCAAATCTTATATCTGTCATAAAAGGAAGATGAGCAAACAAAAAATATAATATCTTAGCAAATTTTAGAACATTCAGGATAAATAGAGTAAGGTTAAGGAATGAATACTACCGGGGGCAGTTTAATAGAGGAGCATTTAGATATTTTTAAAAAAACGATCGTAAATGTAGTTAGGGAGCCGCTGGTTATTCTTGATGAAAACCTGCACATCTTGTGTTGGAACCAAAATTTTTCCAAAAAATTTAAGCTAAAAGAACCTCTTGGGGTCAACCTGTTGCTCTTTAATTTAAATAATGGTCAATTTGATCTACCGCCGTTGCGGGGAGAATTGGAAAATCTTGCAAGGTCCGGCGATCCTGTAAAAAGTTTTCCTGTAAGTATTGACATTGGAAATCCCGAAAAAAAGCAGTTTATTATTAACGCCAGTAAAATGGAAACCTCGACTGGAGGGGGAATGATCCTGCTATCTTTTAAAAAGCGAAAGAACGCATTACACCTGGCGAAAAAAGAGAAAAAATTCCTAAGGATCTTTAATGACATTCTTTCTAATGCCCCGGCTGCCATTTGCACTCTTAGAGGCCCTGAACATATCTTTGAAATAGCGAATGAAAATTATTTAAACCTGGTAGGAAACAGGAATGTGATTGGAAAATCGGTTAAAGAGGTATTGCCGGAGGTTGCGGGGCAGGGATTTATTGAACTTCTGGATAATGTGTATAATACAGGGGAGCCTTTTTTAGGAAATGAAATTCCTATAAAACTTAAGGTAGGTGAGAATGAATGGAAAAATTCCTTTTTAAACTTTGTTTACCAACCCACTCTTAACGCCAGTGGCGTGGTAGAAGGAATATTTGTTCATGCGATTAATGTGACTGAACAGGTAGAGACCAGGAGGCTTGTTGAGCGAAGCGAAAACAGGCTTCAAAATTTAATTGATACTGTACCGGCAATTATCTGGATCACCAATAAGGAAGGCGAAAGTGCTTATCTTAATGATAATTGGTATAAATATACCGGCCAGGCACCCCAGGAAGCAGCAGGCTTCGGGTGGTTAAAAGCTACTCATCCCGAGGATGTGGAGATGGCTGAAAATGCTTTCAGGACGGCAAATGATAACCATGAGGCCTATAATGTGAGTTACAGGTTGAGAAATAAAGAGGGGGAATATAGATGGGTTATTGACCGCGGAAGCCCCAAATATAATGAGCAGGGAGAATTTGACGGCATGGTGGGTACGGTTATAGACGTGCACGAGGAACGGGTAAAAGATCAACTTGTAAGGGAGAGTGAACATCGGTTAAGAAATATTGTTCATGAAGCCACGGTTGCTACAGGTATCTACCTGGGTAGGGAAATGAAAATTGGACTTGCCAATGAAGCGATGATCAAATTATGGGGGAAGGACTCTTCTGTTATTGGAAAAACAATTCGCCAGGCATTGCCGGAACTGGAAGGACAGCCATTTCATGAATTACTCGATGAGGTATTTACCACCGGTAACACTTATTGGGGAAAAGAAGATAAGGTAGATCTTGTGATAAACGGGAAATTACAAAGTGGATATTTCAATTTCACCTATAAGCCTTTGCGAAATGAAAAGGGAGAGATCTACGGGGTCCTTAACATGGCAGTAGATGTTACTGAATTGGTAAAATCTAAAATGCAGGTAAAGGAAAGCGAGACACATTTCCGGCAAATGGCAGATCTCATGCCTACAAAGGTTATCAATGCTGATCCTGCGGGGAATTTCATTTATTTTAATGAGGACTGGCTGGATTATACAGGGCTGAAAGTGGAAGAATTATTAGAAAAAGGTTGGATACACCTTATTCATCCTTTGGAAAGGGAAATCTTTAAGGAAAGATGGCAGGCATCATTGAATACCGGAAATCCCTTTGAAATGGAATTACGCTGTATTAACAAACACGGAAAATATAAATGGCATTTAAGCCGTGCCGAAGCGGTTATAAATGAAGATGGGGCAATCAAAATGTGGATTGGTACCAATACCGAAATCCAAAAACTGAAGGAAGAAGAGAAACGCAAGGAAGATTTCCTTAAAATGGTAAGCCATGAATTAAAAACCCCGGTAACATCCATTAAGGGTTATGTGCAGCTATTGCTTAATTTGCTAAAAAGAGAGGGAGTGATGGTTCAGGGACTTCCCCTTGAACAATCGTTAGGTCGAATTGATCATCAAATAAAAAGGTTGACCAGGTTGATCTCTGAAATGCTGGACCTTTCCCGTATTGAGGAAAATAAAATGGAACTTCAGAAAGAAATATTTTCCATAAATGATTTGGTAGCCGAAACCGTACAGGATATAAATTATACCAATACCCAGCATAAAATTGAAGTGCACCAGGATTACAAATGCAATGTGTTGGCAGATAAGGATAGGATAGGGCAAGTGCTTATTAATTTCATTACCAATGCTATTAAATATTCACCAGACAGCCAGGAAATTGTGGTGAAGGTGCAAAAACATAAAAATAACCAAGTGGCAGTGGTAGTAAAAGATAATGGAATAGGAATTGATAAGAAGAATCACCGTAATATATTCAAGCGTTTTTACCGCATAGGGGGTAAAAGTGAAGATACCTACTCTGGATTTGGAATTGGCCTGTACCTTGCCAATGAGATTATACAACGGCACAATGGTACAATTACCGTAAAAAGCAAAAAAGGAAAGGGCTCCGATTTTTGTTTCATTTTATCAACAGCCCAGTAAAACCTAACAATGACAAAAAATAAAAAAATATTAGTTGTAGATGATGACTCCGGTATTGGAGAAATGTTAAAGACTCTCCTGGAATTTTATGGGTATCAGGTTGAAGTTACTGAAAAACCTTTTGAAGCTGAAGATTTGATCGTGAAGCACAACATTGACCTTGTTCTTCTGGATATGCTTATTTCTGGTGTGAACGGTACCGATGTTTGTGCGAGAATAAGAAAAAATGAAGCAACCGCAGAGATCCCGGTTATTATGATGTCTGCCTTGCACGATGCCGGAGAAAAATGCAAAAAAGCCGGGGCCAATGATTTTGTGGCAAAACCTTTTGAAATGGACCTGCTTATAGGGAAAATCGAAGAGGTTTTCCAGGATGAAAAATATTTATCCTAATAAAGGCGCTGTGGCTTAATTATGTTCTAAAAACAAACAACCGCCTCTTAAGGGCGGTTGTTTGTTTTTAAACAGAAAGGAATGGTTAATTGATGCCATCATTGGTATCTTCACCATTCACGTCATCTGTATTGTTAATCTCTTCCTGTACTTCTTTTTTCACTTTTTTAGCTCCCTCTTCAATTTTCTTTCCGGCTTTTTTAGTGTTTTCTTCAATGTCTTCACCTATGGCTTTCACGGCGTCCTCGGTTTTTTCCTGCGTGGTTTCCCGGCAGGAATAGAATGATGTTGTCATTCCGGCAAGCATCAGCATTAAAAATAACTTTTTCATCAATAATGGTTTTTGGTTAAAATTAAAAAAAGCCATCAAAAATTAATTAAGATGGCTTTTTAAACAATTTTGAAGCTGACTATTGCATGTCGTCATCAGCGTTCATATCGTCAGTTCCGTCAATTTCTTCCTGAACTTCAGTTTCTGCTTCTTCGTAAGTTTCTTCAGTAGTAGTTTCGATGTCGTTTCCTACTTCTTCGAAAGCATCTTCAGTTTTTTCTTCAGTAGTTTCTCTACAAGAGTAGATAGATAATGTGAAAACTGAAGCTAATAAAATAAGGGATAATTTTTTCATCTTAAAAATGTTTAATTAGTTGAAGAGGCAAATTTAAACTATTTTTTAATTATGCAAAGAACTCTTTTCACTTAAATATTTCCAGTATCTTTTTGGCACATGTTGATTATGTAATTTCAGGTTTTTACGAGATTTAATGTTGGTGCTTTTAAAATACTGTCTCCATAATTCCTGAAATTCCAGCTCGGAGGTACTGTAAACACTGGTTTGATAATTTTTATCGAAAATATCCGGGGATATGTCCATACTTATGTAATTGGTTTCGTGAAGGTTATAAAACAAGCCAAATTTTCGCTTTAAATCATAAATTATCCATTTTTGATCGGCATACCGGCTTTCAAAATGAGGCAAAATAAGCGGAAGAACGTTAAAGTCGGGTTCTATATGAGCGAAGTAAATTTCGTCTTTGGTGAGCATAAATCTCACAAATGCCTCCATCCTGTGTTTTTCCCTGCTCACCATTTTGGCGGTTTGGGAAATCCTGAGAATGAGTGGGTTCCCAAAATCCCGCGAACTAAAATTGTTTCTTGCAAATACCAGTTTAATATATTCCAATAGTTGAAGTTCTATCCCGGATAATTCACTTAAAAAGGAGAAATAGAGCTGTCTTCTTCCGCCCCCGTCAAGGTTGTCTTTTAGCCCTTTCTTTACTCTTCCGGCCTTTTCAAAATTGGTTATCACTATTTCCGGCGTAGAGAACAAACCAGGCTGGGCCGCTTCTTCAGTATAAATTCCTGTAACATTTAGTCTTTGCTCAAAAGCCTGGAAAACACAGGTTAAAAATCCTTCAAAGGAACCGTCATATATTAGTATGGTATTTTTCATTAACTGAAAAGTGCTAATTGGATGCTGTAATCTTTTCTGAATTTGCTTGTTGAGTTTTGTAAGATCAAGCCTTTAATGCGCTCACTGGGAAGCTCCCGTTTCTCCCACTGTGCAGAATCGCAGGTAATAAAATATTTCGCACGGTTTAATGCCACCCCTATTTTGGCCAGGTGCTCCCAGTTTAATTTCCTGAATTTTCTGGCCTGTATGATCTTATAAACAGATTTCATTCCTATACCGGGAATCCTTGCAAGGAGATTTTCATCTGCCCGGTTTATATCCAGGGGAAAAAGCTCCCGGTTGCGCAAGGCCCAGCTAAGTTTGGGGTCTACATCAAGATCCAGGTTTTGATGATTTTCATTTAATAGTTCCCTTATATCAAAACCATAAAAGCGCAGCAACCAGTCGGTTTGATAAAGCCTGTTTTCTCTAAGCAGCGGTACCGGACTTCCAAGTGCAGGGAGCCGGGAGTCTTCGGCAACCGGAATGTATCCTGAATAATATACCCGCTTCATATTATATTTTTCGTAATAAAAAGCTGCAGAATACATCACATCACGGTCACTCTCGCCCGTGGCACCTACGATCATTTGCGTGCTTTGCCCTGCGGGCGCATATTTTGGAGTACTCTTTATGATTTTGCGTTCATTTTGATATTGCACGATCCCTTCCCTCACCGCCGCCATGGGTTTTATAAAATCTTCATGCTTTTTATCTGGCGCCAGGAGTTTTAAACCGGAGATAGTTGGGATCTCGATATTAACCGAAAGCCTGTCTGCATACAATCCTGCTTCCAGCATAAGTTCGTCACTGGCGCCGGGAATAGATTTTAAGTGGATATATCCATTGAAATTTTCTTCCAGTCTCAGTTTTTTTGCAACTGCCACGAGGCGTTCCATGGTATGATCGGCACTTTTGAAAATTCCCGAGCTCAGGAACAGTCCTTCAATATAATTGCGCCTGTAAAAATTCATGGTAAGGTCTACCACTTCCTGTACTTTGAAGGCAGCCCGTTTTATATCATTGCTTTTACGTGTCACGCAATATGCACAGTCAAAAATGCAGTGATTGGTGAGCAGGATCTTAAGCAGGGAAACACAGCGACCATCTTCTGTATAACTGTGGCAAATGCCTACCCCGTCACTGTTGCCAAGGCCTTTGTTCTTATTGGCTCTTTTGCTGCCACTGCTGGAGCAGGAAATATCATATTTTGCAGCATCGGCCAGTATATCGAGTTTTTCTTTTATTCGTTCAAATGACATGGGGTGGGTTTTGATTTTGTGGTTTTACTTCTTTGCGTTCTTCCAGATTTTTCAGTTTTTCGAGTCGTTGTGCGGTAACAGGGTTTTCTTCTGAAAAACGTGGATCTGTGATGTAGGCTTCTTTGCGCATCTTAATTACTTCAAGGCTCAACACTTCAAATTCTTCGCTTATCTTACCATAAAGGGCATAAATACCGGGCCCCTGAAAACTGTATTGTTGTGCTACCGGAGGAAAAAGTACCGCATCAAAGAACTTCCCCTCCCGGTCCAGAAAGGTCCCGAAATACATGACCTCTCCTTTATAGGTTTTTGTGTATTTAATGGTAACCAGGTAGCCATAAATAAGGATGTTGCCGTTGCGAAAATCTTTAAAATCCTTTTCTCCATACCGGTTAAGGGGTTCTTCTTTTAGCAATTCAAAATGGCTGCATAGTGGAAATCCCAGCAATTCAATTTGTTCAAAGGCCGCTTCCAGTTTGGTGGTACGAAGATCTGGCAGGGTGAATTTTTTATGGTGGGGATTGAACAGGGCAAATTGATCTGGTCTTTGAGGGGCTTTAGATAATTTAAAATGCGCGTCCCATAACAGCTTAAATTTATCTATGCCCGTAAACCGGAAAGCATTGATCCTTATAAGGATACTCAATTGCTCAATTCCAATGTTGAGCCGGTCTATAAAATTTTCAAAAGAAGTGAATTTTCCGTGAAAATTCCGGTTTTCAATAATTCGCTGGGCCACGCGTTGCTCCAGTTCTTTTAAGTTTCCAAATCCCAGGTAAAGGTGTTTTCCCTTGATGGTGTTGTGAAAATCCCCCTCGTTAATACAGGGCGGTTCTATAATAGCGCCGCACATTTTTGCTTCGTGCACGTATAACTCGGGGCTGTAGAAACCGCCGCCGTTATTAAGCACCGCAACCATATATTCCAAGGGAAAATAGGTTTTAAGGAACAGGCTTTGGTAACTCTCTGCAGCATAGCTGGCAGAGTGTCCCTTCGCAAAAGTATAGCCCGCGAAACTCTTTATCTGGTCCCACACTTCAAAGATCATTTTTTCTTCAATGTTTCGTTCGCGACAGTTGGCTATGAATTTTTCCTCCACTTTTAGAAATTCAGCCCGGGAGCGGAATTTTCCGCTCATTCCGCGACGCAGCACATCGGCTTCCGCCAGGCTAAGGCCTGCAAAGAAGTGTGCCACCTTGATCACATCTTCCTGATACACCATAATACCGTAAGTATCCGGCATGATCTTTTCCAGGGCAGGATGCGCCAGCTTACGGCGTTCGGGATCCCGGTGCCGCATGATATATTCCCGCATCATGCCGCTTTTGGAAACTCCCGGCCTTATAATAGAACTGGCGGCTACCAGTCCCAGGTAGGTATCGGTCTTAAGTTTTCGCAACAGGTTTCTCATTCCGGGCGATTCTATGTAAAAACATCCCATACAATTCCCTTCTTTAATAAGGTTGTTAATACGGGGATCCTGTTTAAATTTTTTCAGGTCATGAATATCAAAAGCCGGGGCCTCTGGCTTATTTTCAGCTATTATATCCAGGGTATCCTTAATCTTTCCCAGGCCGCGCTGGGCAAGGATGTCAAATTTATAGAGGCCTACATCCTCGGCAATTATCATATCAAACTGTACCGTGGGAAAACCTTTGGGCGGCAGGTCCAGGGCAGAGAAGGAGGTGAGGGGTTTATTGGAAACAAGGATCCCGCCCGCGTGAATGCTTCGGTAATTGGGCATTCCCTCTATGAGTTTTCCATATTTGATCACCGTTCTGTGAATGGAATCCATATTATTTTGGGGTGCCCGGCCTTCGCATAAAAGATCGATATCTTCTTTGGGCAGCCCAAATACTTTTCCCAGTTCCCGTATTACTGCGCGGTATTGAAAGGTGTTATAAGTAGCCAGCAAAGCGGTATGCTCAAATTCCTCAAAAATAAAACGGGTCATGTCTTCCCGGTCCTGCCACGAGAAATCTATATCAAAATCTGGCGGACTCGTGCGAAATTCATTGATAAACCGTTCAAAATAAAGGTCAAGTTCTACGGGATCCACTTCGGTTATTTGCAGCAGGTGGGCTACAATACTGTTGGCCCCGCTCCCACGGCCTACATAGAAATATTCTTTCTCCCGGGCATACTGGCAAATACGCCAGTTGATGAGAAAATAGGAGACAAAATTGAGCTTTTTTATCACTTTTAATTCGGTCTCTGTGCGCTTCAGGATTTCGGGAGAGGGGTTTGGGTAGCGAAGGTTTATTCCTTTTTCGCAAAGTTTCTCCAGCAGCTTTTCATCTTCCTCTTTACTGCCACCGTATACCTGTTGGTTTTGTGGTACGCGTGCTGCCGAAAAATCAAAGTGAATGCTGCACCCCGCCAGCAGGTGGCGGGTATTTTCAAGGATAAATGGAAAATCTTCAAACTTTTCTTCCAGTATTTCCTGCGGAAGCATTTTTTCATCGGTTCCGGCTTCTTCCTCGGGGGGAAGTTTGCTCAACAGGCAGTTGTTGTCTATGGCGCGAAGGAGCCGGTGCGCATTGAAATCCCGCTTGTTTCGCACCGTAACAGGTTGCAGCACTACCAGCCGGGAGGTCATTTCCCGAAGTTTTGAAAAACGCAGTTTGCGCAGTTCGTTTATAGAGACCCCAATAAATTCATGAGGTAAAAACTGAGAGGTTTCTGCCGCCAGGATCTTCTCAAACGGATAGATCACAAAGGCATTTTTAAACACAGGAGCCTTTTCGGGGATCATTAATTTCTTCTGAAGCCGGTGAGAGAGAAACTCATTTATTTCCCGGTAACCTTCATTGTTTCTTGCGATAGCTACAAATTGCTGCTGCGCTCCGTTTCTGAAATCTATTCCCAATACCGGCTCAATATCATATTCTGCCGACTTTCGCACAAAATTGAGGCAGGCCGAAGTATTATTGATATCTGTAAGTACCAGTTTTTTTACATGATTCTCCCGCGCCAGTTCCAGCAATTCTATTTCTGAAAAGGTGCCAAAGCGCATGCTGTAATATGTGTGGGTGTTCAGGTACACTTTTTTAGTATTGAGTAGTTATTAGTAGTGAGTAGTGAGTATTGAGTATTGAGTATTGAGTATTGAGATTCAGTTATCGGTTATCAGTTTTTGGAATTTAGGATCTGGTGCCTGGAATTTATTTTTCTTTCCTCTTTCCTCTTTCCCTCCCGCAGGGGTTATTGTTTCCTATGTGCCAGCACCACCGGGGGCTCACCGTTAAAGGGGTTGGTGAATCTTCCTATAGTCTTAGCGCCCATAGAGGCCGCCCGCAGGACACTACGGTCGCCGTAGCGATTGCGTATCTTATCCATAGCATTGTATAATTGCAGTACTTCTTCATTGTCATCAAATAGGTTGATCTGGTAGTTTCCCCCTGCCAGGTCGCTAAAACGTATCCCTATAAGCCGCACCAGCAACCGGCGGTTGTATAATTTTTTAAAGATCTCCTGTATTGCGGGAATTAGAACATGATCTGCACTGGTATATGGGATCTTAAGCTGCCGGGTATAGGTGTTAAAATCTGAATACCTGATCTTTACGGCAATACAGGAGGTGAGTTTATCTCCCCGTCGCAGCTGGTAGGCCAGATTCTCTGTCATGGCCAGCAGGATCGACTGGAGTTTGTTCACATCTATGGTATCGCGGTCAAAGGTGCGCTCGGTAGAAATAGATTTTCTTTCAGAGTAGGGGATCACGGGGGTATGATCTATACCCTGTGCCCGGTTCCAGAGGGTAGTGCCGTTGCTTCCCAGGACCTTCTGCATCATTTCCAGCGGCATTTCCTGAATGGTCCTTATGTTTCGCACGCCCAGATTGCGGAGGGTTTGATAGGTCTTATCGCCTACCATGGGGATTTTTCTTACCGAGAGCGGGGCGAGGAACTCCTTTTCAAATCCCGAATCGATTTTTAACTGATTGTTGGGCTTTGCTTCATTGGTAGCTACCTTGGATACTATTTTATTTACTGAAAGGCCAAAGGAGATGGGCAGCCCGGTTTCGCGAATGATCCTTTTTCGCAGTTCAGAGGCATATTTATAACAACCAAAAAAGCGGTCCATTCCCGTAAGATCTGCATAAAATTCATCGATACTGGATTTTTCAAACAGGGGAACATCGGCTTTGATGATATCTGTTACCTCTTTGGAAAATTTGGTATAGGTCCCCGCATCACCACGAATTACCGTAGCCTGGGGGCATAGTTGCCGCGCCAGTTTCATAGACATCCCGGAGTGTACCCCAAAGGCGCGGGTCTCATAACTGCAGGCTGCCACCACCCCCCGGTCACTTATCCCGCCCACCAGCAGCGGCCGGTGTAAAAGCCGGGTGTCCAGACGCCGTTCTACAGAAACATAGAATGTATCAAGATCAAGATGTAATACTGTTTTTGTCATAATGTTCGCTACGCTCACGTTTGGAGTAGTGAGTAGTGAGTATTGAGTAGTGAGTATTGAGTAGTGAGAAAACTCCTTTGTTCATCTATCTTTCCTCTTTTCTTCTTTGCTTTTTAACTCTGGCTGTCCACTTTCCACTTTCCACTCTCCATTTTCCACTCTTTTTCCTCTTTAACTTTTTTACTTTCCACCACAACCCACAACCCACAACCCACAACTCATAACCCATAACTCCCTTGGAATCTTTACAAAATTATGGAATTATTCCAATAAATAGGAAATAATCCAATGTTAAAGTTGGACTTATTCCAAAAAAAATTATATTTGTGTATGGGAACAGACGTAACTATAGAGGTGAAGCGATTTAAGGAAATTCGCGACGACCATAATTTCACTCAATCTGAATTTGCAGAGGTGCTGGGAATTAAGAATTCTACGGCAGATATTGAACGGGGCCGTACCAAATTGTCGGGTAAAATAGTGGCCGAGCTCCTGCGGCAATTTGGGGTAAATCCTCTTTGGTTGTTTGGAGACAGCAGCCAGAAATACCTGCCGGTAAACAAGGGAGATGTGAGCCCAAAAGTGGTTACCGTAAACAGCGGGGAAGAGGAGAATATTGTTCTTGTAAACCAGAAAGCTGCTGCGGGATATCCATCCAATGTTCAGGATGTGGAATGGTACCAGCAACTGCCGGCATTTGATATACCGCTACCCGAATACCGCAATGCCACCTACCGGGGGTTCCAGGTAGAAGGTGATAGTATGATGCCCAACTTAAGACCGGGGGAGTGGGTCTTGGGAAAAGCAGTGCCAAGTATTGCAGAAGTGAGCTATAGCAAGATCTATGTGGTAGTATTATATGATTCGGTATTGGTAAAAAAGATCCAAAAAATGGAAGATCCCTATAAGATCCTTCTGGTTTCTATCAATGAAGAGTATCCGCCCGTGCAGGTACTGGTAAGCGAGATCCAGGAATTATGGCAGGTGAACAGCAAGCTCACCTTTAGCATTGACGCCACTTCCGAAAACGGGTTGCTAAGACAGTTGCAGCAATCTATGGAAGAATTAAAGAGTGAGTTCAAAACTTTAAAACATTAAAAAATCCATTCTGGTTAGGAATGGATCTTTAATTTTTTACTGAGTGACGGGATGGTTAATCCACATCATCAGCAATGTCATCAACTGCATCTTCAACATCATCTGCTGCTCTTTCAACACCAGATCTGTCATCTCTACAGGAAGTAAAAACAACACTTGTAGAAAAGGCAAGTGCCAGTACAAACATTAATTTTTTCATAATTTAAATTTAAGTGGTTGGAATACCTAAATATAAAAAAAATCGGGAGAAAATCTATTAAATTTTCTCCCGATCCATTTTATTGCAGATCGTCATTACCTTCGATCTCATCTTCCACATCCTGTGCAGCACGCTCAACAGCATTACCGGCATCATCGGCAGCTCTTTCAACGTCGTTCTCTACATCATCAAGGTCATCAACATCATCCATGTCGTCATTTACTTCAATTTCATTTCTTTCTTCAGTAGTTTCTCTACAAGAAGTAAAAAATGCACTGAAAGTAAAAGCGGTCGCTAATATTAAAATTGACTTTTTCATAAATTCGCGTTTTAAAAATTAATTAGTTTTTGATTGGGTTAAAGTGTTATACTCATTTAAATAAAAATGAGACCGACTAATTATCGTCGATTTCATCAATTTTTTCATCAATTTCTCTGTTGATCTTTTCGTCTACTTTTTTGGCACTTCTTTCAAAGACACCTTCCCGCTCTTCAACTTTAACTTCTACGGGCTGCGTTCTTTCCACTTCCACTTCTCTTATCACTGTTTCCTTTTCAGCAGGTTCCCTGCAGGAAATTAAGGTTAAAGCAGAGGTGAACATTAAAGCAGTTATTAGAATTACTCGTTTCATATTATATATGATTAAATTTCTAATGATCGAAATTAGTGCATAAATTATTCGAGCACTCCGGTTTTTGGTAAATTTTAATATAATTTAAAAGAAATTTTAGCTTTTCAGAAGAAAATTAAGGGTTTTTAACATTTGGAGAGTTTAAATACGTCTCTATAATTATACCTGCTCCGGTGTTAGAATTAATAAACTCCCGGGAAATTGTACCGGTTTTTAATCTTTTATCCTCATTCTCCAGCAGGCCGGTAATAATTTCCCGGAGTTCTTCTTTTGTGCTTACTGAAAATAATCCGCCCAAATCCTGTAGTGCTTTTGCCTCGGGAAATTTTTCAAAATTCTTTCCTATAACAATGGGAACCCCAAAAGTGGCAGGTTCGAGAATATTATGAAGTCCTGTTTTTCCTGCGGCACCTCCCACGTAAGCAACATTTGCATAATTATAAAGTCTGGTTAGAAGCCCTATGGTATCAACGATTAATACTTTGAATCTTGCAAGATCCCCATTGTCCTTTTCAGAAAAAAGCACTACCGGGTGTGCAACAGCCTTTTTAAAACTGTCAATTGCTTCAGGTTTTATTTGATGGGGGGCAATTATGAACTTCACATCAGCTGGAGAAGTATTGATAAAATCCACCAACAATAATTCATCTTCCGGCCAGGTGCTTCCTGCCACAATACAATTCTTTCGGTCAAGAAACTCCTCTACAAATTCCAGTTGATTGTTATGTTGCAATTGCTGCGAGACCCTGTCAAACCTGGTGTCGCCACTTAAGGTTACATTATTTATTCCAATTGATTTTAGCAATTGTAAGGAACTGTTATTTTGAACAAAGAAATGTTCAAAGGTTTTCAAAGATTCTTTCATCCAGCTCCCATAAGGCTTGAAGAAAACCTGATCTTTCCTGAACACGCCGGAAATGAGAAGAGTACGAACGTTCCGCTTTTTTAATTCTTTTAAATAATTAGGCCAGAACTCATATTTAATAAAAAAGACAAGCTCCGGGTGCACATACTCTATAAAGCGGCTTGCGTTTTCCGGGGTATCCAGTGGCAAATACACTACAGCATCTGCCAAAGGGGAGTTCTTTTTGTTTTCGTAGCCCGAAGGCGAAAAAAAACTAATTACAATTTTATGTTGAGGGTAGCTCCTTTTTATTATTTCTATTATAGGAACCCCTTGTTCAAATTCCCCAAGGGATGCCGCGTGAAACCAGATTGTCTTGTCTTGGGGTTGAATGCTTTTCTTAAGTATTGAAAAAGTGCTTTTCCTGCCCACCACAAATTGTTTCATTTTAGGACTGAATGCGGCCGGGAGCGGAAGCAATTTTTCTGTAACGCGAACTAATATATTATATAGTGTGTTCAAGCGGTTTTGATTTAAATGCTAAAATACCTCTTTCTTAAAAATAGCATTGGTGATGGGGCCTATATTTTGTAATTTCGGGAGGTCAAATTAAAAAGCAGATGAAAAAGATACAAATGGTTGACTTGCAGGGTCAATATGAAACTATAAAAGATCAAATAAATAACTCACTTCAACAAATAATGGAAACTTCAGCCTTTATTAACGGGCCCGAAGTGCACCAATTTCAAAAGGAACTGGAAGACTACCTGCAGGTCAAACATGTTATTCCCTGTGCCAATGGTACAGATGCCCTGCAAATCGCCATGATGGGCTTGGGCCTTCAACCCGGGGATGAGGTGATCACAGCCGATTTTACCTTTGCCGCTACCGTAGAAGTGATTGCGCTGTTGCAATTAACCCCTGTGCTGGTTGATGTTGAAGCGGAAACTTTTAATATTGATCCTGAAGCGGTTAAAAGAGCTATTACCCCCCGCACACGTGCAATAGTTCCTGTGCATTTATTTGGGCAAACTGCCAATATGGATGCGATCATGGAAATTGCGAAAGAACATAACCTGTATGTAATAGAAGATAACGCACAGGCAATTGGCGCCAATTTTCATTCGGCAAATGGAAAAACATTAAAAACGGGAGTTATTGGCGATATTGCTTCAACATCCTTTTTTCCGTCGAAAAATCTAGGGTGTTTTGGAGACGGGGGAGCAATTTTTACAAATGATGACGATCTCGCCCATATGATTCGGGGAATTGTAAATCACGGAATGTATGAGCGGTACCATCACGATGTGGTGGGAGTAAATTCCAGGCTGGACAGTTTTCAGGCAGCCGTTCTAAGGGCTAAACTTCCTCATCTCGATAACTATAATTCATCCCGGCAGGCAAGCGCGGCAAAATATGATGCTGCGTTTAAAGGACAGGAACATATTATAACCCCGCATCTCGCCGGTAAACCAGACACTCATGTTTTTCACCAGTATACCCTCAAAATAACCAATGGAAAAAGGGATGCACTGGTAAAACATTTAAATGAAAAGGGTATTCCCTGCGGTGTGTATTATCCAATCCCGCTTCACAGCCAAAAGGCATATGCCAGTTCCCGGTATAATGAAGCCGATTTCCCGGTGACCAACCAACTTATAAAAGAGGTGATCTCACTACCTATGCATACAGAACTTTCAGACGATCAAATAGATCATATATCTCAAACTCTAATAGAATTTGTAAATAATTAAATTCCTCTTTTATGATTAAAACTATGCTCACTTTCTGCGGAATATTAATAGCTTCTGCAGCTTCATCCCAGGATATCTATATACAGGCCGGAAAACTGGTAGATACCAAAAACGGAAAAGTCCTTTCAGAAAAAACCATAGTAGTTTCGGGAAATACTATTAAAAGTGTAGAGAACGGTTATGTTCAACCCAGAACTTCAGCTGATAGTTTGATCGACCTTAGAACAATGACTGTTTTGCCTGGACTTACAGATATGCATGTGCATTTGGAAAGTGAGACCAATCCGCAGAAATACCTTGAAAGCTTCACATTTAATGAAGCCGATTTTGCCTTTAATTCAGTTGGGTTTGCAAAGACCACGCTTCTGGCAGGTTTTACTACAGTGCGCGAACTTGGCGGAAGCGGGGTGAATATTGCACTAAGAAATGCTGTAAATGCGGGAAAAGTGGATGGCCCAAGGATTTTTACTGCAGGGAAATCATTGGCCACAACCGGTGGACATGCAGATCCTACCAACAGCTTTAACCGTAAGCTTGTTGGAGACCCGGGGCCTAAAGAAGGCGTGGTGAACAGTATTGAAGATGCTGCCAAAGCAGTGCGTCAAAATTATAAAAATGGAAGTGACTTAATCAAGATCACCGCCACCGGTGGGGTGCTAAGCGTTGCGAAGAGCAGCTCGAATCCGCAGTTTACAGAGGAAGAAATAAAAGCCATTACCACCACGGCAAAGGATTATGGTTTTCACGTAGCGGCACACGCTCACGGTGATGAGGGGATGCAACGTGCCATAAGAGGCGGGGTTACCACTATTGAGCACGGTACCCTGATGAGTGAAAAGACCATGGACCTAATGAAGGAATACGGGACCTATTATGTACCTACCATCACCGCCGGGAAAGAGGTGAGCGAAAAGGCTGAAATTGAAAATTATTATCCGGCCCTGGTTGTTCCCAAAGCCCGGGAAATTGGCCCCAAAATACAAACTACTTTTGGTAAAGCTTATAAAAGGGGCGTATTGATCGCTTTTGGAACAGATGCCGGTGTTTTTGAACACGGCAAGAATGCCAAAGAATTTGGTTATATGGTTGAAGCGGGAATGCCGGCAATGGAAGCCATACAAAGCGCAACAATTACCCCCGCGAAGATCCTGAAAATGGAAACTAAAAGCGGACAAATAGCCCCGGGATTCTTTGCAGATATTATTGCCGTTAAGGAAGATCCCACTAAAAACATAAAAACCATGGAAGAGGTGATGTTTGTGATGAAGGATGGAAAAGTGTATAAACGATAACAAACGAAATTAAATAATAGCCCAAAAAAAATCCTGACCATATGTTGATCAGGATTTTTTATGGATTTTCATTTTATTTTATCTGGTCCTGACCAGCAATTCTTCTGAAAGTAAATACCCTTCAGCATTCATTCCTTCAATCACGATCTTTACTTCTGGTTGCAGTGTGTTTAATATTTTAAATTGCGCTTTCCCTTCAGAATCCAAACTTATATTTGAGATCCAGTTAATGCTGCCAAATTCCGCAAACGCATCTGAAGAATAGGAGGTGTATCTGGGCGTATAGAATTCCCTGTCTGTAGTAAAGCCATTTTGGGCAATTTTTGAAAGCATAGTTTCAGAATTTGGCCGGGCAGCGCCCCCTTTTTTAGTTACTATCTTTATCACGCCATTTCCGCCCTGCATACCATAACCTTCACCTCTTTTGTTAATTACAATAGACTCTACCTGTGATGTTTGAAGATCTATTAACATTTCTGCACCATTTACCAAGGGCGCCCCATTAAAAATTATTAGCGGGTTTGGATTTGCATTAAGGCTAAATGGGATATTATTTATAATCTGAACATTCGTTGGCGTTCTTAATACCCTAAAACCCTTGGTGGCAATAAGATCTGTTACGTAGTAATACCTGCTTGCAATAGCCTCGGTTATTCCCACTTCTTCCTGAAAAGTGTTGCTTTCATTTCGGTATTTTCCGGTGGTTTTATTAATACCAGTAACGGAAACAGTATCCAAGGAAACAGCATTTCCAATAAGATCAAGTTCCTCTGTATTGGAATGGTAATTCTCAGTGGGCGTATTTAACTGAATTTGAGCATTTTTCAAGGGATTTTTTCTGGTCTTAGCAGGACTAATATTAATAGAAATGCGCGGTTTGGAGATCTCACTGTTTCTTTCGTTTAACAATCCCACCGCAAGGGAGGTGCTGTCCTCCAGATAAATATTATTAAGTTTAAAATTATTGTCCTCCTGGATTTTTACAATTTCAAACATTCCTGTTTCTTCAGATCTTACAAACAGGCTGGTGTGTTTTTTGGCGTTTCGGCTTGCTATATTTCCATCAACTGTAAATCCTTTTTCCGGTAAAAATTTCTCCCTGGGCGGCTTTGAATAAATATTATTCCAATTGTATTTACTCCAGCCCTGGGTAAGTAGTAAAAGGTCCAGGTCGTATAATTTTCTTTGCTCATCTCCCAGGGTAAAATAATAGGAAGCCTGGTCTATATTTCCCTGGATGTATGGTTTCAAATAAAAAGCCGAAACAATGGAATGATCTGGATTGTGAGAAAGGGTTTTAGCGGGAAGAACTGAAATGCTCAAAGAATTATTTTTCAATACCCGGGAAGCCTTTAGTTCAATACCAAGGGAATCACCTTGTTGAGTAGTTCTTTTTGCGGCAATTCTGGTGTGTTTTATATCGTTGGAATTAAAAATGAGTCGTTCTAATACGGGTTGAAGGGTTTCATTAAAAACCGTGATGGTATTTACTCCGGAAAAGAGTGAGTCTTTTTCAATGATGATATTTGCTTCCAGTTCATTTTCCGGGAACTTAAAAGCAAAATCTTTTATAGCACCATCTTTATGCACCGCAATAAAATACTTTTGATTTTGGAGAGATTCCCCGGTAGCCTGGTTAGTTTTGAGGGAAAATATAAAACGGTCTTTTCGTTCATGGCTGGTAAGGGTAATTCCTTTTTCCTGTGCTTTTGGAATTTCTTTTGAAATTTCTTCGCCGGAGAGTGTGGTTAAAATCACAGTATATTTCTCGTCTCCTTCAGCTAACAAATTAAATTTTCCCAAACCAAATTTATTAGACTCAAAAACGGTGAGCTCCTGCTGTGAGGAATTCACCACTCTTGCTTTTGGAAAAGATATTCCCTTTCCATTTGCATTAATAAGTTTAACACCTATGGAATTCAATACACCTTCCACAATATGCCCACCTTCCGGAAGAAGTTGAAGGTCAAATTTTTCTTTTGATTCCGGGTTTTCCTCCTTATCTCCATAAATGGTAAAAGATTGCAAGTAAGAAAGATCCTCATCAAAATTGTTCATATAATTTGTGGAAGCTTTTAAGAAATACGTCCCCGGTGTAAAAATAGCCGGATCCAGTTCTACAAACATCGACCCTTTACCCCCGGAGACAAAAACAGTTTTAGAATCAATAAAAACTCCATTTTTATTGAAAATATCTATATTAAGGTTCGTGGTTTCTACATTGGGAAGCTGAAGTTTGGAATTGTAAACGTAGGCAGAAATCCAGAGATTTTCCTTTGGCACCACTGTAGTCTTGTTGAGATGTAAAAAAACTGTTTCACGGTTTAACTTAAAATACTCCGTGTATTTTTCTTCCAGTTTTTTAATATTCTGGGGTGCCTGACCGAAGCTAAGGGATGAAGTAAAAATAAAAATTAAAATGAAGCATGTAATATTTTTCATAAACGAGGGAATTTGTAAAAGCTATTAGGGATCACTTTAAGGTTAAATTAGAATATTGAATTTTTAACAATAATAATGCCCATAATAAGATTTTTACCAATTAATTATGAAAAAAATTAATTAACCGTGAAAAGTTAGAATTCGGCTGAAGAAACCTCCGAATTTCTATCTATTTTTTTCACAAGCCCCTGCAATACTTTCCCAGGGCCTACCTCAATAAAATGCGTCGCCCCGTCCTTGATCATATTTTGAACAGACTGTGTCCATTTTACCGGTGCTGTTAATTGGAAAACCAAATTTTCTTTAATCTCGGCAGGGTTGGTTACCGCAAAAGTGGTTACATTTTGATATACCGGGCAAATAGGGGTGCTAAAAGTAGTTGCTTCTATTGCTTCGGCAAGTTCTTTTCTGGCCGGTTCCATAAGCGGGGAATGAAATGCTCCTCCTACAGGAAGGATCATAGCGCGTTTGGCACCTCTTTCTTTCAACATCTCACAGGCTATTTCAACAGCCTCTATTGAACCCGAGATCACCAATTGGCCGGGACAATTATAATTGGCTGCAACTACCACCCCCTCAACATCGGCACATACTGCTTCCACAATATGATCCTCAAGGCCAAGGACCGCGGCCATGGTAGACGGCTGTAACTCACAGGCATGTTGCATTGCAAGAGCCCTTTTATACACCAGTTTTAAAGCTGCTTCGAAATCCAGGGTTTTATTCGCCACCAGGGCAGAGATCTCTCCCAAGGAATGCCCTGCAACCATATCCGGTTGAAAACGCTCCCCCATAACTTTGCTCATTATCGCCGAATGTAAAAAAACCGCCGGTTGGGTAACTTTGGTTTGCTTCAGGTCTTCAGCGGTTCCTTCAAACATTGTTGAGGTAATATTGAAGCCCAGGATCTCATTGGCTCTGTTAAATAAATCACGGGCCACGGGGGATTTTTCATAGAGGTCCAATCCCATTCCTGTAAACTGTGCGCCCTGACCGGGAAATATATATGCTTTCATTTTTCTTAATTTGATGAAGCTAAAATAGAAATAAAAAAAAAGACCTCATAACTTTAAAAATTATGAGGTCTTTTCAACGTAGAAAAAATCTATTATAAATTTAATTTACCTTTTACGCCTACATCGGCTTTTTCTCCGGTAATTGCCGCAACCCCCATTTTCAGGAAGCTAATGTATTTATTTTGTTTATTATCCCAGTAATAGGCTTCCTCCGGCTTTACCTGGATCGCTGTTAAATTAGGATCATCTTTTCCGGTAAACCAGGCGTCATCTGTCTTTTCATATAGCTCATCCAGGATATGTGGATCTGCAACTATGGTGGCCCGGCCATATATACTTATAAATTCCATATCTGAAATATCACTGTACAACAACTGGACCTCAGGGCTTCTAACAATATTGGCGTTATGCTCACTGTTCAGTCCGCTTAGGAACCAGATGTTCCCTTGTTCGTCAACTTTTTTTGTTGACATTGGTACCGCGCTAATTGGTTGTGTATTTAAATCTGTGAGAAGCATTGCGAAATCTATATCATTCACAAGTTCAGTCATTTTCTCCAGGGCTTCCCTGCTAAATAAATTCTTGGTACTCATAGCATCATTATTTTTTTTACAAGTTACCAATGGTATAAAACCTATTAAGCCAATAAATTCCTAAAAATAATTATAAGATTGTTAAGTTTTGGGACTAGTTATACTGTCTTATAATATTATTCACCTGGTTGAGGTATCCTTTTCCGAAGATATTAAGGTGCACGAGCAGGTAATAGAGCTGCCATAAGGGTAGTCTTTCCTCAAATCCTCTTTCCAGGGGAAATGCTTCATTATAAGCACCGAATAACCGGTGGTCAAAACCACCGAAAAGTTTCATCATTGCGAGGTCCATTTCCCGTGGCGCATAGGCTACAGCAGGATCTATTAAACATGGTTCTCCGGCAGAAGTAATTATGAAATTTCCATTCCAAAGGTCGCCATGGATAAGTGAAGGTGGTTCATCGGGAATATTTTCTGACACGTTCCTGATAAAATATTTACTTATTCCCAGGTCATAATTATTTTCCCCGGCCAGTTTAAGTTGGGGGGCCAGCCTGCGGGTAATGTAAAATTCTACAGGGTCTTCGCTCCAATTGTTTTTCTGCGGAAGGCTTCCCACATAATTGTCTTTATTAAAGCCAAATTCTTTTGCGGTATGTTGATGTAAACAGGCCACCTGGCTCCCAAAATTTTCCCAGAAATCATTTCCCTGTTTTCCGGCAGGAATATATTCCAGCAGCAAATAAGCTTTATCTTCAAATTCGCCTGTATAAATTGGTTTGGGAATTTTTATACAACCCGTTTTGGACAGGGTTTGCAGGCCTTCCATTTCAGCCTGGAACATGCCCGGAAATTCCTTGGCATTATTGATCTTTACTACAAATTTTTCGGCTTTGTTGGTGGTAATTAAAAATACCTCATTGATGTCTCCTCCACCAAGTTCAGTTACGGTAGATATTTCAAAAGAATTTTGTTCGGCTATATGTTTAAAATCCATACCAGGATCATTACTTGCGCTCATATGTTAAGTAGGTAAATGCAAATTCATGATTTGCATCCTTGTCGTGAAATTCCTGATTTACCAGCTCCCATTGTTGTTCATCAATTTCAGGAAAGAAGGCATCGGCCTCAAAGGTACCATGAACTCTTGTAAGTTCTATCCTGTCTGCCACATCAATTGCAAGTTTATAGATCTCGCCTCCCCCAATAACAAAGGGCTGTGGGTCCTCATTAGAATGTTCAATTGCCCTTTCCAGGGAATGCACCACTATAATGCCCTCTTTTTTATATTCATCGCTCCTGGTTATTACCACGTGAGTTCGGTTTGGCAGCGGCTGGGGGAAAGATTCAAATGTCTTTCTACCCATGATGATATGGTGCCCGGAGGTCATTTTTTTAAACCGTTTAAAATCATCCGGCAGGTGCCATACGAGATCATTGTTTTTTCCCAGAGCATTATTCTCTCCGGCCGCGGCTATAAGTGTAAGCATATTTTAATGGTTTAGGAAGTTTCCGCTATCGCGGGGGCGGTCTTCAGTTGAATAATTAGGATTTGTTGCGGGTTTTTTTCCCGGTAGGGGATGGTCTCTCTCCACTTTCTTTTCAAGTTCCTCAATACGGGCCCGCTGTTTTCTCACCAGTTTCTCCATTTGTTGTTGTTCCCATTCCTTTCCCATAAAACTGCTGGTAATAAATACATTTACCAAATGGATCAAAAAGAAAAAAGTCCACAACAGCACTACCCAGAAAAACCAGTTATACCCCAGGGGCATTACCTCTTCTTTAAACCCTATAACAACATTTAATACAATTAACAAAACTGCACCCACAAGAAAGATCACAAAATGCAGGAACAAGCGTTTTTTTTGTAATGTACGGCGTCTTGCATTTTCATAAAGTTCTCTTTGATCGTGGTCGAGTTTGGAGGTGTTTTTCTTTTGAGAAAACATATTAAGAAGTATTTTAGTAGATCATCAAATTTAATGGTTTTTTACACCAATGTTAAATCGCTTATGAAGAATTTAAGAAAACCCTTTCCTGTACTGCAACAGAACCTTTATTTTAATACCGCTGCCTCCGGGTTGCTTCCTGAAAAGGTGTTTGACTTCCGGCAGGAACACGACCTGGATTTCCTGGTTATGGCCAGCATCCTTAAGGAGAAGCAGGGGAAAATGTTGACCGCTGTACGGGAAGCAGTAGGAGACTTTTTTAACTGCGCCCCCAATAGAGTAGCGCTTGTGCCTAATTATTCTTTTGGTTTCAACACGCTCCTGGAGGGTATAGATAAGTCCAAAATGGTATTATTGCTGGAGGGGGATTATCCATCTATTAACTGGGCGGTGACATCCAGGGATTTTCCTGTGCAATTTGCTGCAATAGATGAAAATATTGAGAAAAATATTGAAGAGGCTTTTCAAAAACAGCAGCCGGACCTTTTTGCTTTTAGCCTGGTGCAGTACATAAGCGGGATTAAATTAAGCGTGAAATTTCTCAAAGATCTCAAGCAAAAATATCCTGATACCCTTTTTGTTGCAGATGGGACCCAATACTGCGGAACAGAAATTTTTGATTTTGATGCTTCGGGATTAGACGTTGTAATTGCCAGCGGATACAAATGGCTCAACGCCGGTTATGGGAATGCTTTTATGCTTTTTAATAATGAGGCTGCACATAAAATTGCCCCCAAAACATCAGGTTTCAATTCCTTACAAGGAAAATATAAGGCTCATGAGGGTAATTTTATAGGCAAGTTTGAGCCGGGACACCAGGATACCTTAAACTTTGGAAGTTTACGGGTGGCTTTAAATTTTTTAAAAGAAGTTGGAATGGAGCTGGTAGAGGAAAGGGTTAAAAATTTTAGCGCGCTTGCCAAAAAAGAGTTTGAAAAGCTCAATTTGCTTGAAAAAATGGTGGCAGAGAGGGAGGAGCATTCCTCCATCTTTAATATTAAGGGAGATGATAAAATGTTCCAATATCTCCGTTCTAAAGATGTGGTTTGTTCCCAGCGGGGCACGGGTATAAGGCTGAGTTTCCATTATTTTAATACAGAAGAAGAAATGGAAATTCTTTTTAAGATCTTACGGGACTATCTTAAAAAGTAATTATTCGGTTACTTTAACTTCTTTCCAGAAAGCCACATAATTTTCTATAGGTTTTGCAGCGTGACTTGCCTGGGGGTAATACCAGGCGGCATCTTTATTCTTCTCTCCATTTACCTCAAGATCATAATAGGATGCTTCTCCTTTCCAGGCACATCGGGTGGTGGTGTTGCTGGGTTTAAAGTATTCACATTTAATGGAATCCATTGGAAAATAATGATTGTTCTCAACTACTTTCGTTTTGTTGCTTTCGGCGATTACTTCGTTGTTCCAGATGGCTTTCATAATTATTGAATTTGTTGTTGCTTTTTTATTTTTTCTGAAAGATATAATTCTTGTAGTATCCCTTCTTATCTGTAAAGGCGTTTGTAACTTTTAGGCGCGCCTGGTCTGCAAGCCAATTCACCACCTGATCATCATATTTTTGAGAGATCTCGGTATGAATAGTTTCCCAGGCATCAAAATGCACCTCCAGTCCCAGGCTTTCTATGCTCACTTTTTGATCTATTTTGCTTACCAGGAAACTTTTTGCCGTCCCTGATTCCGGATCATAGGTTTCCCAATGCAAAAATGTATCTATATCAAAATTACCGCCCAGCTCGGAATTGATACGTTCCAGGTGGTTTTTATTAAATGCCGCTGTAACTCCCGTTGGGTCATTATAGGCGTCCAACACTGTTTGAGGGTGTTTTTTCTGATCAAAGCCCATAAAAAGCATGTCCTTATCACTCATTGCCGCCGAAATATTGGTAAGGAAATCAATTGCATCCTTGTGAAGCAGGTTCCCAATATTTGATCCCAGCATCATGATCACTTTTTTGCGTGTATTAAAGTCGGCCAGCTTTTCCAGGGTTTTAAAATAGGTACCCTGCTGAATTTTAACTTCAAGCTCCGGGATCTCACTTTTTAAAGAGGCTTCCAGTTCCAAAAGAACATTCTCACTTATATCTACAGGCAGATAATTAAAATCGATCTTTTGCGCTACCAGTTCCCGTAATAACAGTTTGGTTTTTTTACCGTCTCCGGCTCCTAATTCAATAAGGTCAAAGCCACCCGGCCCGTCCATATACCCGGCTATTTTTGCTGAATGTTTTTCCAGAATGTCATACTCACACCGGGTTAGATAATATTCCGGTAACTCCATGATTTCCTGGAATAATTTGTCTCCTTTTTTATCATAAATATATTTGGACAGGAGGTATTTGGGATAACTGGTTAATCCTTTATAGCAATCTTCTTCAAAAGAAGACGCGAAAGTGGTTCTGGTGTTGGTGTTCATATTTTATTATTGGATTATTTGGCCAGTCTTAGCCCTGTAAATTGCCAGCGTAAATGAGGATGAAAAAAATTGCGGTAGGTATAGCGGGCATGATCTCTGGAAGTAGCTACAGAGCTTCCTCTTAAAACTTTTTGGTTGACCATGAATTTTCCATTGTATTCGCCCAAAGCACCTTCAGCCGTTTTGAAACCAGGGTAGGGAGAATACGCACTTTCAGTCCATTCCCACCGGGAACCCCAATTAAATTTATCACTGGCCACTTCCCATTCAAATTCGGTGGGAAGCCGCAGGCCTTTCCATTGGGCGTAGGCGTAGGCTTCGTAATAAGATATATGGGAAAGGGGCGCTTCCGCAGAAAGCTTTATTAATCCCTGCAGCGTATATTGATGCCATTCCCAATCAATCTGGTGCCAGTAAAAAGGAGCCGTAATATTATTTGAGTTTAACCAGTCCCAGGCTTCAGCATGCCATAATAGCACCTTACTATAACCTCCTGCATTTATAAATTCCAGGTATTCCCCATTAGTAACCAACGTGGAAGAAATTTCAAAATCTTTTAAATATACCTTATGAACTCCCAGTTCATTATCATAGGAAAAATCTTCATTTTTATGCCCTATTTCGTAAACTCCTTCCGGTATTTTTATCCATTCCGGAGGTGTGTCCTCAATAGGGTTTTCTTCAAAAATATCATTGTAAACCGGCAGCAGCGGATTATTTCCCAGTATATATTTAATATCTGTATACAGTAATTCCTGATGCTGTTTTTCGTGGTGGCATCCTATTTCAATTACCTCCAGGATCTCCTTTGATAATTCGGGATTATTGCTGAAAAAATCCTGAAGTTCACGTGTTACATATTTCCGGTAGTTATAAACCCAGGCAACAGTAGGGCGGGAGAGGTTCCCCCGATCTGTACGTATTACTTTATCACCCACACTTTCGTAATAACTGTTGAAAACATACGCCGAGTTTGGATCATAAAGTTTATAATCTTCCTGGTATTTCTTAAGCACAAACTCTTCAAAAAACCAGGTAGTATGGCCTAAATGCCATTTGGGAGGAGATACATCAACCACGGGCTGCACTACATAATCTTCAATTTCCAGGAAGGAGCATATATTTTCAGTCTCTGCCCTGGTGTCATTGAATAAATTTAGCAGCCGGTGTTGTGAGATCATAATCTGGAATATAGAAAAAGTATATTCTCAAATTTACGAATTTTTGGGGATGCCCCTAATTAACGCTAGTTAAGGGCGCGTTAAAGTACTAATTGGTAGTGGAAAGGGTAACGGGAAACGTATAAGTCATACTCACATTTTTTCCGTCTTTAACCGCCGGAATAAAAAAGTCATCTAACTTACGACCCCAGTTATACAGGGCCTTGTTTAATACATTATTCGACCCCTCGGTGGTTACCTCAGTAATTTTGCCGTTTTCATCAATTTGAAAGGTCACTATAGATTTGATAGTTTCTCCTTTTGTTCTAATGCCCAGGTTATAATAACGGTTAGAAAAACTATTCATTATGGCAAGTTGAGTGCAATTTTGGGCACTGTTGATTTCTGCACAAGCTTTAAATCGGGCAGGGATATCATACAATTCAGCATGAGATAAAGGTGCAGGATCCCGGGATTCCAGTTTAAGGGGAATGTCAACAGGAACGTTCACGCCTTTCCCATCATGAACTGCAGGAATAAAATTGGGGAGTTCCGCTATAATTCTTAAGCTTTCTGCCTTCAATTTTTCACTCTTACTTTTGGCAGTAGGCCTTCTTACTTTTCCTTCGCTGTCTATGATAAATTTTAAGATCACCACAGCTTCCTCTGGAGTAAGGGAGTTAAGGGTTGTGGAATCTATGTGTTGGATGAAATAAGAAGTTATTTTTTCAATACTACAGTTGAAATCCATTCCCTCACAACCAGGGTAAGCCGGACTGTGTTCTACCTCATTAAGCTGCATAAAAACGGAAGAAGGTTCAATATCCTGTGCCTGTAATATCCCGTTGCTTAAAAGAATAAGGAGAAAAACATATCGCATGCTAAAATTTATTTTTTAAAAATTAAAGGGCATTTTATAGTTTATGGTGGCAGGTTTCCCTGCGCGCATTCCGGGTTTCATAGCCGGGAAAAGTTTGGTGATCCTAATGGCTTCTTCATTAATTGCTTTGTGAGGCCCTTCGGCAGTGATATCTTTTACCTTTCCGGTCTCATCAATGCTAAATGACAGCACAGATTTTCCCCTTATAAATGCTCCCTTGCTGTCTTTGGGATATTTAAAATTGGCCTTGACATGCTCATTGAGCTTTTTATTAAAACAATCTTTCGAAGGTTCTCCAGATTTTTCACAACCCGGCCAAATTGGGGCAATTTCTTTTGTGCTTATTGAATTTCCTTTCACGGAAACGCCTTCCTGAGAATAAGTATTGAAAGAGAACAAAGTTATAATGCTGAATAATAAGAAATACTTCATAAGATTTGGTTTTAAACCGCTACCTGTCCTTTAATATGAGGATGCGGATTATAATTTTCAAGACTAAAGTCTTCAAATTTGAAGCCAAAGATATCTTTTACCTCGGGGTTGAGCTTCATAGTGGGCAATTCTCTGGGTTCCCGGGACATTTGAAGGGCAACCTGTTCAAAGTGGTTACTGTAAATATGGGCATCGCCAAAAGTGTGTATAAACTCGCCCGCCTCGTAACCGCAAACCTGTGCCATCATCATGGTAAGCAGGGCATAGGAAGCAATATTAAAAGGCACGCCCAAAAAAACATCGGCACTGCGTTGATAGAGCTGGCAGGAAAGTTTTCCATTGGCCACATAGAATTGAAAGAAGGCATGACAGGGTGGGAGGGCCGCTTTGTTATTGGCCACATTGTCTGAAAAAGACCTGGAAGTATCCGGCAATACGGAAGGGTTCCAGGCAGAAACCAACATTCGGCGGCTGTTGGGATTGGTTTTTAAATTTTCAACGATCTCCTTGATCTGATCAATTTCCTCATCATTCCAGTTGCGCCATTGTTTCCCATATACAGGCCCAAGGTCCCCGTTTTCATTGGCCCAGGCATCCCAGATCTTCACCCCGTTTTCCTGCAGATATTTAATATTGGTATCGCCCTTTAAAAACCAGAGCAGCTCATAAATTATAGATTTTAAGTGAAGCTTTTTAGTAGTCACCATGGGGAAACCTTCGCTTAGGTCAAACCGCATCTGGTATCCAAATACGCTTTTAGTTCCGGTTCCCGTACGGTCACCTTTTTCATTCCCCTGCTCCATAATGTGGCGCAATAGCTCTTGATATTGTTTCATAGTAAAAGGGCACAATTAATTTTGATAAAAGCTAAAATATAAAAACAACAACACTAATTGTTTTTATATAAAAGGAATTTATCAAGAGATGTTAACTACAAATAAGTATGGGAATATTTACCCTATGATCATCCCTGCAATGGTAGCAGAAAGTAGGGAGGCTATAGTTCCTCCAATTAATGCTTTCATCCCGAATTCAGAAAGGGTTTTTCGCTTTCCGGGGGCAAGGGAACCAATTCCCCCAATTTGTATCCCTATAGAAGCAAAATTCGCAAAACCGCAGAGCATATAGGTAGCCATAATTACAGATTTTTCGTAATTCAGGCTCAGGTAATTGGCAGGGTTTTTAAGATCGGCCAACTGGATGTAGCCTACAAATTCACTCGCTACCAGTTTTATTCCCAGCAGTTGGCCCATAAGCATCATATCTTCTTTGGCAACTCCAATAAGCCACATAAGAGGGGCAAAGACAGTCCCCAGGATTGCCTCCAGGGAGAATTTGGAATAGGGAGTGTATTCCGCCATCAGGGTGTTAAGTGTGGTGATGCCTCCTATCCAGCCAAGGATATAGTTAATCATTGCAATAAAGGCAATAAATACAAGCAACATCGCGGCAACATTCGCCGCAAGTTTTAAACCTTCTGTAGTTCCATTGGCAATAGCATCCAGGATATTAGAGCCAATTTTTTCAGAAGAAATTTCTACATTGGTATTAACCGGCTCCTGTTGAGGGTATAGGATTTTGGAAATAACAATTGCCCCCGGAGCTGCCATCACAGAGGCTGCCAGTAAATGTTTGGCAAACTGCAGTCGCAGTTCAGGGTCATCCCCGCCCAGAAAGCCAATGTAGGCTGCGAGAACGCCACCGGCTACGGTGGCCATCCCCCCAATCATCACCAGCAGGATCTCAGATTTTGTCATGCGTTCCAGGTAGGCTTTGATCAAAAGGGGAGCTTCAGTTTGGCCCAGGAAAATGTTCCCTGCAACGCTTAAACTTTCAGCGCCAGAGATCCCCATTAAACGGGTTAGGATCCAGGCCATTCCCTTTACGATAATTTGAACCACTCCAAGGTAGAATAATACCGATGTTAACGCTGAAAAGAAGATAATGGTGGGCAAAACCTGGAACAGGAAAATAAACCCAAAACTGTCTACATTCATCATTCCGCCCAGAAGGAATTCACTTCCCGCTCTTGTAAAATCAAGGATAAGAACAAAAATACCCCCAACAAATTCAAAAATATTTTTAATAAAATTCACCTTTAAAACCCCAATTGCCAGCAACATTTGGGCACTTAGGCCAATAAGAACTGTTTTCCAGTTGATGGACCTACGGTTGCTGCTAAAGAAGAATGCCAGCATTAAAAGGGAGGCCATTCCCAGTACCCCACGCCAAACACTTCCAAAAGAAATCCCCTCGCTTGGAATGATCTCTTTGGCCGCACCGGCCGGGATCACTTCTTCTATCTGGGAAGGGGTCTCAGAAAAAGTATACGTATTTTCACTATCTCCAAGAACCAGGGAAGTATCGCTTAATTTGGTTATTCTGAATTTCCTTATAGAATCGCCGGGAACATCAAAAAAGAATACCAACAAATTGTTTTGGTATAAAAAATCACCGGTAGAAATTTCCCCTTCTCCGCCTTTAATTTCAAAGCGGCCTTCATCTAGGGTTAGAAAGGAATTAGTAATGAAACTGGATTGAACTATACTGGTATCCTGTGCAACCTCAAAGCTCCAGGTTTTGGTGATGCTTTGTGCTTGTACATTTAATAGACCAATAAAAAGAAAGAACAGGAATGCCTGGAATTTGTTCATAGAAAATGAAGCTTATTTGCGTTTTGAGATCTCATCTCTTAACCTGGCGGCCTTTTCGTAATCTTCATTTTTTACGGCCTGTGAGAGTAAAGTTTCTAGTTCGTCCAAAGACATTTTTTTGTAGTCACTAACCGGGCTTTCTATGCTTTCATGAATTATTTCATCAATATCAGTTTCCCCTGCGGCCGGTGGCGGTGTCATCGTGCCGGCTTCTCCTTTTAGGTAGATGCCTGCCTTGTCCAATATGTTTTTGTACGTAAAAATGGGTGCGTTGAAACGCAATGCAAGCGCAATAGCATCGCTGGTACGGGCATCTATGATCTCTTCTATCTTATCTCTTTCACAAATAAGGCTGGAATAAAAAACCCCGTCTACCAGTTTATGAATGATCACTTGTTTTACAATGATCTCAAACCGGTCACTAAAATTTTTAAAGAGGTCATGGGTAAGCGGCCTGGGTGGTTTTATTTCCTTTTCCAGCGCTATTGCAATAGACTGGGCCTCAAAAGCACCAATGACTATTGGCAGTTTCCTATCCCCGTCAACCTCACTTAAAATAAGTGCATAGGCACCATTCTGGGTTTGACTATACGAAATTCCCTTTATATTAAGGCGTACTAGACTCATATATCATAATTAAAAAAGGCTGTCTAAATAAGGACAATTTACCATATTCAGACAGCCCTTTTAAAGCCTGCAAGTTAAAAAAATTATGCGTTCTTAGCTTTAAATTCTTTTAGTTTTTCATTAAGCTTTGGTACAATTTCAAAGGCGTCTCCAACTACTCCATAATCTGCCGCTTTAAAAAATGGTGCTTCCGGGTCGTTGTTAATCACAACTTTGGTTTTTGAAGAGTTGATCCCTGCAAGGTGCTGTATGGCACCAGAGATCCCCACGGCAATGTAAAGGTTGGAAGCTACAGGTTTTCCGGTTTGTCCCACGTGCTCGCTGTGCGGTCTCCATCCCATATCACTCACCGGTTTGGAACAGGCAGTTGCCGCCCCAAGGGTTTCAGCCAGATCTTCCAGCATTTGCCAGTTTTCAGGGCCTTTAAGACCACGGCCTCCCGAAACTACAATCTCGGCATCTGCAATGGTAACTTTATCTTTTGCTTTATCTACACTGGTAACATTAACCGAGAAATCCTCTGCTGTTAAACTTGGAGAAAAATCTTCAGTACTGGCTTCAGTTTGATGTTCTTTAAGACCAAAGGCGTTTTTTGAAAGGCCAATGATCTTTACATCTGTATTGAATTTTGTAAAGTTGAAAGCTTTATTTGTAAAGGCAGTTCTTTTCACCGTTAGGGGATCTGTGCTTTCAGGAAGTGCTACCACGTTGGAAGCATACCCGGCATTTAAATGTACCGCCAATAAAGGCGCAAGATATTTGCTGTTGGCACTTTGACTAAGAATAACCACCTTGGCTCCTTCTTTTTCTGCTGCCTGCTTTAATACATCTGCGTAAGCTTCTGCATTAAAATTCTTTAATTTATCATTGGAAACATTCAGGACCTTGTCTACCCCATAGGTTCCAAGTTCTGAAGTATCGCCGGCGTTAACGGCTACGGCAGTAACGGTTGTAGAAAGCATTTGAGCGATCTCTTTGGCATAAGATGCCACCTCAAGGGATGCTTTTTTAAATTTTCCTTCTTCTGATTCTGTATATACTAAAACTGACATATGTTTGATTTTATTTTACTTAAACCTTACAGGTTTCGAAAACCTGTGAGGTTTTTTAAATTATTTTTAGATCACTTTCGCTTCATTATGAAGCAGGTTGATCAATTCGTCCAAATTATCAGGATCTATTAATTTTACATTTCCGCGAGGTGCCGGTTTTTCAAATTTTTCAGCAGCGGTTTGAGCTTCAGCATTCGCGGGCTCAACAACGTTTAGCGGTTTTTGTCTTGCCTGCATAATTCCGCGCATATTAGGGATCCTAAGGTCCTTTTCCTCTACAAGGCCTTTTTGCGCGCCAATAACCAGGGGCAGTGATGCGGTAACATTCTCCTTACCACCATCAATTTCACGAACGGCTTTTGCCTCATTCCCTTCAACTTCAAGGTTTATACAGGTGTTCACGAAATTGGCTTTTAGCATTGCTGCCAGCATTCCGGGTACCATACCTCCGTTATAATCTATAGATTCCCTTCCGGCAATAATAAGGTCATACCCGCCATCCCCTGCAACTTTGGCAAGTTCTTTGGCAACCTGGAAACCATCTGCAGCGGGGGTGTTTACCCTTATGGCAGTATCGGCACCTATGGCAAGGGCTTTACGCAGTGTAGGTTCTGTTTCAGGACCTCCCACATTAATTACATCTACAGTGGCGCCTTGTTTTTCCTTGAACCACATCGCGCGGGTAAGGCCGAATTCATCATTCGGGTTAATTACAAACTGCACTCCGTTAGTATCAAATTTGGTATTATTATCTGTGAAATTGATCTTAGAGGTAGTATCGGGCACATGGCTAATACATACTAATATTTTCATTTATATACTTTTAAATAGGTTTGTATTTCTCGATCACGAAGATAAGTAATTTAATTATTAATTTACTATGCATGCATAACAAATATTTTATCAGGAAGTAGTAGTTTTAACTTTGCTTAATTACTATTTTTGCTTTTGAAAAAATTGACAATAATTTATACAACTATATAATGAAGACTATTCAATTTAGAGAAGCTATTCAGCAGGCAATGAGCGAGGAAATGCGCAAAGACGACACCATCTATTTAATGGGTGAGGAGGTTGCCGAATATAATGGTGCATATAAAGCTTCAAAAGGAATGCTGGATGAGTTTGGTCCTGAAAGAGTGATTGATACCCCAATATCTGAGCTTGGATTTTCAGGGATAGGGATTGGAAGTGCTATGAATGGTAACAGGCCAATTATTGAATTCATGACCTTTAACTTCTCATTGGTAGGTATAGACCAAATTATTAATAACGCGGCCAAAATGCGGCAGATGAGCGGTGGGCAATTTAATATTCCTATCGTTTTTCGCGGGCCTACTGCTTCTGCTGGTCAGCTTGCAGCTACCCACTCCCAGGCTTTTGAAAGCTGGTATGCCAACTGTCCCGGATTAAAAGTAATAGTACCCTCCAATCCTTATGATGCCAAAGGATTATTGAAGTCGGCAATTCGCGATAATGATCCGGTGATCTTTATGGAAAGCGAGCAAATGTATGGAGACAAAGGGGAAGTGCCTGAAGAAGAATATACTATCTCAATTGGAGTTGCTGAAATTAAAAGAGAAGGTACAGATGTAACTATTGTTTCCTTCGGAAAAATAATAAAAGAAGCCTACAAGGCTGCTGAAGATCTTGAGAAGGAAGGAATTTCCTGTGAGATCATTGACCTTAGAACCGTAAGGCCAATGGACCACGATGCTATTTTGAAATCTGTGAAAAAAACCAACCGTTTGGTGATCCTTGAAGAGGCATGGCCTTTTGGAAATGTGGCAACAGAGATCACCTACCAGGTACAGGAACAGGCATTTGATTACCTTGATGCACCAATAATCAAAATAAATACTGCAGATACTCCTGCACCTTATTCACCTGAGCTTTTAAAAGAATGGTTGCCAAACAGCAACGATGTTATAAAAGCCGTGAAAAAGGTTTTGTACAAAAAATAATATTCCTGGGATACGCCCGGGAGAAGATCCCCGAAGCACAATCTTAATATTCAAAAATGCTTTTTTCTGATCTCAGGGAAAAGCATTTTTTTGTGGGCAAAACTTAAAATATTAAGGCTTAATAAATTTTCATATCGAAGCGGCCCTCACTAATTTCTACAATTTTCCCCTGCTGATTTATTGCCTGAAATTGGAAAATTCCGGCTATAAATCTCTCAGAGATATTATACTCCAGAATTTCTAAAGTTCCTGTAATTTCTGAGTTTGTCCCGAAAGAAGAATTAATGAGTTCGCCGTTTATCTTTCGGTTTATGTTGGTTGCCGCATTAGGCCAGGTTTTGTCAATTGATGCGATATAACTTTCTGACAATTCGTAAACACCTACTGCCAAAGGTTCGTCAAGATATAAGTCTAAGTGCATAGATACATCTCCATTTATATCATTATATGCATTAATCCCAAGTCGGTAAATATTGCCTGACTGAAAATATGATAATCTCATTTCCTCCGGCCAGCCACAGAGAAAGCACGATTTCATTTTTGGCAAGAAAACCTGCCCGTTTATTTTACATCCGAAGGTACTGGCACCCTGAGTTGTAACAGGGGGAAGTGCGTCGCCAGTTCCATCATCATCATTAACAGTGCAGCCAAGAATTAATATTGGCAGGAAGATGAGAATCAGGATCTTTAAATGTGATAAATTCATTGGAGAAATATTTTACGGTACTTTGAAGGGCCTGTTTCACTAATATCGCCAGGCCATTCCTTGTAGGGATGGAAAAAGTCCAGTGAAATAAACTCTAATATAGATTAAATTTACATAAAGGGACTAAAAGTTATTTTCTATGCTAGCACCAAATAGGGAAACCAAAATTAGTATTCAATATTCAGGGCACCTCCTAACAATCAAAAATCCTGTTACCTTTGGAACTTCAACTTAATCTATGAAGTCTTTGTTTGGCCTGCGGCATATGAAAGGAATTCTCTTTGCCATATGTTTTATTACCATTTTTCAAGGCTGGGCCCAGACCCGGGCGGGAGGGGTCGTGAAGGATATTGGAGGAGAGCCTGTGCCTTTTGTAAATGTGATATTTCCCAATTCTGCTGAAGGTACCATCACCTCTGAAGATGGCAGGTTCTATATAAATTCCCCCAAAGAGCAAGATTCTCTAAGGTTTTCCTTTATAGGTTATCAGTCGCTCACAATTCCGCTTAAAAAAGGAAATAATACAGGGCTAGAAATTATTCTTCAGGAGGAATCGCAGGGACTTACTGAAGTCTGGATCTTTCAGGGCAAGACCTCCAAAAAGAACAATCCGGCCCTCGATATCCTTCGCAAAATTTGGGAAAACCGCCGCAGCAACGGCACCCGTATGTTTGATCATTACCAGTTCAGGAAATATGAAAAATTGGAATTTGATCTAAATACCATAGACAGTGCTGTGATCACCAGTAAAGCTTTCCGCGGGATGGAATTCGTTTTTGATAAAATAGACACAAGCGTTGTGACCGGGAAATCCTTTTTACCTGTTTTCATCAATGAATCTGTTCACCGGGTATATGGCGATAATGTGAACGGAAGGAAAAAAGAGGTGCTGGTTGGGAATAAGAATTCGGGTTTCAATGAAAACAAGTTTCTAATTGATGCTGTTAAGGATATGTACATAGAAAATGAGATCTACGATAATTATCTCAGGATCTTTGACAAGAACTTTATAAGTCCGTTGTCCACAACAGGGATCGACACCTACAACTACATTCTGGCCGACAGCGCTTTTATTGAAAACAAATGGAGTTATAATATAGTCTACTATCCCCGCCGGAAGAACGAACTCACCTTTAAAGGAAATTTCTGGGTAAATGATACCACTTTTGCCATTAAGAAGATAGATCTTGAAATGTCCAAAAATGCCAATATCAACTGGGTAAACGGGGTGTATCTCTCGATGGATTATGAGGTGGTGAACGATTCGGTTTTCCTGCTTAAAAGGGATTTCTTTATGGCCGATTTCTCCTTTGAAAGGAAGGATGATGCCGGGGGTATTTACGGGAAGCGAACGGTGCTTTATGATAACTACGAGTTCAACCGGCCTATGGATGATGCTTTTTATAACCGGAAAGTTACCAGTTTTGAAAAGCCGCTTTACAACCGTAATGAAGAATTTTGGGAACAAAACAGGCTGGAAGCTTTAAGCCGCCATGAGAGTGGTATTTATGAAATGCTTGACAGCCTGCGTACCCTACCTGCCTTTAAGAGGATCTATAATGTGACCAGTATTGCGGCCACGGGATATATAGATTTCGATGGTTGGGACATTGGTCCCGTCTTTACCTTTGTGAACTATAATGAGGTTGAAGGCCTTAGATTAAGATTGGGGGCAAGGACATATTTTGGCCAACACGATCCCTGGAGAATTGAAGGATACACGGCTTATGGTTTTAAAGACCAAAAGTTGAAATATGGCCTGCTGGGAAAAGTATTGCTGGAACCTCAAAACCGCCTTATTTTTTCGGCGGGATACCGCGATGATGTGGAGCAGCTGGGTGCCAGCCTAACCAATACTACAGACGTGCTGGGGCGAAGCCTCGCTTCCTCCTCCATTATAAGTGTGGGAGATAACAACAAACTAAGTAACATAAAACTTTCCATGGCTGCGCTGGAGATAGAACCCTGGGAAAATTTTACGGTACGTTTTGCGGGATCACACCGTGTAATGGAATCGGCATCCCCCTCCTTCAGCCTTGCCTGGTATGAAAATAAAGATCAAAACATAATTTCCACTTCCATTTCCCAAACCGAGATCTCCACCATGTTAAGTTATTATCCCGGAAGGCACCTTACGGGATTTGGAGTGGAGCGCCTGGTTACAAATGGCGGCAGGTTTCCTTCATTCTTTTTTAATTACAGCGTAGGGGTCAAAGGTATATTTCAAAGTGATTTTAATTACCGGAAATATCAGTTCTTTTATGATCAACCCTGGTGGATTGGCGGAATTGGGCTTGCAAATATCCGGCTCGAAGCCGGGACCATTGACGGGGAGGTACCTCTTGGATTGCTCAATGTGATCCCTGCTAACCAAACTTTTTTTGGGATCTACAATACTTTCCCGCTGCTCAATTTTTACGAATTTGTTACAGACACCTATGTTTCTGCTCATTTTGAACATAATTTCAACGGCAAACTCTTTGCCTATGTTCCCCTGCTTCGCAATTTCAATTTGCGGGAGTATCTTGGAGTGCGGGGGGTATGGGGAGAACTTTCAGAAGCAAACAAAAATATAGATGCCTCCGGTATTCCGCTTCTTGCACCTTCAAAGGAACCCTATTTTGAATATAGCGCCGGCGTGGGAAATATCTTTAAATTCATTAGGATAGATGCGCATTGGAGGGGCAATTATTTAGAAAATCCCGATGCGAGGAAATTTGGTATTACAGCCACTTTAGGTTTTCACTTTTAAATAACATTTAAAGTCTCTTTAATTAGTATCTTTGCAGCCTTTAAAAATTGAAAACAAGAAAGAAAATGTCTGAGACTTTTGATGTATTAATAGAGATCCCCAAAGGGAGTAGAAACAAATATGAATATGATTTTGAATTAAAGAAAGTACGTTATGACCGTATGATCTTTTCTTCCATGATGTACCCTGCAGATTATGGGTTTATACCTAATACCCTTGCTTTAGACAGCGACCCGCTGGATGTGTTGGTGCTGGTTGCAGAACCTACCTTTCCGGGTATTGTAATGGAAGTGAAACCTATTGGAGTATTTCATATGGCAGATGAAAAAGGGCCGGATGAAAAAATTATTTGTGTGCCTGTCTCAGATCCTATCTGGAACCGTATTAATGACCTGGATGAATTGAACGGACACCTGTTGATGGAAATTGAGCATTTCTTTAAAGTATATAAAGATCTTGAAAAGAAAAAAGTTGATGTAGGAGGTTGGGGAGATGCTGCCGAAGCAAAAAGTATCATACAGCAGTGTATAGATAGATACAAAAATTACGAAGGAGATAAAGAAAGGTTCGGAATATAACTCCGAAAACCACATACATTTTTAATAATTAAAAGCCATAACCTTATAAAAGTTATTGCTTTTTTAATTATCATTGATTTACTACATTAGCGGCATTAACTAAAATTTAACAAGCTACTATGGAATCAATGATGATTTATGCCCCATTAGTCCTTGCTTTGCTGGGACTAATTTATATGTACATAAAAAGATCCTGGGTTTTGAAACAGGATGCCGGCGACGGGAAAATGCATGAAATTGCCTCACATATCTATGAAGGGGCCCTGGCTTTTCTTAAAGCCGAATATAAATTACTTACCATTTTTGTTCTTATTGCCAGTATTGCGTTGGCCGCTGTTTCTTTTATTGTACCTACCACTCATTGGTTAATAGTTATAGCTTTTATTTTTGGAGCGGTATTTTCTGCAATGGCCGGGAATATGGGAATGAAGATCGCTACCAAAAGCAATGTACGTACTACACAGGCAGCCCGCACCAGTTTACCGCATGCATTAAAGGTTTCCTTCACAGGAGGAACTGTAATGGGGCTTGGAGTAGCCGGACTTTCGGTTCTTGGTTTGACAGGTTTCTTTATTCTTTTCTTCCATTACTTTATGGGAGGTGTGTGGACGAGTGCAGCTCATATGACCATAGTTCTAGAAACCCTCGCAGGTTTCTCTCTGGGAGCTGAATCTATAGCCCTTTTTGCGCGTGTAGGTGGTGGAATTTACACTAAGGCTGCCGATGTTGGAGCAGATCTTGTTGGAAAAGTTGAAGCCGGTATCCCGGAGGATGATCCCCGTAACCCTGCAACCATAGCAGATAACGTGGGAGATAACGTAGGAGATGTGGCCGGGATGGGTGCCGATTTGTTCGGGAGTTATGTAGCTACAGTTCTTGCCGCGATGGTATTGGGGAATTATGTGATCCAGGATATGGGCGGTAATATCATAGACCAGGGATTTGGGGGAATAGGCCCAATTTTGCTGCCAATGTCAATAGCCGGGGTGGGAATCATTATTTCCATCATTGGAACTTTGGTGGTTAAGATTAAAAATAATTCCGCGAAAGAAGCAGAAGTACAAAGTGCCCTTAATTTCGGGAACTGGTTGTCAATTGGCTTGGTAGCGGTTTCCTGTTTTTTCCTTGTTCGCTGGATGTTACCGGCACAAACAATGACGATGGGATTCTTCATAGGAGGGGCTGAAGGTTTTGAGTACAAAGTGATTTCCTCCATGAGGGTGTTCTATGCAACACTTGTAGGACTTGCCGTTGGTGGATTGATCTCTGCCGTTACCGAATATTATACAGGATTAGGAAAAAAACCCGTGCTTTCAATTGTTCAAAAATCAAGCACCGGGGCAGGAACCAATATTATTGCAGGTCTCGCCACAGGTATGATCTCCACTTTTGGATCTATACTTTTATTTGCCGCGGCGATCTGGGCTTCTTATGCGCTTGCAGGTTTCTACGGGGTGGCACTTGCTGCTTCCGCAATGATGGCAACTACCGCCATGCAGCTTGCAATCGATGCTTTTGGACCAATTTCAGACAATGCAGGGGGAATCGCCGAGATGAGCGAACTTCCGGCTGAAGTTAGAGAGCGTACAGATATTCTTGATTCGGTTGGTAACACTACTGCAGCAACCGGGAAAGGTTTTGCAATTGCTTCGGCAGCTTTGACCTCTCTTGCATTATTTGCGGCTTATGTTACCTTCACGGGCATAAACGGAATCAACATTTTTAAAGCGCCGGTATTGGCGATGTTATTTATTGGGGGATGGTACCTGTGGTATTTTCCGCTCTTGCAATGAATTCAGTAGGAAAAGCCGCTATGAAGATGGTGGAAGAAGTGAGACGCCAGTTCAGGGAGATCCCCGGAATTATGGAAGGTACCGGAAAACCGGAATATGATAAATGTGTTGCCATCTCTACAGAAGCGGCACTAAAAGAAATGATGTTGCCGGGAGCACTTACCATTGGTTTTCCAATTGCAATTGCCCTTATCCCTATGATCTTTGGTGTAGACAATTTAATTATTGCTGAAATGCTTGGGGGTTATATGGCCGGGGTTACCGTAAGCGGTGTACTTTGGGCTATTTTCCAGAACAATGCAGGAGGTGCCTGGGATAATGCAAAAAAATCCTTTGAAGCAGGGGTGCTTATCAACGGGGAAATGACCTACAAAGGATCTGAAGCACATAAGGCGGCAGTTACCGGAGATACAGTTGGAGATCCATTTAAAGATACCTCAGGGCCCTCAATGAACATTCTTATTAAACTAACCTGTCTTATAGGCCTGGTGCTTGCTCCAATTTTGGGAGGCCATGAGGAAGAGGATATACCCAACATTCCGGCTGATGCACCAACAGGGATGATCCTGGAAGTTCAAAATGAAGCTGCTGTTAGTTCATTAAAAAATACTGTAGACTATTCAGCAGTTAAATAATAACTGAATTAATAATTTTCAAAACCCGGAGCGTTTTGGTTCCGGGTTTTTTATTTCAGGGATGCCACTAATTCTATTAAGGAACTTTAAAATTATGCTAAACCTTTTATAAACCTTAGCCGGGGAAATTGCTGCGTGATCCATATTCCTTAACTTAATAGGTAAGTTATGTATAACCTAAATCCATATTATTATGCCACAGGGAAAAACATCACACATCAAAAATGAAAAGCAGTACGAAGCCCTTGTAGATAAAGGGATGAGTAAGACCAAAGCTGCACGTATCGCAAATACGCCCGATGCCGGAAAAAAAGGCGGCAAGGCTGAGAAATATGAAGATCGATCCAAAACAGATCTTTACAATAAAGCCAAAGAAGTTGGAATAGAAGGAAGGAGCAAGATGAGCAAGGAAGAGCTTATCAAGGCTCTTCGTAATTCCTGATGGTTTTAGAAATCGTTAGTCGTTAGTCATTAGTCGTTAGTCATTAGTCGTTAGTCATTAGTCGGTAGTTTGTTGGTTTAAGTGATTTTTACACAATTTAGAAATCATCAATTCTATTCGAGACCCCAAAAACCGGTACTCTAAAAATCTACAATCCACAATTGCCAACTGAAACCCGATGGCCGTGAGACCACCCCAACTTCTAACTCCTAACCTATAACCTTTCAATAAGCTAAAGTTTTAATAAATTGAAGAACAGGGGGAATTAAAAGTATTAATTTAATTCCCCTTTCCATTTGCGCCCGTCGCGGGAAAGATTTTTCAGTAAAAATTAAAGAAGCAAACCTATGAGGTTTTTTTCTGCCTTTTAAGAAATAAATTATGAGATCGATCTGGAATGGTTCAATACAATTTGGCCTGGTGTCAATTCCCGTAAAAATGTATTCGGGATCTGAGGACAGGAAGCTGGAACTCGATATGCTGGACAGGCATGACAATTCGCGTATACGCTATAAAAGGGTCAATGAAGAAACGGGGAAAGAGGTAGAGTGGAAGGATATTGTAAAGGGCTTTAAACAGGGTGAAAAATATGTGGTGTTGGAAAAAGAAGATTTTGACAATGCCAACATGAAAAAAAGCAAGACCATAGATATTGAGGAGTTTATTGAGGAGAAGGAAGTGGCAGATGTGCTTTTTAAAAAACCCTATTTCCTGGAACCACAAAAAGAAGGAGGGAAATCCTATAATCTGCTTCGCAATGCGTTGAAAAAGACCAAAAAGCTGGGGGTGGCGACTTTTGTGATGCGGCAAAAAGAACATCTTAGCCTTGTGGGAATTTACAAAGATGCCCTGGTCCTGCACGTTGTACGTTTTGCCGATGAGATTCGCGATCCCGGCGAGTTAAAATTGCCCGACACCAAAGTGACCAAAAAAGAAGTGGATATGGCTATTTCACTAATAGATCAATACACCACCAAGTTTAGTTTTGAGAAATTTAAAGATGTATATAATGATCAATTAATGAAAATCATCAAGTCAAAAAGTGCCGGGAAAAAGGCCAAAGCTTCCAACTACGAAAGCAAGCCTACTGCGGCATCAGATCTTATGGCACAGCTTAAAGCCAGTCTCGAGAAAAAGAAAAGCAAGGCTTCCTAAATGAGCTTAGAAGAATATTTCAAAAAGCGTGATTTTGATACTACCCCCGAGCCTAAAGGTTCTATTCCCAAAAGTGAAGGGGACCTGCGCTTTGTTATCCAGCGGCATCAGGCCACCCGCCTGCATTATGACCTGCGGCTGGAGATGCAGGGGACCTTAAAAAGCTGGGCAGTGCCAAAAGGGCCATCCCTGAATCCCGGTGATAAGCGGCTTGCCATACAAACGGAGGACCATCCTATTCAATACCTTACTTTCCAGGGAACCATCCCAAAAGGCAATTACGGCGCAGGGATAATGGAGATTTGGGATGAAGGTATTTACCAGGGCACCGGCGGGATAAGCAAAAAGGAACTGCTGCAGCAATTTGAAAAAGGAGATTTGAAGCTGGAATTCTTCGGAAAAAAGATCAAAGGCACTTTTGCGCTTGTAAGGACCAGCAGAGGTGAGAAAGGGAACCAATGGCTGCTCATAAAAAAGACCGATGATTTTTCTACAGATCTTGCTTATGATGCCGAAGATTTTTCACCCTTTACGGCGGCGAAACCTAAACCGGCACCCAAAGTTAAAAGCCTCCAGCCTACCGAAACCATCAAACCAATGCTTGCTACCGCCACCAAAAAGATCTTTAATGATCCCCAATGGATCTACGAACTCAAGTGGGACGGCTACAGGATGATCGCCAATATAAAAGACGGCGAGGCAGATCTTTCCTCTCGCAACGGGGTCTCCTTTAATTCTAAATTTTCACGGCTTAAAAGGGATCTTGAACAAATTCCGCATAATGTAATCCTGGATGGGGAGGTTGTTATAGTGGATAAAAAAGGGGTGCCAGATTTTCAGAAACTGCAGAATTATGACGACCAAACCCTGGGAGAACTGCGCTTCTATGTATTTGATATGTTGTATTTAAATGGGATGAGCATGCTTGACCTCCCTTTGCTGGAGCGAAAATCCTTGATCGAAGAAGTTATTGAAGGCACCTATCACACTTTTTATTGTGACCATATGGAAGGGATGGGCAGTACTTTTTATAAACGCGCCATAGATGCCGGGATGGAGGGGGTGATAGCCAAAAAAGCCAATTCCAGATACAGCCCGGGGTACCGCAGTGAAAATTGGCTGAAAATTAAAGCTGTTCAAAGCACCGAGGCCATTATTTGCGGGTACACAGATTCTGAAAGCGGGGGTGCGGTTTTCGGTTCACTTATTCTTGGAATGTACCGGGATGAAAAACTTACCTATATTGGGAACTGTGGCACCGGATTTTCAGCCGCAGAACAAAAAAAGCTGTTGACCAAATTTAAAAAACTGGAGACTGCGGAAAGTCCGTTCAAAAAGAAGATAAATCTAAAAGGTCGCACTCCACACTGGTTAAAACCCCAGCTTATTTGCGAGGTGCATTTTACTGAATGGACCAAAACGGGGAGTTTACGCCACCCCGTCTATAAAGGTCTTCGGGATGATAAGAGCCTTACCGAGATCACAGGGGAAAAAGTAATTGAAAATCCTGATGGCGTAGAGGAAAGCTCCAATGCGGGGAAGTCTGCAAAAGCAGGTCACCTGGAGATTGGCGGCATAGAGGTGCCCTTCACCAACCTCGAAAAGATCTACTGGCCTGAATCTGGTTATAGAAAATATGACCTTATAGATTATTATATTAAAGTGAGTGATGTTATGTTGCCATATTTAATAGACAGGCCGGAAAATATGCACCGGCATCCCAACGGGATTGATAAGCCCGGATTTTATCAAAAGGATAATGAAGGCATTCTTCCGGAATGGATAGAGACCTTCAGGGTGCACTCAAAATCATCCAACAAGGATATAGAATACCTTCTGTGCCAGAATGAAGCCACCTTGCTGTATATGGCAAATTTGGGGTGTATAGAGATCAATCCGTGGAGCTCCCGCATTCAGCAGCTTGATAATCCCGATTTTACGGTAATAGATATAGACCCTTCAGAAAAGAACACTTTTGAAGAAGTCATAGAAGTAGCCCAGGCGGCAAAAGAGGTAATGGATAAGGCCAGGATCCATGGATTTTGTAAAACCTCAGGTTCCAGCGGACTCCATATCTATATTCCTCTGCAGGCAAAATACACTTATGATGAGGGCCGGGATTTCACCAAACTGCTTTGTTATTTCATTCACGAAATGTTGCCCGGCACAACAAGCATGGAGCGGAATATCAAAAAGAGGGGAAAGAAGATCTACCTGGACTTTTTGCAGAACCGGAAAGGGCAAACCCTTGCTGCACCTTATTGTGTTAGGCCAAAACCCGGAGCTACGGTATCCGCCCCTATTACCTGGGATGAGGTGAAACCCGGCTTGAAAATGCAGGATTTTACCATAAAGACCATGCCGGGCCGCATCGCTGAGTTAGGAGATATTTTTCAAAAGGTGCTGGGAAAAGGAATCGATATGGAAACGGCCCTTCATCACCTAAACGAGGATTAAGCGGGCGTTTCCTCTTAAAATTTGCCTAAATTCAAAGGATATTTTACACAAAGATTGCTGTAAATACTATTTTTAAGCTGAATACAAAATCAACTAACCCTCTTCAAATGCTAAAAAGGTTTAAAAGAACTTTTGGATCCCGAAAAATTGACAACGTACTTATAACGCCTTACCGTAGTTACGGCACTGCGCATCACTTATATTTGCTGGGTAGGGCCCTGGATGATGTTCCCTTAAAGATAGTAGAGGATCAGGGTTTTATAACTACCATCAAAAATACCTTCCGGCAGTTCAATACTTATGAAATTAAAAATGCAGAGGTAGACCTTCATATTCCGGACCTTATTAGTTTAACGGGCAAGTCAGACAGCGAGGGATATTTTCTATTTGACAAGACAATTTCTGAAGACCTGTCCTCCCGGGCAGATGAAGAAGGTTGGGTAAAGGTGCATTTGTATTTCAGGGAGGGAGATGGGGTGCCGGTTTATGAAGAAGATCAGCATTTCCAGGGGGAGCTTTTAATTCCTGAAAAGAGTGCCGAATACGGGGTAATAAGTGATATCGATGATACAATCCTGCATACCGGAGTGACATCCTTTTTAAAATTAAGATTGCTGAAAAACTCCCTGCTTACCAATGCCTATAGCCGGATTCCGCTTAAAGGGGCACCGGAATTTTACCAGCAACTACACCTTGGAAAGAATGGGGAAAACAAGAACCCCATATTTTACCTTAGCAACAGCCCCTGGAATTTATATCAATATCTCAAACTATTTCTGGACTTCAATAAATTCCCGAAAGGGCCGATCCTGTTGCGCAATTTCAGGGGGCCGTTTGACCGGTCGCTGAAACCTGAAAAACCCCACAAACAAAAGGAGATCATCAATATTCTTAAGACCTATCCCGATCTTAATTTCATTCTCATTGGCGACAGCGGGGAGCACGATGCCAGTATATATACCGATATTGCCGTGCAATATCCTGACAGGATCCTGGCGATTTATTTAAGAAGTGTGAAGCACAAGAAACAAATGCAGCGCATACGCAGCATAGTAGATAATTTTAAAACCACCCCGGTTTTAATGGTTGATACCTCTGTGGAGGCCGAAGAACATGCCAGGGAGAACGGGTTTATTATGTAGTCCCCCTAACCCCTGAAGGGGAAATTCAACGGAAAAAAAAGAGGATAGAGGAGCTTGCCCGAACATTTTGGGCGGGAGTGAAAAGGGGATACTGTGCGTTAATAATTTTTTTATTGCTGAATGTAACCAGAAAGATCGAAGTCTGCCGTTTACTGGCTATCGACAAATTTTTTTTCGCTATTCCCCGGTCCGCCCTGGCGGGTGGCGAAAAAAACAATAAACATCAAACCCCGAACCTGAGCGAAGCGAACTCACTACTCACACCTCACTACTCCCTATTCACTCCTCACTCCTCACTACTCCCTATTAACTTTCCGGGGCATCGTTCCAAACACCCTGTCCCATAGGCTGGAGGTCACCCCAAAGGCACGGTCGGTTTCACGGTAATGGTGAATGCTGTGGTGGTGCCAAAGGACTTTGAAGAAATTATTGGGTACCCGGAAGCGGTGTATGGAATAGTGGATTGCCAGATAGGTAGTGTATCCCATTAAGAATCCGGCAAGGAACCCAAATACATAATCGCCCATGATACCGCGATAGATCACAAACAAGAATGTAGAAATTATAAGGCTTACTACCGGAGGCATTGCGAGCCGGGTTTTATCTTTAGGATAGTCGTGATGAACGCCGTGCATGGTGTACGCTATCTTTTCTGAAGTTGGTCCGCTGGTGGGTAAATGGTAAAGAAAGCGGTGAGTGAGATATTCTATAAAAGTAAAAAAGAACATTCCTCCAAAAAAAAGCAGGATCATTCCGGGAACGCCGAAACCCTTCTCAACGATCCCGTAATAAATAAGAATTGCCGAGATCACCGAAAAAATAATAAGTGGGTAATGTATTGGGGTATGGGTTAGTCTTTCTAAAAAAGGATTCGCCAATAAGGTTGCAGAACCCTTGTGCTTTGGTCTTTTAGAAGTTTCCATAATACGGTTGTTTTATTAAAACAACCCATGCAATTCGGCATCAATTTTAGTAATGATACTCCCCAAATCTTCCGGGTTGTCTACAAAATTAATATCATCAACATCTATTACAAGGAGGTTCCCTTTGTCATAATTATGAACCCAGGCTTCATAACGTTCGTTTAGTCTACTAAGATAATCAATAGAAATGGAATTTTCGTATTCCCGTCCGCGCTTGTGAATTTGTGAAACCAGGTTGGGAATGCTGCTTCTAAGGTAGATAAGCAGGTCCGGGCCCTGCACCACACTTTCCATAAGATCAAATAAGGATTTATAATTTTCAAAATCCCGGTTAGGCATTAATCCCATTGCATGCAGGTTGGGAGCAAAAATATGCGCATCCTCATAAATGGTCCTGTCCTGGATGATTTTCTTACCGCTTTCGCGAATTTGCAGGATCTGGCGGAAACGGCTGTTGAGGAAATAGATCTGCAAATTAAAGGACCAGCGCTCCATTTTATTGTAAAAATCTTCCAGATATGGATTTTCCAGAACATCCTCATATTGAGGTTCCCATTTGTAATGTTTAGCCAATAGTTTGGTAAGGGTGGTTTTACCCGCGCCAATATTTCCTGCAATTGCTACATGCATATTTTGATAATTTTCCGGTGGTTAGATTGAAGGCGATGAAATTAAACGAATGCCGATAAAGATACAAGTTTTTTTTTGGCAGCTATCGCTTAGTGGAAAGTGGAAAGAGGAAAGTGGAGAGATATTTCAGCAAAAGTTAAAGAGAAAATATTAAGAGGAGTTTTTGTGTATTGAACATCATCTACTTCTAAAATTTATCCCGCAGAATCCGCAGAATTTCGCAGAAATTCCAAAACTCACTACTCACTACTCACTACCCAAACTTCATAAACAAACAGTCGATGGAATCTGTGATCATATGAAAAAACAGTCCTATAAAAACTAACCTGATGGTTTTGTGCCTTACAAAAATACTTCCCAGGATATAAACTCCAATGGCATAATAGGTATGAAGGGGGTGATAATTGATTCCGCAGCGGTTGGGATCAAAAAGGGGATCGGCAACTATATGGTCAACATCTACCAGCATAGTTGCCAGCAGGATAAGCCAGTTTCGTTTCCAGTTCTCTTTGTCATACCAGTACGCGATCGCCCCAATGGCAATAAAATGAAGGAAGTAATGGATGAAAGTTTGCATTTGGAGTTAAAAAGATAAAGAGTGAAAAAGTTAAAAAAGTAAACAGCCTGATTAATTTTGAACCTTGAACCTTGAACCTTGAACCTTGAACCTTTAACCATTTAACTAATTGACTCTTCTTCCTCTTGCGGATCTGAAGATTCAACTTTCCCCCGCAGGAGATCTTTCATCTTATTCCTGAGCACAATAAACCGCCAGATGCCTACAGTCACGAATAACACCGAAAATACAAGTGCCAGATAACCTATATAATGCATCTTCTCGTATTCCTTTAACTGAATAAGCGCAAGGCCCCCAAGTAGAAAATACAAGGCCGCCTGGGTATAGGAAAGCAAAGTGCGCTCATTCGCCAGCTTTGTTCGCTCCAATGCCAGGTGCTCTCTAATGAGGGTTTCGTCTATTTTCCGGGTAGTAAATAAACTCCCGAATTTTACTTTTCTCATTCCAATTATATTATTCCATTTTTTTTTTCGCCTTTCCCCGCCTTTAAAGTGGAAAGAGGAGCTTGCCCGAACATTTTGGGCGGGAGTGAAAAGTGGATAGTCAGTGCGGATAATCCCGACTAACAACTAACAACTAATCACTTTTTTTTCGCTTTTCCCCTTCCCTAAAGGGAGACGAAAAAAATAACTACAAACTACAAACTACAAACTACTAACGTTTATCGTCTACCGTCTACCGTCTAAAGGCTAATGACACGTACACCCCGGAGTGCTAAAACTGCCGGTGCTTTCATGCCAGGGGAATGCTTCATTATTGCGGGTGTTTTCCCAATAGAACTTGCCGCGTTCTTTTGGTTCATTCCCAATTTCATTCATGGTTTCACTCTCATACAACCTGCCGTTTACCATGGTATAAATAATGCTTTCTGAATTTCTTATGTCCTCCAGCGGATTCTCATTCAACACTATAAGATCTGCAAGTTTTCCAACTTCCAGGGAACCAATTTCCTTTCCAAGACCAAGGTATTCTGCCCCGTTCAAAGTGGCAGCGCGCAGGGCCTCCATATTGGTCATTCCGCCCATTTGCAACAACCACAATTCCCAGTGGGCTCCAAGTCCCTGTAACTGGCCGTGGGCTCCAAGGTTTACTTTTACACCTTTATCTGTAAGCGCTTTTGCGGTTTCTGATACCAGTACCGGGCCTTGCTGATATTCCTCTTCAGGCAGCATGGTGCGGTGTCTTGAGCGGGAATCAACAATGTGACGCGGAGTGAAATTCAGCAGTTTTTCGTTCTCCCACACATTGGATTTTTCATAGAAATAATATTCCCCGTTAATTCCACCGTAATTCACGATAAGGGTAGGGGTGTAGCCGGTGGTACTGTTGCTCCACAGGGTATAGATATCTTTATATACCGGAGCTACGGGAATGTTGTGCTCAATTCCCGTGTGACCATCTACGATCATATTCATATTATGGAAAAATGTACTACCCCCTTCTGGCACCACATTCATTCCAAGTTCCTTGGCAGCCTGCATTACCTGCTGGCGCTGCTCGCGGCGGGGCTGATTGTAACTTTTTACTGAAATTGCCCCGAAAGCCTTTGTTCTTCTCAAAGCCGAACGCGCATCTTCCAGGCTGTTGATATCGGCTTTGAAATCTCCTTCCGCGCCATACAGGATGATCCCGGTTGAAAAGATTCTTGGACCAACCATTTTCCCGCTTTTTACCAATTCAGAAATCCCGAAGACGGTCTCGCTCAATGCCGAAGGATCGTGCGCGGTTGTTACCCCAAATGCTAAATTGGCATAAGACGGCCAGTGTTTTTGCGGGGTTAGGCCATAGCGGAAAGCACCAATATGGGCGTGGGCATCTACTATACCCGGCATAATGGTTTTTCCCTGCAGGTCATATACTTTGGCGGCGTTTGGAACATTTACTTCTCCCGCTGCACCAAGGGCAACAATTTTATTTTCCTTTATCAGGATAGTTCCATTCTCGATCACTTTATCGCCGTTCATAGTAATGATCCTGGCGTTTGTAAAGGCGATCTGGCCTTTTGGAACATCAGCCTTTAATTCCAGTCCCACCTTGATCCCGGTTTCGGTAATGGGTGAAATAGTGTCGGGCGAATTTGGTAAAAACGTGAATTTTTCTGAAACCCGGTTGGTGAAATATTCATCGCCCAGGGTCCAGTGTATATTCTGGCTGTTATCACTCCAGTGGAGGTTCATTCCCGCATCTTTGGTGATCGCGGTAACAGGAACCGTCTTGCTTTTATCATCCAGGTCAATGGGTTTTCCGGTCATTACAAACGGTGCCACATAGGCCTTGTGCAAATTGGTGAAAGCGATCCATTGATTGTCGGGGCTTGGCACCAGCCTGTTGGCATATTTTGAGGTAATGTGGGTGCGTTCTTCCTTTCCGTTGAGGTCAACACTTTTAAGGCTCTTGGTAAGATTTCCGAAGAAAACCCCACCCGTTTGATACAGGATCCTGTCGTTATTTTTGCTGAAAACAGGGAAATCTCCCTCTTTGGTAATTTTTCGTAGATTCTCTCCATTGGCATTCATCAGGTAAATCCCCGGTTCTTTGGAGAAAGTTCGGCCCATATCGCTGTTGCCCGATTCCCGGGTGAACACGATCAATTTCCCATCATTTGAAAAGACTGGGTTGCGGTATATTCCTTTTTGAGTGGTAAGGGTGGAAGGATTCCCACCGTTTGCTGAAACTTTTTTAATTGCGCCATAACCTGCATCGGTCCAGGAAACATAAATGATCTCTTTCCCGTTAGGGGAGAAAGCAGGTTCAAATTCGAAATTATCATCTTTGGTTAAGCGCTGAGGTTTTCCGTTGGGAAGGTTCTTTTTCCAGAGATGTCCTACGGAATTGAATACAAGGGTCTTTCCATCCGGCGAAGTCACCGCATTGCGGATCACTTTCGAGCTGAAATTATCTGAAAACACCTGGTGTTGCGACCTGTGGGTTTCTGCGATCTCAATGGTGTTCTCTACCGTGAATGGGATCTCGCTTACCGCGATATTTTCGGTATTGATCCTTTTTACTTTTCCTTCGGCCCAAATTATAATATCGCGATTATCGGGCATCCAGTTGAAACCGGGATACACCCCGAAGATCGCCCAGGCTTCCTGCTGGTCTTTGCTCAACGCATCAAAAACCGGCCATTCCTCCCCTGTTTCCAGGTCGTGTATATAGAGCACGCTTTTGGTGCGTATCCTTTTTACAAAGGCAAGTTTCTTTCCATCAGGAGAAACCTGTGGCCTTGCCGCCCCACCCGGTCCACCGGTAATGGTGAGGGTTTCTCCGGTTGTAAGGTCATATCTTTTTATAACGTAGATTTGGCTGTTAGGATCCTTATTGTACTGGAAGTTGCCACCCGGGTACATATCCTCACTGTAGTACAGGTATTTCCCATCGCGGGAGGTGCTGGGTTCGTTCACATCCTGCTGGTCATTCTTTTTTTCGGTAAGCTGTATCCCTGCGCTTCCTGCAAGGTGGTATTGCCACATTTCACCTGCACCAAGCGACCTTCCTGAGGTAAAGTGCTTACGGGCGATAACCGAATTTCCATCGGCGGTCCAAACTGCGTTGTTTAGCAGTCGAAAAGTTTCTTTGGTGATCTGCCGGGCATTTTTACCATCGGCATCCATCACCCATATATTATCTCCCCCGGCGGCATCGCTGGTAAAAGAGATCCTTTTTCCATCTGGTGAAAATCTTGGCTGTACGGTATACGCCATCCCGCTAGTTAAAGCAGTAGCTTTCCCGCCTGAGACCGGCATTGAATAAATATCTCCCAAGAGGTCAAAGACAATGGTTTTGCCATCGGGACTCACGTCCAGGTTCATCCAGGTACCTTCACTGGTATTTAGCGCAACTTTGTTGATCTTCCAATCGGTCGTATAGGGATTGTTTACATCCCATTTTTTTTCGTCTTTTTTAAGCGTGTCATTTTTTGTGGTTTCCTGTTGAGCAAACAGGACTGCGGAAGACATTACAAGGAGTAAGGTCATCAAAATTCGGTGAAGCATATAATCAGGGTTTTTAAAGAGGGCTAAATATAAGCAATGTTTTGGTTTTTAGGACCAGCCTGCAAAGAGGTAGATTTGAAAAAATTTTAACAGATTTACGGGTTACCGTAGGTTCCTTTAACAGAATTTTAATAGATTTGAAAGATAGCGAAAAATGTACCAGTACAATTATTGATACGTTGGCAAACATTAATAAATAACCTAAAAGACAAAAATGAAAAAAATTACAATCGTATTACTACTGCTCCTTTCTTCAACCTCATTTTACGCCCAGAACACCACAAAAGATATTATTGACACCTTTTTCCGAAATTATGAAACCCACGGACCCTCATTGGCAGTAGATAAATTATATGAAACTAATCCTTGGACCAATAGAATCCAAGATGCTATAAATAATGTAAAAACCCAACTCGTAAGATTTGATGAAGAGTTAGTGGGGGAATATTATGGATATGAAGAACTTGTGATGAAAAAACTGGGAGATTCGTATGAATTACATTCTTATTTCCTAAAGTTTGACAGGCAATTTTTAAGATTAACTTTTCAATTCTATAAACCAAAGGATGATTGGCGTTTGTATAGTTTTCAATTTGATGATAAATTCGACGAAGAAATTGAAGAGGCTGCCAAGCTTTACTACACTGATTTAAGTGATAAATAAACGTTTGCCAACATTATATAAAAACAATGCTCAAACCCGTCTTGAATTGAAACTCTGTGTTCGCTTGCTCAGCGGATTGTGCTGCCGATGTTCCCTTGGGTCGGAACCTGCCGACAATCAAGTTCGCCAGCTCGCACAGTTTTTATACGAGACGTTGTAAGCAAGTGAAAAAAAATGAAAATAAATTATTAAATTAGATAAAAATTTAAAAGTCAATATATTATGAAAACTTTGAAAAAATACAACTTATTACAAATTATGGGTTTAATCTTGGTAATGACCTTCTCCGCTACTTCTCTATTCGGACAGGAAAAACAAGAAATAATATTATCTGATTTTTTAGTTACAGTTCAAATAGCTGACAATAACAAAATAATTATGGAATGTGATGAAGGTTGTGCTTGGAAAACTTTAACCTATTCTTTACCTGACAATTCAAATCCTCAGGCAATTAATGAGTATGGTATGACAGATCTTGAAAAGAAAGGTTCCCAGAAAAATGCAGACCTGTCTAAATTTCTATTCACTATTCAAAAAACCGGTAATAAATTAAACTTGAAAGGAATTGAAGGCACTGCGTGGACGGAACTAAGTTTCACTATTTCTCTACACGATAAACAAGCCATTAATCAAATGGGAATGACAGAATAATTACATTGTTTAAACGTACCTGCACATAACACGGTATAAAAACAATACTTAATTAGTTTTGAATTGAAACATCGTGCGAGCTTGCTCGGCGGATTGTCATGCGGACAATCACGCCTGCCGGCTCGCACTGTTTTTATACGAGACATTAAACACCAATTGAAACAAAAATGAGAAGAATTACAAACAAACCACATCTGATTTTTTGGATTTCGATACCTTTTATAATCCTGTATGGAATGTTGAAGAGTAATGAAATCTTGAATATAAATCTTGGCAATACATATTACGTTTTTAGCAAAACCAACCTTACCATTGCGATTTCAATTCTTTTTGCGCTAACCGGTCTGGTATATTGGATTATTCTAAAAGCCAATGGAAGGTTATCCAAACAGCTAAATTCGATTCATATAATTCTAACATTTGGCGGAATTTTAATTATTTGGATTTTAGCACAACTTTTCCGGGAACCGGTCAAGGAAAGTGGTTTCAATAATATACTGACATTAGTAATTTATTTGATTGCATTGCTTTCGATTTTCGGCCAGATAATTTTCCCCATTAATATAATAAACGGAATAATAAGAAAACGGGATAAACCCCATAGTTAAACAAGCCATCAACCCGAAATGTCACGTCGAACATCAAGCTCTTCAGCTCCTACTTTTTTTAAAAACACTCACAAAAAACCTCTAAAAACTCCATGAACAATCTAAAACTCCTCCTCCCAATGCTGCTTTTCAGCATTGTATCTTTTGGGCAAACCAAAAATTTTATTGATCAGCCTTATCTTGAAACAACCGCTATGGTTGATACGTTGGTAAAACCTGATATCATTTATCTGGACATCCTGCTTCGGGAATCTGATAACCGCAACCGGGAATCTGTAGAAGAACTGGAAATTAAAATGGCGGCCAAACTGGAATCGCTGGGGATCAACTTAAAAGAGCAACTTTCGCTTTCAGACCTTGGAAGTAATTTCAAGAAATATTTTTTAAAACAAAAGGATGTTTTGAAAAGCAAAGCCTACAAACTCAAGGTCTTTGATGCGCAAACCGCGGGAAGGGTTTTGGTGGGACTGGAAGATATTGGGATCTCCAATGTGTCCCTTGATAAAACCGAGTACTCAAAGATGGAGGAATTAAAACTCAATTTGAAATCAAGGGCAGTGGCAAAAGCCAAGACCCAGGCCGAATACCTTTTAAAACCACTGGACCAGAAGATCACCCGGGCCTTGTTTATTACCGACAAATATTACCAGACTTTTGGTTATGGCGGAGAACTCAATGAAATGGTTGTGGTGGGATACGGTGCAAGTATGAAGCAGGAAATAAAACAAATAGATATTGAGTTTAAACCTATACGGGTAGAAACCGAGGTTTCCATAAAATTTGGAATTGAGTAAAAACAACTGCACACCCTTACAACGCTTAATAAGCCAACAAGTTTATGTTTGAAAAAGATCTGTACGATTATTTAAATACTCACACCCGAATAGAGATAAAGGGTGGTTTGGACCGCCCCACATTTCTTCCAATCTGGATGGTAAATGTGAATGGCAGATTATTCTCCCGGAGTTGGAATAAAAGTGATAGAAGCTGGTTCACCGAATTTTTAAAATCCGGCAAGGGCCAGATAAAATACGGTGAGAAAATTGTAAATGTTTCGGGACATAAAATTGACAGCGAAGATGAAATCAATAAAAAAATTGATGCTTCCTATCTTCAAAAATATACACAACCTGAAAACATTCCATATGCCCAAGGTATCACCCAACCGGAATATGCCAATTATACAATGGAATTTAAGTTGGAAGAAAAGTAGCATTATTGCTTAGAAATCCGGTTTATGAAAACAGGTAGGTGGTTATTTTTAAATTATTATATTGGTTTTTTAAAACCCTCATTATATGCAAAAAATACCGGTGTTCCTGTTTAGCTTTTGGTTTTGTGTCGCATTTGGACAGAAAATGGAGCAGGGGATAGACCCGCCGGGAACAATTCAGGTTAATTCGGAGCTTTATATTGATAAAACCCCGGTGACCAATTTGATGTTTATGGAATACCTGAAGGTCAAACATTTTCTGGCCGGGAAAGGCTTTCAAACCTTTAAAGAGTATCAGGAATCTACAGAAGATACTATAAAGAGTTTGAATTATCTCTATTTATCCCCTTTAGTAAACCTGGAAACTGCACACGGGGAAATTTATAAAAAAGCCTATATTGAAGATTACAAGTATCATCCGGTGCTTGGGATTACAAAAGAAGAGGCAGAAGATTATTGTTCATGGAGATCAGGGATGGTTTCCTATTTATGGCAAACAAACCCGAAACACATTGCCAAAAGAGATTATGCCTCCCGCATAAATTACAGGTTGCCTTTCAATGAAGAACTTGCTGCGGCAAAGAATTATTTTCAGGATAAAGAACAGCTGCTCCTTGTAAAGGGGAAAAATCCTGTAAGATTTAAGACCACGAAAAACCCCAAAGATTTTACCCTCTTTAAGATCTCAGAATACACCCAAACTGATACCTTGTACGGCGAGAATTATAAAGGCATAGTGCCGGAATCCTTTCCAAATGATGTCACAGGTTTCCGTTGTGTTTGTGAAATTTTGTCTTAATATTTCAAATTAATCCTGGGGGCGGCACGAGAGGAAGTTAAATCCTCCATAGAATAATGAAATTCAATTCGCATTAAATGGTAGACTCCGGAGGGTTTTGTTTGGGGGTGGAAATTAACCCGTTTGAAAACAAGGGCAACTTTCACACCTGCACTTCCGGCCTTACAAGTTCTCCCCGGTCGTGTTTGGGGTGGTGAAATTTAATTGCATTCACGTAATACATTTTCATACTGCCTTTGCTTTTAACTTCTACTTTACCGCGGTATTCACATTCAAAATGAAATTTCACCAATTGATAGGTATTGTGCGAAATATTGATGCGTCCGGCTTCTGAATTTGTTTCCATTCGGGAAGCGATATTTACCGTATCTCCCCAGATGTCATAGGCAAATTTCCTGCTGCCTACAACTCCCGCTACCACCGGCCCGGTATTTACCCCAATACGTATGTCAAAACGTATTTCATCATCTTTTTGATTCTCTTTCGCCTCTTTTACAAAGTTGGTCATATCCAGCGCAGCGAGCAATATAGAGTGTGCATGGTCATGGGAAGGGAAGGGGAGGCCGCCGGCGCACATATAACAGTCGCCTACAGTTTTGATCTTTTCCAGCCCGTATTTCTCAATTATTTCATCAAATTTGGAAAAGTAAAAATCTACGCTTTCCACTAACACTTCGGGATCCAGATATTCCGAAAGGTTGGTGAAATCCTTGAAATCTGCAAACAGCACCGAGACCGATTCAAAGCGCTGTGATTTAACCCTGCCAAATTCTTTTAATTCCCGTGCGGTTTGTTCCGGCAGGATGTTCAGCAATAATTTATCAGACCGGTCCTTTTCATTACCAAGGACTTTGCTCATTTTGTTAATGTACAGGTAGCGGCGGTACAAACCAAAGGCAAGAAGTCCCAGCAGGACCAAAGCAATTCCTGTAGAGATTACTATTATTTTCTGATTCCTTTTTTGTTGCGCCAGGAGATCTACTTCGGTTTGCTTCTGTGAGATCTCAAAATCTGTTCGCAGGTCGGCCATTTGCTGGATCGCCTGCAGGTTTGTTACGCTATCACGATATACTATATAGTTTTTATAGAATTTATAGGCTTCTTTATAATTTCCGGCAGCTTCATAGAGGTTTGCCAGCTGCAGGTTGGAGTTCCCAATTTGATCCTTCAGCCCATAACGGGTGGCGAGTTCATGGCTGCGTTTTGCATAGTCAAAAGCGTTGGGAATATTGTTTTGAGCTGCATAAATATCGGCAATAGTACTAAGGTAAACTGCTATTGGGTAATACTGTTCCAATTCCTCCAGCATTTCAATTGCCTCATTGATATTTTTTTTGGCAAGGGTGTGTTTTCCCTGTGCGGCATACACCATCCCTACATTACCCAAATTATAAGCCCTGCCTAATGGATAATCTATTGCCTTAAAGATAAGCCCTGATTCTGAAAAATATTCCAGGGCCTCATCGTAATCACCACTGTTAAATGATTCATCACCCACATTGAGTAAGGCAGATCCTAACTTAATGGAGTCATTAACCTCCCTTAGAATCGCAATTCCCCGGTCATAATATCTTTTTGAAGTGAGGGAATTCCCAATCATGGAATAAGTATCTGCAATTGAAATATTTATGGCTCCAATTCCCAGCCTGTTGTTGCTTAGGTTAGCGTAATTAAGACTTCTGAAATAGGAATCAAGGGCCGTGGGATAATTTCCCTTTAATTGCATGGCATTCCCCTTTTGTAAAAAACCGCTGTGAAGGTAATTATACAAAGAATCTTTGGCAGCTTTGGTAATGAGAATTTCGGCGTATTCCAGTTTAATATCGGGATTGGTATGATTGTCGGCAATTGACTTTAAGGTTGGAAGGTCGTTTTCAAGGGACTCATCGGAATGATAAAGTGCAATGAGACTATCAGCCAGTGCCGGATTTTGAGCGGCAAGGCCGGGTGCGACCAGAAATATAAAGGCCGCCAGGATCCAGGCTTTCCCATTAAATTTCATTGGATTTTATGATTTCATTTGAAGCTTTGGATCATCCCAATATTCGGTAGCATCATTGGGAATTTTAAAACCTATCATATAGTTTTCAAATTTCCCCCGGCCCGGGGAGGGAGAAACAACGGTAGCTTCCCAGCTTCCGTTTTCACTTTTTGGAGGGGCTGCCAGGAGGTTTTGTGAACCCCTGTAGGCCGGCTGGGTGGGATCGCTGGGTTTTATACCGGTGATGGCTTCAAGGCCACTATTGGTGTCCAACTCCCATCTCACGGTATCATTAGGATCAATGTCTGTGGTAAGATCATTATTGCCGGGATTGTGCCCCTGGTTGTCCCGTAATTTTAAATTGTGTGACTGCCCGTTTCGGCTTACGTAAATAATTCTTTCTGCCATGATGTATAATTTAATCGTTAATTTTAAAAATAAGAACACACTTATTCCGGGATAAATTTACTGAGGCAGAGAAGTAGGGATTGGGCGAAGGGGGAATTTGGGAAAGGCCGCCAGGTGCCCCTATATTATTGAAAAGCAATAAGTTAGCAATTTAGAAAATTTTCCTGAAAAAAGCTATTTTGTAGAACTAATTTTTTTTATCGCTATTCCATTGGTTGAAATTTGGGGGATGATTATAGAAAAACCTCTCTTTTGTTTGATTAACAGCAATTGAAATTATGGGTAAATTGGTTTTTTCCAATAAAAGCGTCCGCCTATCCTCCGGGATTATTTTACCTTTTTTATTGTAAAGAATAATAGTGTAATTGGTTTTCTTCTTTATTTAACCATCTTGAGAAAAAGATAAATTTTTAAAAAAATGCCAGATCACCACACCTTTAAGACACAAAGACTTATGCTCCGGCCAACCGCGCCGGAGGATGCTGCCTTTATTTTCGAACTGCTCAATACCCCAAAATGGTTGCAATTCATAGGAGACCGGAAGGTGAGCTCTATAGAAGCAGCGGGAGAATACATTCGCGAAAAGATGCTGCCGCAACTGGAGCGGCTGGGATTTTCCAATTACACCGTGTTGAGAAAGGAAGATGGGGCAAAGCTAGGCACCTGCGGCCTCTATGACCGGCAGGGGGTAGAAGGAATTGATATTGGGTTTGCGTTTCTTCCCGAATATGAGAAGAAAGGTTATGCGTTTGAAGCCTGCAGTGAATTGATGCGGGCTGCACGGGAAGACTTAGGCCTTACCCATATAAATGCTATTACAGATAAAGATAATTTTGCGTCCCAAAAATTGGTGGAAAAACTCGGCCTGGGCTTTACCAAAACTTTACGCCTTCCGGGGGAGGAGAAAGAGGTGCTGTTTTATGAGAAAAGCCTGGAGAAGGAAAAGTAAAAGCTTATTTAATGATTTATAAGGATTTAATAGGCTACCTTGTCCTGAATATTTTTTCAAATTTCAACTTATGGATAAGGCAAACTTACTTTATATAATGTTCTTTATAAACATCCTGGTGATGATCTATACTTTTATGAACATTGCCAAACAGGAGGATTTAAGGGGTTATAAAAAAACCGCACTTATTTACACAACGATTTTATTTCCGGTTTTGGGTCTGGTGTGCCTTAAGATTCCCGTGGGGAAAAGGTAAATTAAACCTAAGGTTGAATCAGGTTTCTTTTTACTTCGGAAGCAGCCGCTGCTTTGGACCATCTTCCCTTTTTTCAAATTCCATTTCATCTAAAAATTTATTCTTTCTCCCGAATATTTCAGCTGAATTTTTCTAACTGCCATTCCGATTTAAATATTAAATTCGCCCAATTTTAATTCCGGCAGCCAAATGACCACCATTCTGTATATTACTGATCTTTACTATAATGCCAAAGGGCGTAACTATTATGAAGAAGATCTTTTCATAACTTCCAGGCTACAACCCCATTTCAACGTTTTAATTGCACACCCGCAACAGGCAATTTCTTTTCTTGAAAAGGTAGACTTTATAGTTTACAGAAATATAGGTTGTGTGATGGATTTTGAGGCCTATTATCACGAATTCATTCAAGCCGTGAAGGAAAAAAATATTCTTAGCTTCAATTCCTTTGACGGTAAGGCAGATCAACAGGGGAAACAATATTTGCTGGACCTGCAGGCAGCCGGTTATGCCGTGATTCCCACCGTAAATTCTGTGAGCGAGATTGACAAACTTGGAGATCCTTCAAAATATATTGTAAAACTCATGAATGGGGCAGATTCTGTAGGGATGGAAATCCTTAATAAGGATGAATTGCTGTTGGCAGCGCCCCAGGGAAAACTCATACAGCCTTTTATAGATTTTGAATACGAGGTTTCCTTTTATTTTCTTAACGATACATTCCAATATGCCTTGTACGCGCCTAATAAGCAAAAGCGCTGGGACCTTACTGAGTATACCGCAACACAGGAAGACCTGGCTTTTGCGCAGGAATTTATACAGTGGAATAATATGGAACGTGGCATCACCCGGGTTGATGCCTGCAGATTAAAAGACAATTCGCTGTTATTGGTAGAACTCGAAGACCTTAACCCATTCCTTTCCATAGAATTGCTTTCTGAAGAAAAAAGGGAGCAATTCCTTGCAACTTTTATCAATGCCATTAAGGAAATGACCTGTTTAAAATCTTTACCTCCCACCGGGGAAGAAGCCAGGGAAGAATTGGTGAGATCTTTTTAAAAACAGGTAATTTTTTGTCCAAAAGGAGATAATCAGAGTTCGATCTTTTGGTACACAGTCTCACCGGCGGTGACCCTAAACCGTGCATCTTTCCATTTTGGCGGCCCAAAACGGGAAGGAGCATTGTTCGAAGCCCCATACGATTCTTTAGGAATCCCTAAAAAATTAGTGCTGAGTTCCCCGTTTTCATCTTCATCATGAAACGCCGAGATAGCATAATTCCCTGCAGGAATATCCTTAAAAGTGTATACCACCTTATTATTTTTAATTGTCAACTTTTCCCCTTTAAAAGCGGTATTTAAAAAGGAATTCTCTGAATCATATAAGCCAATGTAAGCGACCCCCTTATTGGACTTAAAATTGGTGATCTCGACTTCAATATGGTTTTGAGCATTCATAAGAAAGCTGCTACACAAAAAAAGGAATAATGCCGGCAATGATATTTTCATGAGATATGTGGTTTGTACTTCCCCTAAACAATTTTTAGACCGTAATTAATTACACCATAAAATTATTCCTCATCCTCATCTATGGGTATCGCCATCACCGGGATATTTGCCTTTTTAAAGATCTCAAGCGAAACACTTTCAGAAAAAAGATTATAAAAGAAACTGTGTTTATGCGTACCTAATATTATAAGATCTGCATTAAGCTTGTTGGCTTCGTCCAGCAGGGTTTCCACGGTAGAGCCTTGTATAAGTAATGCTTCACAATCTACATCTTCGCCCACAAAAGCAGTGCTTATGGTTTGAAGTTTCCTGTGTTCTTCTTTGAATTCATCGGCTTTTAAGTCTCGTATGTACTGTGGTCCCGCTTCATAGCCCACAAAATCGGGATTTGGTTCTGCCACGTGCACAACCCATATTTTAGCTTCAAATTTTAACGCGAGACCTTCGGCATACCCCAAAAGATCTCCTACTGAATCATTAAAATCTATGGCTACAAGAATGTTCTTAAGCTCTCTCATAATTGTTGTTTTATTAATTAATAACCTTTTTGCCTTTCTACCACATTCATAAGTTCCTCCTCTTCGGTCATACGCTCGTAGTTTTCAATAATTTGAGGCACAACAGAACCCGGATTGGTGATACTGGCAATGTGCGGGGTAATTTGGATCTTTGAATGTGCCCAGAAAGGATGCTCCTCCGGCAGGGGTTCTTTCCTGAAAACATCAAGGCTTGCACCGCTTAGATGTCCGCTGTCTATCATTTCCAGCAGGTCGTGTTCATTGAGATGTTCTCCCCGGGCTACATTAATAACGTAGGCCCCTTTGGGTAATTTTTGAAATAAGTCCTTGTTCAGGATATTCTCGGTTTGAGGGGTAAGGGGTAACAGGTTTACTAAAACAGATGTTTCTCTCAAAAGATCTTCCATTTGGTCTGCACCGCTGTATATTTTTATCTCTTCCTGCTCCCTCGTAGAATTGGCCCAGCCTGAGACCTGGAAACCATTTAATTGGAGGGATTTGGCCACTGCTGTTCCTAAAACCCCCATTCCCAGGATGCCTACCTTCACATCTCTTATTCGTTGGTACTTTTTTGGCTCCCATTTTTTACTGGAGTGGTGCAGGGATATATTTCGCATATGATCTAGGATCAATCCGAGAACAAAAGCGCTCATATCTGAGGAAAGGTCTTCATCTATCACCCTGGTGATCTTAATATGCTCAGGAATTTCGGGATCACTGGTAATATGGTCTACCCCGGCGCCCATTGAAGCGATTACCTTAAGGTTTGGGTAATTCTTGAAGATCCCACGCGGGTGTTTCCAGGAAACGGCAAATTCCACCTCCTCCTTTTCATGATCTTCGGGATACACATAAACATTCATCCCCGGATGCTGATTCCTCAACTCTTTTGCCCAAACTTCAGGATCTCTTCCCGGGCTTATAACTAAAACTGACATGTATTTTTCTTTAAATATTATTTTTAATCTCTAAGGGTTATATTCCCCAATGCCTGCATCTTTATTTCCTTTTTGGAATTTGGAATTTTACTTTTGGTATTTGCTACCTCCTTTGCCTGCACCAAAGGAGTTCACTTTAATTCACAAAGGCACTGTAGCCTGTGATGGCACGGCCTACAATAAGGGAATTAATTTCTTTGGTCCCTTCATAACTGTAGATGGCCTCAGCATCGGCCACAAAACGGGCCACATCATATTCCAGGAGGATCCCGTTCCCGCCCATAACTTCCCGGGCACGGCTTACCACATCTCTTGTTCTCATACTGCAATAGACTTTTGCCAGGGACGCGTGCTCATCTGTAAGCATTCCCTGGTCCTGCATTTCCGAAAGGCGAAAAACCATAGTTTGCATAGCGGTAAGATTGGATAGCATTTCTACCAGATGGTTTTGTATCAATTGATAGGATGCTATAGGACGGCCAAACTGCTCCCTTTTTTTGGTGTATTTCAGAGCGCTTTCATACGCTCCCCGTGCACAGCCCACGGCCTGCCATGCGACTCCGGCACGGGTCATTTTAAGCACTTTTGCGGTATCTTTGAAAGAATTGGCATGCTTGAGCCGGTCCCTTTCGGGCACTATACAATCCGTCAAAGTGATAATGGCATTTTGTACAATACGCAGGGCCATCTTATCTTCCATTTTTTCGGCTTTATAGCCGGGATTTTCTTTCGCGCGCACCAGGAAGCCTTTTACCTGATTGGTGTCTTCATCCCTGGCCCATATCACGGTAACATCAGAAAAAGTGGCATTTCCTATCCATTTTTTTTGTCCGTTGAGCACCCAGTTCTCCCCGTCAAAGCGGCAGGTGGTTTCCATCCCTCCAGCCACGCCCGAACCTACATTAGGTTCAGTAAGCCCAAATGCGCCTATGGCTTCCAGTTTTTGCATTTTGGGAAGCCATTCCTCCTTCTGGGCATCGCTGCCGCAAAGGTAAATAGATCCCATTGCCAGCCCGCTGTGTACCCCAAAAAATGTAGAGATGGAAACATCAACTCTCGCGATTTCCTGGGCGATGATCCCTTCCATTAAAAATGACATATTTGGGCATCCATAGCCTTCATACGGTACCCCGGTGATACCCAGTTTTGCGAATTTTTCAATGATCTCAAATGGAAATTTAGCCCGGTTCCAGTGATCATTTACCAGTGGCCTTACCTCATCTTCCATAAAATTGCGCACTTTCAATTGCAGGGCACGTTGTTCCGGGGTAAGTTTCAGGTCCAGGTTATAAAAATCGCCATCAATGGGAGGGAGGTCACTCTGCCCTTTGCGGCGTTTGGTTTTCAACATTTTCATTAATCCCTTCAGCTGGTCTTCATCCAGTGCTCCCAGGGCGTTCATTGCATCTGGAAGATCTATGGTCCTGCTTATTTTAGAAAGCTGGTCCATGTCTATAGACTTTAAAAGATTAATGGTATTCTTTACTTTTCCGAAAATTGACATAGGTGTATTTTTGGTGTTTTTAAAAATAGGTATTTAAAACGGGTACACTTGTTAAAGCTTTCCGAAGAATATAGCACAAAAAAAGACTGCCCGGGGGGAGCAGTCTTTTAAATTGATATTTTATCATCCCTTACGGGTATTGGGCTAATTTAAACCAAAAGCCTCTTTTACTTTGTCTACATAATCCAGTTTTTCCCAGGTAAAGAGTTCCACTTCCCTGGTGATCTTTCCGTTATAAGGACTTTCAAACACTTTAGTGATAGTGCGGGGTTCTTTCCCCATATGGCCATAAGCCGATGTTTCCCGGTAAATAGGATTGCGCAGCTTAAGTCTTTTTTCAATTGCCGCAGGGCGCATATCAAAGATCTCGGCCACTTTTCTCGAGACCTCCCCATTGGTCATTTTAATGTGGGATTTACCATAGGTATCTACATAAATAGAAGTAGGCTCTACCACTCCAATGGCATAAGATACCTGGACCAGGATCTCATCTGCCAGGCCGGCGGCAACCAGGTTTTTAGCTATATGTCTTGCTGCATAAGCAGCTGAACGGTCAACTTTACTTGGATCTTTGCCGGAAAAAGCCCCGCCGCCATGCGCGCCTTTGCCCCCGTAGGTGTCAACAATTATTTTCCTGCCGGTAAGCCCGGCATCCCCGTGAGGACCACCAATTACAAATTTTCCGGTTGGGTTAATGTGGTACTCGATCTCGTCATTAAAAAGCTTCTGGACGTACTCGGGCAACTGTGCCTTTACCCTCGGGATAAGGATTTCAACGATATCTTTTTTGATCTTGTCCAACATGCGCTCATCATCCTCATCAAATTCATCATGTTGTGTAGAAACCACAATGGAATCTATACGTTGAGGTACGTTGTCATCGCTGTATTCAATAGTTACCTGGCTCTTGGAATCTGGCCTCAAATAAGTGATATCCTTATCCTCCCGGCGCAGTTTTGCAAGTTCAATAAGGATCTTATGAGAGATGTCCAGGGCGAGGGGCATATAATTTGCGGTTTCTTTAGTGGCATAACCAAACATCATTCCCTGGTCTCCCGCGCCTTGTTCTTCTTTGTTCTCACGGTCTACGCCCTGGTTGATATCCTGGGATTGTTCGTGAATAAGCGAGATTACTCCGCAGGAATCCCCGCTGAATTTGTAAGCTCCCTTTGTATAACCAATATCATTAATTACTTCCCGCGCAATGTTTTGCACATCGAGGTATGTATTGCTTCTTACTTCTCCTGCAAGCACCACCTGTCCTGTAGTCACGAGGGTTTCGCAGGCAACTTTAGAGTTTTCATCAAAAGCTAAAAAATTATCAAGTAGGGTATCGCTTATCTGGTCAGCGACTTTATCCGGGTGTCCTTCAGAAACACTTTCTGAAGTAAATAAATAGGCCATTTAGGATCTTTAAAATTAAATGAAAAGGCTATTTGACGGAAAGGGGCGCTAGAGAAGTTCACACTGCTTTAGCTTTTTTTAAGGGTTGCAATCAGTCAAATTAGTCCCTGTAATATCTCAGTAGCAAATGTATAAAATTTGATTGAATAGCGTCATTGTTTAACGGGAATTTAGAAATTGTTGGGCGCCTCCCTACGGGCCGGGCTTTCGCGGGTCGCTTCCCGAAAAAAAACGGAAGAGCTCCAACAGCCGCTCAATCCCTGGCGCGAAAAAATAGAAAAAGTGAAAGAGAAAAAAAGTTAAGGAGGGAAGGAGAAAAGTATTAAGGAGAAAAGTAAAGTTCATGTTCCGCAAAAAGCTGATAAACAAAGGGTTTTAAAAATTATTTTATTTTTTTTCTGAAGAATGTTTGTTTTCTAAATTATTCTGTCGTTAACTTTGCCTTTACCAAAACAGAAAAAATGTTTCAGAATATTTGCAATATGTGTATGATGATGTGGAAAGCTTCCGCAGCGCGCACTATTGCATGATATTTTTAAAATATAATTTGCAAAGCCGCTGCCACCGCAGCGGCTTTTTTTATTGCCCCAATCCCCCGAAAGGGGAGTTTTTAAAAGTTAAAGAGTAAAAAGTTAAAGAGTAAAAAGGTAAAGTAGTGACACGATACATCGTGTCTCAAGGAAAACAGAAAGCGATAACCGACAACGCACAACCGATAACCTGCAACAGAAAACAATGAGATCAAATCCTGCAATAGAAAAAATGATGTGCTGTATGATGCAAATGTGTATTTACGCAGCGACCCGCTATTGCCAGAAATTCAGGATATAATTAGTTTATATAGTTCAATTCCTAAATCCCTTCGGCAAGCCAGCCGGAGGGATTTTTTTTTACCCTGGAATTTTGTGGGAAGGAAAAGATAGAAAAGAAAGAAACAATAAACCATAAATAACAATTCACTAAAACTAAAAAAGATGAGCACACAAAAATTTGCAACAAATGCACTGCACGCAGGACACGATGTAACTGCCAACGGAGGGACCAGAGCTGTACCCGTTTACCAAACCACATCCTATGTATTCAAAAATTCAGACCATGCGGCAAACCTCTTTTCCCTGGCTGAACAGGGAAATATTTACACCCGTATCAACAATCCTACAAATGATATTCTCGAGCAACGCCTGGCGGCTTTGGAAGGGGGTATTGCAGCGGTAGTTACGGCTTCGGGAACTGCGGCTATAAACACCGCCCTGCTTACACTCTTAAGATCTGGTGACCATATTGTAGCATCAAGCAGTTTATATGGGGGCACATACAACCTGTTCAATGTGACCCTGCCCCGCTTTGGGATCACCACAACATTTGTAGATCCATCCAGGCCTGAGAATTTCAAAAAAGCTGCAAAGGAGAATACCAGGATATTTTTTGTGGAATCCCTTGGAAATCCGAAACTGGATGTTTTGGACCTTAAGGAAATTTCTAAATATGCCAGGGAGCACAAAGTCCCACTCTTCGTGGATAATACGGTAGCTACGCCGGCATTACTAAACCCAATTGAACACGGGGCCGATATTGTAATACATTCCCTCACCAAATATATCAATGGAAACGGAACCAGCCTGGGTGGAGTGATCATTGACGCAGGAAATTTCGACTGGGCCAATGGTAAGTTTCCGGAGTTTACAGAGCCATCTGCCGGATATCATGGGCTAGTGTATCATGAAGCGCTTGAGAATGCAGCCTTCATTGCCAAGGTGAGGATCGAAGGCCTTCGCGATCATGGTGCGGCTTTGAGTCCGTTCAATGCTTTCCAGATCCTGCAGGGGCTGGAAACCCTGGAAATAAGAATTAAAAAGCACAGTGAGAATGCGCTTGCCCTCGCAAAATGGCTTAAGCTACAACCCGAAGTAAAATGGGTAAATTATCCCGGGCTTGAAGATAGCCCCTACTTTGATCTGGCCAAAAAATACCTGCCTGAAGGACAAAGCGGACTTGTAACTTTTGGGGTTGAAGGCGGATTTGACTCAGCAAAAATTGTAGCCGATGAAACCAACATTTTTTCCCTGGTCGCAAATATTGGGGACACCAAATCCCTCATTATTCATCCTGCCAGTACTACGCATCAACAATTAAGTGAGGAGCAACAGGAGTCTACGGGAGTGACTAAAGACCTAATCCGGCTTTCGGTAGGCCTGGAAGACCTGGAAGATCTTAAACAGGACCTGCAACAGGCGTTCTCTAAAATTGGCAAAAAAGTGTTGCATTAACGGGATGGGGAACAGGCAGGTGTTATATAAAAGAATTCACCTGCCTTTTAACCAACAGCATTAAAAAGTAAGATATGCTTTATAAAATAACAGTCCCCGATTTTAAAAATTCAACAGGATCGGTACAGGATATTAGGTTTAGCTATGAAACCTTTGGGCCGGAGCTGGGAAAGGCTCCCGTTATACTGGTTAATCATGCCTTGAGCGGAAATTCAAAAGTTACCGGTTCAAAAGGATGGTGGAATGCAGTGGTGGGAGACGGCAAAAGCATTGACACGGGAAAATTTACGGTCCTGGCTTTTAATATGCCGGGTAACGGGTATGATGAAGATCCGGCTAATTTGCTTCACAATTATAAAGAATTTACGCTTCGCGATTTTGCTGAGATCTATTCCCGGGCCTTGTCTCATTTAGGGATAACCAGCCTTTATGCAGGAATTGGCGGATCTATTGGTGGAGCGCTTCTTTGGGAAATGGCTGTGCTCAGGCCGGAATTATTTCAACATATTATCCCGGTAGCTACAGATTATAAGGCCACTCAATGGTTAAGGGCGTTATGTAAAGTTCAGGAGCAAATTCTTAATAATTCGGCACATCCACTTAGGGATGCAAGGATGCACGCAATGACCTTTTACAGAAGTCCGCAGTCGCTGCACGAGAAATTTGTTTCTTCCCATATACCCAAAGGATCCGGGACCATTGAAACCTGGTTGGAATATCACGGTACAAAGTTGGAAGAACGTTTTCAGCTGGCCACATATAAATTGATGAACCACCTGCTAACCACTGTAGATATTAGCAATGGTAGGGGAGACCATTTAACCGCCGCCGCGGGAATAGAGGGTAGCATTCATATTATCACTGTAAATTCAGACCTGTTTTTTCTGCCGGGAGACAATTGGGAAACCTATGTAAACCTTTCCCTCATAAAACCGGAAATGTCAATTCACGAAATAAGGTCCATTCACGGGCACGACGCATTTCTTATAGAATATGCACAGTTGTCGCAATTTTTAAATTCCATTTTTAATAATAAAAAAGATCAAAATGAAAAAAATAAACATAGTGCTCTTTGGAGTAGGTAAAGTAGGTAGTGTTCTCATAAAACAGGTGCTGGCATTGCAGGAACAGTTGAACCGGCAGGGCGAGCTTGAAATAAATATTCCCGTAATCGTGAACTCCACCACGGCATTTTTTGAAAAGAAGGGAGTAAAATCAACCTGGGAAGCCGATTTCAGCAATTTTGGGGTGCCTTACAAATTACAGGATATTATTACCTACGTACATAAAAACAACTATGAAAATCTTATAGCTGTAGATGCTACTGCAAGTGATGAGATAATTCATAATTACGAACTGCTGGTTAATAATGGTTTTCATTTGGTAGCTGCCAATAAAGTGGCCAATACCTTGTCTTCCAAATTTTATAACAACCTGAGAGTACAACTGCAGGAAAACAGGAAGCAGTTTTTGTATGAAACCAATGTAGGGGCAGGGTTGCCGGTTGTTGAAACCCTGAAAAGTTTATATGCTTCAGGAGAAAAAGTTACAAAGGTAAGAGGTGTGTTTTCAGGATCGCTCAGCTATATTTTCAATACTTTTTCTGAAAGCGACAGGCGCTTTGATGAGGTTTTAACCGATGCCGGGTTACAGGGATTTACAGAGCCCGATCCCCGAATGGACCTCTCAGGAAAAGATGTAGCGCGAAAACTGCTTATCCTTGCCCGGGAGCTGGGCTTAAAGAAAGAACTTTCAGAAATTAAGATCCAGGACCTTGTACCCGTTCACCTTAACGGGAGCAGTAGCAGGGAAAACTTTTTTCAGAATAAAGAGGACCTGAATGAGGATTTCGAAGTATTGAGAAATTCCCTGAAACGCGGGGAAGTGATAAGGCACATTGGAGAATTGAACGTAAAAACCGGCGAACTGGAAGTAAAACTGGTAACCGAGGAAAAAACCTCCCCTTTTGGCAGTTTACGCCATGCCGATGCCTCTTTCGAGATCTATACCGAATCCTATGGAGAAAGACCGCTGGTGATACAGGGCGCCGGCGCCGGTGCTGCGGTGACCGCACGCGGGTTGCTTTCAGATATTCTTAAACTTTCCGGTAAATTAAATTAAATATCACTAAAGAAATATGTCTTCCAATCTACATTTTGAAACAGCGGCAATTAGAAACCAAATGGAACGCACTCATTTCCAGGAGCATTCATCACCGGTATACCTTACCTCCAGTTATATTTTTGACGATGCAGAAGATATGCGGGCATCATTTTCAGATGAAAAGGAAAGAAATATTTACAGTAGGTTTTCCAATCCAAATACATCAGAATTTGCTGAAAAAGTTGCTGCGATGGAGGGAGCAGAGGCCGGGCATGCTTTTGCCACGGGCATGGCAGCGGTGTTTTCTACCCTTGCCGCTCTGCTGGACAGCGGGGACCATATTTTATCTGCCCGATCTGTTTTTGGATCTACTCACACGCTATTTGCCAAATATTTTCCTAAATGGAATATTTCACATACATTTTTCAATGTAGATGAAGTTGAAGCCATTGAAAATCTTATCCTCCCCGAGACAAAGCTTATTTTTGCCGAAACCCCCACAAATCCCGGAGTGGATATCCTGGATCTGCAATTACTGGGGGAGGTGGCCCGGAAGCACAATTTACTACTGGTTGTAGATAATTGCTTTGCCACTCCTTATTTGCAAAACCCGATACAATATGGTGCTGATCTGGTCATTCACTCGGCCACTAAACTTATGGACGGGCAGGGAAGGGTCCTTGGAGGTGTTACCGTGGGACGGGCTCATTTGATTAGGGAGATCTATCTTTTTTCCAGGAATACCGGTCCGGCACTTTCTCCCTTCAATGCCTGGATCCTCTCTAAAAGTCTGGAAACCCTTGCGGTTAGGCTGGACAGGCACTGTGAGAATGCTTTGAAAGTGGCCGAATTCCTGGAAGGGGAGGAAAAAGCAGAGAATGTAAAATATCCATTTTTAAGATCTCATCCACAGTATGAGATAGCTAAGAGACAAATGAAATTGGGAGGTAATATAATTTCCTTCGAGATCCAGGGAGGGCTATTGGCTGGCAGGGAGTTTATTGATAAGGTGAGCTTATGTTCAAGAACTGCCAATCTGGGAGATACCCGTACAATAGTTACCCACCCCGCCTCTACCACACACAGTAAACTGAGTGAAGATGAAAGGCAGGAAGCCGGAATTACTCCCGGCCTTATTAGAATTTCAATTGGACTTGAACATGTTGAGGATATTATTAAGGATTTGCAGAAAGCATTAATATAGGTTTTTTAAACCCTTTTGGAAAGTGAAGAAGGGAGAGATGAAAGATTATTTGCTTTTCCCTAACTTTACACCAAATTCGAATCACATGAAGATCTCCCTTAAAAGGCTTAACGAAAATTACCATTTTGAAACAAAGAATGAACGTGGTGATATTGTTTATTTAGACAATAAATCGGAACCCAATCCACAAGGTGCAAGTCCTATGGAATTGTTGCTTATGGGGATAGCCGGATGTAGTAGTATAGATATAGTAATGATCCTGCGAAAGCAAAAGATCGAGCTGGAAGACCTGCAAATGGAGGTAGTGGGATCAAGGGTAGACGGGGCAGTTCCCAATGTATTTACGGGAATCAAGCTTAATGTTTATTTAAAAGGAGACTTTTCACCTGAAAAAGCCCGTCGCGCCGTAGATCTTTCGATAGACAAATATTGTTCGGTTTCGAAAATGTTGGAGAAAACTGCCGAGATAAGCTATGACGTTTATCTAAACGGCGATCTGGTAGAATTATAATTATTTCTGAATTTCCTTGCATTCTAAAAGTGCAGCCTTATATTTGCCCTTATTAAGTTCATACATTTTATTTAACATCGTTATCAAGAAAGGTTGAGGGATTAGACCCTATGAAGCCTTGGCAACCCTCCTTTTGGAGAAGGTGCTAAATTCTACCACGCCCCGCGTGGATAGATAACAAAAAGATGCTTTCCCATACTTCTTTTTTGATAATGATTAATTATAATTATATGTCAAAATTAGAAGAAATTCTATCCAAAAAAATACTCATTCTTGACGGTGCCATGGGCACTATGTTGCAGGAATATAAATTCACCGAAGAGGATTTTCGGGGCTCCCGTTTCGTGGACTGGCCTGTTCCTCTCAAGGGGAATAATGATCTGCTTTCCTTAACCCAGCCCGAGGCCATAGCTACTATCCATAAAAAATATTTCCTTGCAGGAGCAGATATTGTGGAAACCAATACCTTTTCCGGCACCAGCATCGCAATGGCCGACTATAAGATGGAGGAACTTGTGTATGAACTCAATTATGAAAGTGCCCGCATCGCAAAAAAGGTGGCCAATGAGATCACGGCTAAAGATCCCGGAAATCCGCGCTTTGTCGCCGGGGCAATAGGACCTACCAATAAAACCGCCAGCATGAGCCCGGATGTTAATGATCCCGGGTATAGGGCTATTTCATTTGAGGATTTAAGGCAGGCATACAGGTTACAAGCTAAGGCATTGATAGAAGGAGGGGTGGATATACTCCTTGTAGAAACGGTTTTTGATACTTTAAATGCCAAAGCCGCGCTTTTTGCAATAGATGAGTTAAAAGAAGAATTGGGCCTTGAAATTCCGGTTATGATAAGTGGTACCATTACAGACGCTTCAGGAAGAACACTTTCAGGTCAAACCGCAGAAGCTTTTCTCATTTCCATTTCCCATATGAACCTGTTAAGCGTTGGTTTTAACTGTGCGCTTGGCGCCAAACAGCTTACGCCTCACCTTGAGGTCTTGTCGCAAAAGACCGACTTTGGAGTTTCAGCTTATCCCAATGCTGGTTTGCCCAATGCGTTTGGGGAATATGACCAGAGTGCCGGCCAAATGGCCCAACAAGTGAAGGAATACCTCGAGAAAGGCCTTGTAAATATCCTGGGAGGCTGCTGCGGAACTACGCCGGCTCATATAAAGGCTATTGCAGAAGTGGCTAAAAATTACAAGCCGCGGGTAATAAAGATTAAAGAACATTTAATTTCTGAAGTGTAGCATGGAAAAGGAAAGAACTTTAGAAAATATAGAAACAGATATCCGGGGGTTGGAGCGTGACAGACAGGATTTTCGGCCGCTCAAACTTTCAGGACTTGAACCCCTTGTGATCACCCCCCAAAGCAATTTCATCAATGTGGGCGAGCGCACCAATGTTGCGGGTTCAAAAAAGTTTCTCAGGCTTATAAAAGAGGAAAGATTTGAGGAGGCCCTGGATGTGGCCAGGGACCAGGTAGACGGTGGTGCCCAGATCATTGATGTCAATATGGACGACGGTCTTATTGATGGTAAAGAAGCTATGGTGAAATTTCTTAACCTGATAGTTGCCGAGCCTGATATTGCCAGGGTACCCGTAATGATTGACAGTTCAAAATGGGAGATCATTGAGGCAGGGCTGCAGGTAGTACAGGGAAAATGCGTGGTGAATTCCATAAGTTTAAAGGAAGGAGAGCAGGAGTTCCTGGACCATGCCCGTAAAATACGGCGCTATGGGGCGGCCGTTATCGTAATGGCATTTGATGAAACTGGTCAGGCAGATAATTTTGAAAGACGTATAGAGATCGCAAAACGGTCCTATGATCTTCTCACACAAAAAGTAAACTTCCCCCCGAGGATATTATTTTCGATCTCAATATTTTTCCTGTTGCCACAGGAATGGATGAACACCGCCGCAATTCAATTGATTTTATTGAAGCGGTGAGATGGGTGAAAGCAAATCTTCCTTATTGCAGTTTGAGTGGCGGGGTGAGCAATGTTTCGTTTTCCTTTAGGGGAAATGATCCTGTTCGGGAAGCGATGCATTCGGTTTTCCTCTACCACGCCATCCAGGCAGGTATGAATATCGGAATTGTAAATCCCGCCTTGCTCGATGTTTATGATAATATCCCCAAAGACCTGCTGGAACATGTGGAAGATGTGATCCTGGACCGGCGGGATGATGCCACCGAGCGGCTATTGGCATTTGCTGAAAATGTTGTTGGAACAGAACGCGAAAACAAAGTTGATCTTTCCTGGAGGGAGAAACCCTTACAAGAGCGCATTACCCATGCCCTTGTTAAAGGAATAGACGCTTTTATCCTGGAAGATATTGAAAAGGCAAGGCAGGAAGCTGCCCGGCCCCTTGAAGTGATCGAAGGCCATTTAATGACCGGGATGAACGTGGTAGGCGACCTGTTTGGAAGCGGGAAAATGTTTTTACCACAGGTGGTCAAATCGGCAAGGGTGATGAAAAAAGCAGTGGCTTATCTTCTCCCTTTCATAGATAGTGATAAGGTGGGCCCCCGCCGTCAGGCCGGTAAAGTGTTGCTTGCTACGGTCAAGGGAGATGTTCACGATATTGGGAAAAATATCGTGGGAGTGGTTTTGGCGTGTAACAATTATGAGATCATAGATCTTGGCGTGATGGTATCCCCGGAAAAGATCATAGAAACAGCAAAAGCCGAAAATGTAGATGTCATTGGCCTTAGCGGACTTATAACCCCATCCCTGGATGAGATGGTGCATTTGGCAAAAGAAATGCAGCGGCAAAATTTTGAGGTGCCATTACTTATTGGGGGTGCCACCACTTCAAAGGCACATACCGCGGTGAAGATAGATCCCCAATATTCAAATGCTGTGGTTCATGTGAATGATGCCTCCAGAGCAGTAACCGTTGTGGGAGATCTTTTAAAAGTTAATTCCCGCAGAAAATATATGGAGGATTTAAAAGCTGAATATGATGTGTTCCGGGAGAATTTTGGAAAGCGCGGCAAGATCAAAGACTACTTATCTATAGAAGAAGCGCGGGAAAACAAATATAAAATCGACTGGAATACTTCAGAAATAGTGGTACCTCAAACAACAGGGATTAAGATTATTGAAGATTTTGACATACGAAACCTGGAGGAATTCATTGACTGGACCCCATTCTTCCGAAGCTGGGAATTACACGGAAAATATCCCGGCATATTAAAAGATGAGGTGGTGGGAGAGCAGGCAACTGCTTTGTTTGGAGACGCTAAAGCCTTGCTGAAAAAGATCTTTGATGAGAAGTTATTGCAGGCCAAAGCTATCTACGGATTATTCCCCGCCAATTCAGTTAATGATGATGATATTGAGATCATATATGAAGGGGACACTGAAGAAAAAAGGATGACATTCCGCACTCTCCGGCAACAATTGAAGAAACATCAGGGAAAGCCAAATTTTGCCCTGGCCGATTATATAGCTCCCAAAGAAAGCGGTATTCAGGACCATCTTGGACTTTTTTGTGTAAGTACAGGTTTTGGGACAGAAGAACTCGCAAAAGAGTTTGAAAAAGATCATGATGAATACAATTCCATTATGATCAAAGCCCTTTCTGACCGACTGGCGGAGGCATTTGCCGAATACCTTCACAAGCAGATTAGAACCACCGAATGGGGATATGCACCGCAGGAGTCGCTTACAAATGAAGAATTGATAAAAGAAAGCTACAGCGGTATACGGCCCGCTCCCGGTTATCCCGCCTGCCCCGATCATTTAGAGAAATTAAGCATTTGGGAAGTTTTGAAAGTTGAAGAAAATATAGGGGTGAAATTAACCGAAAGTCTGGCTATGTGGCCAGCTGCCAGTGTAAGCGGCTATTATTTTGCAAACCCTGAGGCCAGATATTTTGGGGTAGGTAAAATAAAAGAAGACCAGGTAAGGGATTTTGCTGAAAGAAAGGGGATTTCCTTTGAAAAGGCAGAGAAATGGCTGCGACCTAATATTGCAGATTAAAGGAAAAAAGGAAAAGAGGAAAAGAGGAAAGAGAGGAAAGTGGAAGGAGTAAAAAACGTATTGAGATAAAGAAAAAAAGAGATAATGAGTAAAAAAGATAACATTAAACATTTTCATCAACTACCCTGCTACGGAGAGGCCGGGGAAGGACAAATCTGCTTTGGAGGGGTTGGGGGAGAACGATTATGAAGATAACAGAACACATACAAGCAGCTGCCGGTAAAACATTATTTTCCTTTGAGATCTTACCCCCTTTAAAAGGCCAGCATATCCAGTCCGTTTTTGACAGCATAGACCCGTTGATGGAATTTAATCCTCCGTTTATTGATGTAACCTATCACCGGGAGGAATACGTTTATATAGAAATGGAAAACGGATTACTGGAAAAAAGGGTAGTACGAAAGCGACCCGGCACCGTTGGTATTTGTGCCGCGATACAGAGCAAATATAAGGTGGATGCTGTGCCCCATATTTTGTGTGGCGGTTTTAGTAAAGAGGATACCGAGAATTTTTTGATAGACCTGGATTTCCTGGGAATAAACAATGTAATGGCTCTTCGGGGCGATGCTGTAAAAAGCGAGACCTATTTTAAACCGGAGCCAAAAGGGAATTTTTTTGCCAATGATCTCGTACAACAAATTGCCGGCATGAACCAGGGGCGGTTTCAGGAAGAACCTCTGGAGAATTCACATTCTACAGATTTTTGTATTGGCGTGGCCGGCTATCCTGAAAAACATATGGAGGCCCCAAGCCTGGAACAGGATATTAAACGCTTAAAAGATAAAGTAGCAGCAGGAGCTGAATATGTGGTTACCCAAATGTTCTTTGATAATTCCAAATATTTTGAATTCGTGCAAAAATGTAAGTATAATGGGATTAATGTTCCTATAATTCCCGGTTTAAAACCTATTGCCACCAAAAACCAACTTAATCTTATTCCCCACCGGTTTAAGGTTGACCTGCCGGAAGACCTTATTCAGGAGATTGCTAAATGCAAAGACAATACAGAAGTTCGTCAGGTAGGTATTGAATGGTGCATTAGTCAAAGCAGGGAATTGATAGCGGCGGGAGTACCGGTGTTACATTATTATTCAATGGGAAAAAGTTCCAACATACGGGCCATTGCATCTGCCGTATTTTAAAATATAGCTACATTTGCGGGAATCCGGTATTTAATGCCCCTATGAAGAAAATTTTCCTTGGCCTTTTTTTGCTTTCATTTTTTAAGCTACATGCCCAAAATGATCCAAAGAAATATTTCTCTTTAGATGCGGGTTATTTTTATGGAAGTATCATAGAACACAATCCGCATATTTCCCATCTCATTACCGGCCACCCGCAAGGGCTCATTTTGAGCCTTAATCAAAAGACGTATGGCCTGGATTCCTGGGAAGCGGAATACAATTATCCCGATGTAGGGATCTCCTTCACTTTTCAGGATATGGGAAACCCAAATCTGGGAGATAATTACGGTTTATACGGGCATATGGGATTCTATTTCCTGAAACGTAATCTCGTTTTTAAAGTAGGGCAGGGCCTGGCGGTAAATACAAACCCCTATCATCCAGATGATAATTATTTGAATAACGCCTATGGATCGCGAATTATGAGTTCCACATATTTCAGCGGAAATTTTCAGCGTGAAAATATAATTAAAGGTCTGGGATTTCAGGCAGGGGTTGCATTAATTCATTATTCCAATGCCGATTTCAAATCGCCGAACAACAGCACGAATACCTTTGTAATAAACGCAGGCTTGAATTATCTCTTTAATGCAGAGGAGCAACCGCAATATATCCCGAAGGACCGCACCCAAAAATTCTCAGAACCCCTTCATTACAATTTTGTCCTGCGTGGCGGCGCAAATACAATTGGAATTATTGGTTCCAAATCATATCCATTCCTCACCCTTTCGGCCTATGCCGATAAAAGGATCAACCGCAAAAGCACCTTCCAGGCTGGTGCCGAATTTTTCCTCTCCGGGGCCATGGAAGAATTTATTTATTACCAGTCTGTCACCTTTCCCAGGGGAAGGACCACTGGTGAAGAAGATGGAAAAAGACTCGGCATATTTCTGGGACATCAGCTTAGCTTCAATAAGCTTTCGTTGATCACGCAGTTGGGTTATTATGCCTATTATCCATATGATAATTATGTAGACCGGCTTTATAACAGGGTTGGGCTGCAACGCGTTTTATATAAAGATCTGTTTGCCTCTGTCACTGTGCTGGCACATGGCGCGAATGCAGAAGCTGTTGAATTTTCATTGGGATACAGGTTATGAAAAAGATCGTATTACTACTTTTAATGGTCATTTTGTCCTCCGGTTGCGACAAGGAGGATGCCCCTGCTTGTCTACAGGCAGCCGGGGAACTAACTTCCAGGGAAGTTGACGTACAGCCTTTTGATGAATTAATAGTATATGGCAGGATAAAACTTTTTATTGAACAGGGGCCTGAACATAAAGTTGTTATTGAAGATGGGGTAAACCTTATTGGAAATATTACCGCCACTGTAGAAAACGGCAGGCTGAGCCTTAAAAACAATAATACCTGCAATTTTTTCAGAGAATATAATACTACCACTGTATATGTAACGGTGCCGGATCTTACCTGGCTACAAAATGCAGGGAACAATACGTTGGAAAGTGTGGGTACCCTTAATTTTCCCAATATCTGGCTGCGTTCCTTTAATCAGGAAAAAGATAAGGAGATCTATACCAATGGAGATTTTAAACTTGACCTGGTGTCCAATTACATAAGGATAACAGGCGATAATTATTCCAATTTCTTTCTTACAGGTTCAACAGATTATCTCAATCTTTATATCGCTGATGGGGATGGCCGGTTTGAAGGAGAAAGACTTATTGCAGATATAATTGAGATCCAGCACCGTGGCACCAATAAACTTATTGTGAATCCGCAAAAGGAGTTGAAAGGAGAAATAAGAAGTACGGGGAATGTGATCTCTGTAAACAAACCTCCCGTAGTAAACATTGAAACCTTCTATACGGGGAAACTGATATTTCAAACCCCTTAAGCCCACTATCCTCAAAGGGGTAATTTTCCTTACCCGGGACATTCTGAGTTAGGTGTCACAATTTAGAGCATGAACTCCCGCTGTGCGGGGCTGAGTCTAGGGCGCCGTCAATTCAGCAAATAAGGTTTCAAGGTTTTTGGTTTTTCTGTTAAGCTGAAGGGTTTTAAGTCCGTTATCATGGGCAAAGTCAAAAACGGCGGGCCTCATATCTGTTGCGGTATCAAAATGCAATTGATAATGGAAACCGCCAATATTTTTGGCCAGGGTTAAATGCGGTATTCGTTGCAACGCCACTTCTTCAATACGGTAATCAAATTCTACGTGAATGATTTGTTCTTTCTCATCCCGCAGCTCCTTCATTTTTTTATCGGCCACTATTTTCCCGTGGTTAATAATGATCACCCGGTCACATATAGCCTCCACTTCCTGCATAATGTGGGTGGAAAGAAAAATGGTCTTTCCCGGTTTGCCATCGGGTTGTTCTTTGGCAATTGCCAGGATTAGGTTTCTTATTTCGGTAAGTTGATTTGGATCCAGGCCGGTAGTAGGTTCATCAAGGATAAGAACTTCGGGGTCGTGTAAAAGGGCGGCTGCCAGTCCTACTCTTTGCCTGTATCCCTTGGAAAGTTGCGAGATCTTTTTATTGGCCTCGGGAGCAAGACCCGTTAATTTAATGACTTCTTCAATACGGGACTTTTCTGTCCCAAAAATTGCGGCATTAAATTCCAGGTATTCCCTTACATACATTTCAGTATAAAGGGGATTGTGTTCGGGCAGGTATCCCACGCTCTTCTGTACTTTCGAAAGTTCAGCCGGCAGCATATGATTATTAACTCCGGCCATTCCTTCACTGGGCGCCAGATAGCCCGTAAGGATCTTCATAAGAGTAGACTTCCCTGCACCATTAGGTCCAAGAAAACCTACGATCTCACCTTTTTCTATGGTGAAAGATACTTTGTCCAGCGCTTTTTGATCGCCGTAATATTTTGAAATTTCATGAACCGAAATGGACATAATTATGCTTTTTTCAAAAGTAAGGATTTAAAGTTATCCCGAATTAAATATCTGACAATCGAAGGTAAAAATGCGAAAACGTTCTCGTAAATAATTGCAATAAAATATCTGTTTTTTAAAATTAAATTCTAAATTAGCTTTTTACAAAACACAGAATGAACAATTTACTTACCTGGAACGCTTTCTATTATTTTTATTTCTATTACAGAGATAAGATCGGGAGCGCCATGTAATTAAATCATAATTATATAATAGATCCCGATGGCAACATCGGGATTTTTTTTTGACCATTATCTATGATACAGAAAATCGCGATACAGGGTATAGAAGGTTCCTTTCACCATTTGGTGGCCCGGGAATATTATGGAGAACAGGTGCAGGTAGAGGAGTGTATGTCTTTTCGGGACCTTGTTCAAAGCCTGCTGGATGGGAGGTCTAACGAAGCGGTAATGGCTATTGAGAATTCCATAGCCGGGTCAATTCTTCCAAATTATGCCCTTATGGATGAGCACAATTTAAAGGTAGTTGGGGAGCATTATATGCCTATTAATATGAACCTGATGGCCCTGCCCGGGCAAAATATAAGTGATATCAAAAAGGTGTATTCTCACCCAATGGCGCTATTGCAATGTAAAGAGTTCTTTCAGGACCACAGGCATATTAAATTAATCGAAGATGAAGATACTGCAGAAGTTGCGCGACGTATTTCTATAAAACAATCAAAAGGGGTTGCAGCCCTCGCCAGTAAAGCGGCAGCCGAGATCTTTGGACTGGAGATCCTGGCAGAAGCTGTTCACACCAAAAAAAGCAATGCAACCCGGTTTCTCATAATAAGCAACAAAAAAAAGGAAGAAAACGGCGAGGTACTCAACAAAGCTTCCATAAAGTTTGAACTGGAAAGCAGGCGCGGAAGTTTGGTTTCTGTACTCAACATTCTAAGGGATTATGAGCTTGATATGTCAAAGATCCAGTCTATGCCAATTATAGAGACCCCCTGGAAATATTCCTTTTTTGTTGACGTGTTATTTGAGGGGAATGCCGGCTTTACAAAAGCCATGGAAATAATTGAAGCAATGACAGAACATTTAAAAATTTTGGGAATTTATAAAAACCGGTTAGTATGATCCAGGCAAACAGATTAAATCAGGTAAGTGAGTATTATTTTTCAGCAAAACTGCAGGAAGTAAGAACTCTTGAGGCAGCGGGAAAGCCTATTATCAATCTTGGAATAGGGAGTCCGGACCTTCCACCTCCGCCGGAGGTAATTGAAGGTCTTAACAAGGCACTTCTCAATCCGGTTGCACACCAGTACCAACCCTATAAAGGAACCCAGGATTTCAGAAATGCGATCAGGCTTTTTTATAAAAACCATTATAATGTAGAACTGGATACCGCTACCCAAATCCTGCCTCTTATGGGCAGCAAGGAAGGGATCACCCATATTTCCATGGCTTTTTTGAATGAAGGTGATGAGGTTTTAATCCCCAACCCGGGTTACCCAACCTATCAGGCGGTAACAAATATGATTGGGGCTATTCCTGTTTTTTATGAACTTAATGAGGAAAGAGGTTGGTTGCCCGATCTTGAAAAGCTGGAACAGCGGGACCTTACAGCGGTAAAGTTAATGTGGGTGAATTACCCCCATATGCCTACAGGAGCAGTGGCTACAGATCAATTGTTCCGTGACCTGGTGAAATTTGGAAAAAAACACGATATACTTATTGTAAATGACAACCCGTACAGCTTTATTCTCAATGAGGATCCAAAAAGTATATTGAAAACCGAAGGTGCTATAGATGGGGTTCTGGAACTCAATTCCCTCAGCAAAAGTTTTAATATGTCCGGCTGGAGAATAGGAATGGTATGCGGGAGTGAACATAACCTGAATATTATTTTGAAAGTAAAAACCAATATGGACAGCGGGATGTTTTTTCCGCTGCAGGCAGGTGCAGTGGAGGCTTTGGCCTTATCGCGCAACTGGTTCGCGGCACAAGACCTGATCTACGCCGGCCGAAAGAAAAAGATCCTGCAACTGGCGGCACTGCTGGATTGCGAGGCCTCTCAAGGACAAACAGGAATGTTTGTGTGGGCAAAGGTTCCCCGCGGGACAACTTCAGCAGAATTTGTAGATCATCTTTTGCACCAGCATAGCATATTTGCAGCACCGGGATTTATTTTTGGAAGCCGCGGGGAAGGTTATGTGAGATTTTCTCTTTGTGCAACCGAAGAGAATATTGAACGCGCCATAAACCGATTGAGATAATTTAAACTGATGAAAATAATAATTACAGGAGTTGGGTTGATAGGGGGTTCCTTTGCGAGAGACCTTAGAAATCTATTTCCGCAAGCCGGCATTCTTGGAATGGATTTAAACCCGGACCATCTTGAAAGATCTGTAAAACTGGGTGTAATAGATGGGGAAGCCGGGCCTGAAGACGTTGCAATGGCAGATCTTGTGATCATTGCCATCCCTGTAGATGCTGCTATAAAAGTGGTGCCGGAAATTCTGGAGAAAGTAAAGGATGAATGTTTGGTAATAGATACCGGCTCTACGAAGTTCAGGTTATGTGAATCATTGAAAGACCATTCTAAAAGGCGAAATTTCCTGGCGGCCCATCCCATTGCCGGTACGGAATATTCGGGTCCCGAAGCCGCCGTAACCCACCTTTACCAAAACAAAACCCTGATAATTTGTGAAGTGGAAAAGACTGCCTTTAAATTACAGGAAAGGGCTTTTGAGATCTTCCGGCAACTGGGAATGCGCATACGCTATATGGATACCCGGGCGCATGACAAGCACATTGCGTACGTTTCCCATCTTTCACATATAAGCTCTTTTATGCTGGGAAAAACGGTGCTTGAAAAAGAAAAAAATGAACGCGATATCTTTGATATGGCCGGGAGCGGATTTGCCTCTACCGTTCGCCTTGCAAAAAGTTCTCCTGCCATGTGGACCCCTATTTTTAAGGAAAACCGGGAGAATGTGCTTGAAACCCTCACAGAATATATTGCCAACCTCTCGCATTTTCAACAATTGCTGGAGCAAAACAATTTTGAGGAGATTTATGGGGAAATGGAACGAACCAATTATATAAAAACCATACTTAAGGGTATAAATTAAAGATTAAATTTACACGAATGGAAAACAAGAAAGAACTTAGAAACTGGCTGGATGCATTTAATCTGGACCATCCACTGGTAATAGCCGGGCCCTGCAGTGCAGAAACCGAAGAGCAGGTGGTAACTATTGCAAGGCAATTGAAGGACAGTGACGTTAGCGTCCTGCGTGCAGGAATTTGGAAACCCAGGACCCGGCCGGGAAATTTTGAAGGGGTAGGTTCTCTGGGGTTAAAATGGATGCAAACTGCCAAAGCCGAAACAGGATTGCTCACTTCTACCGAAGTTGCAAATCCATCGCATGTGGCGCTTGCCCTGGAACATGATATTGATATTCTGTGGATAGGCGCCAGAACTACCGTTTCTCCATTTATTGTGCAGGAAATTGCTGATGCGCTTAAAGGAACCGATAAAACTGTACTGGTAAAAAACCCGGTGAATCCTGATCTCTCCCTTTGGTTGGGGGCTGTTGAAAGGCTTTATACCGCAGATATAAAGAATCTGGGCGTGATACACCGCGGATTTTCGGCATATGAAAAAACAAAATACAGGAATAATCCTGAATGGCAGATACCTATTGATCTTCAAAATCGCTTTCCCGACCTTCCTTTAATACTGGATCCTTCTCATATCGCGGGGAGAAGGGATATTCTATTTGACCTGTGCCAGACTGCCCTGGATCTTAATTACGACGGATTAATGGTGGAAACTCATCATGATCCCGATAATGCCTGGAGTGATGCTGAACAGCAGATCACGCCTGAAACCCTTATAGGTTTTATGAGGGATCTGAAAATAAGAAAAGAAGTGAGTGAAAGTGCCGAATTTAAGAACAGCCTTCAGAATTTAAGAGCAAAAATAGATATCACAGATAACCAATTACTGGAAACGCTTGCCAAGCGTATGAAGATAGCAGATGAAATTGGGAAACTGAAAAAATCCCAGAATGTCTCCATCCTGCAAACTCCCCGTTGGAATGAGATCCTTGGAAAAATGATCCTGCAGGGGGAGGAAAAAGGATTAAGTGAGGAGTTTGTTTTAAGACTGTTCAAAGCAATTCACCAGGAATCTATCAATCATCAGAAAAAAGTGATTAGCGAATAACAATTGAATAAAATAAAAAACCTCACACCCGTAAAGGTGTGAGGTTAAATTTTTAGAGTTAAAATTAATTGGTATAAGCCAGCCTGCGCGATGCTTTTCGCATTAATGTATTAATAAGCATATCTGTACTGCTACCCAGGCTTCCGGCTACTCTTTTGTTGTAATTCCATAAAAGCTGTCCGTCGGTGGCATTGTGCACACTCATATTTACAGTTGCAGCATTTGTTGAGCCCCAGAAACCAACCAGAAGGCCAAGTGCTATAGATGCCCCGTCAGACATTGGTTTATCTGTTTCAAAACGTCCCGTGATCACTGCGTCAACTTCCAGGATCTTGGCAAGTTCTTCAGGAGTGTACCTGGCAAGGTCTGTAATATCGCTTTTTAATAAAAGAGCATTAGTTTTACCGGGATCCTGCACGTCGATTAATAATTTTCCTCTTTTTTGACGGTTAAGGAACCAGGTGTACATAGAATTCTGGATAGCTTTACCTTCTCCAATTTCCAATTGCTTGAGTTGTTCAGGCGTGATTTCTTTCATTTGTTTAGGTCGTAAGCTTACCTTTGCAGAAAACGGAAGTATCGCGATGATCTTGTGGTCTTTGGCAATAGTTTCAAAATTGGGATGTTCAAAAAGTTTGGTTTGTGCGGTGGCTGATGATCCTGTGAGGAGAATACAGACGAAAACCAATAATTTAAATGTAATTTTGTTCATATTAATTAACTGTTTAATTGTTTTGATAATCAAATATATTAAAATTTGTACATCTTTTTAAGATAACTTTAACAATTTTAAAAGCATAAATGAAAGGCACGGTTTATAAATCTACAGGCAGCTGGTATCATGTAAAAGCGGAGGACGGGAATTTTTATAAATGCCGTATTAAAGGGAAGTTCCGGTTACGCGGGATAAAAAGCACAAATCCTGTAGCTGTTGGAGACAGGGTTGAAATTGACCTTGATGAAGCCAGCGAAGAAGTTACAGGCGTAATTAAGGAGATTGGTGAACGCGATAATTACATAATCAGGAAATCTGTCAACCTTTCAAAACAAACCCACATCATTGCTTCCAACATAGATCAGGCTTTTTTACTGGTTACACTTAACAATCCGCCCACCTTTACCACATTTATAGACCGTTTTTTGGTCACTGCAGAGGCCTACCATATAAAAACTATCATTCTCTTTAATAAAATAGATACTTATAATGAAGATGAGCTTGCCGAGGTGAAATATCTTGCAGCCCTTTACCGGGAGATAGGGTATGAATGTATTGGAATATCGGCCGTAACAGGAAAGAATGTAGACCAGGTAAAGGCTAGAATGACTGGAAAAACCTCTATGATCTCCGGGCATAGCGGAACAGGGAAATCTACATTGGTAAATGCCCTGGAACCCTCCCTTGATCTAAAAACCACCAAAATAAGTACCCAATCAAAACAGGGGCAACATACCACCACATTTGCTGAGATGTATGACCTGAGTTTTGATGCGCGTATCATTGATACCCCGGGTATCAAAGGATTTGGCGTGGTGGAGATGGAGAAAGAGGAACTGGGAAATTATTTTCCGGAATTTTTTGCACTTCGTTCTGAATGCAAATACTACAATTGCCTTCATCGGGATGAACCCAAATGTGCAGTAAAGCAAGCTCTCGAAGATGGGAAGATCGCCTGGTCCCGTTATAAAAGCTATCAACAGATCATCGCCGGGGAAGATGAACAACAATACCGCATGGATAATTACGAGGAACAATGAGAGTAGTATTGCAGCGGGTTAAGGAAGCTTCAGTAAGTATTGAAGGAAAAATAAACGGGGAAATTACTCCCGGAATTCTTGTACTTCTTGGGATTGAAGAGGCAGATACAAAAGAAGATATTGAATGGTTATGCAATAAGATATGCAATTTGCGTATTTTCAATGACATAAAGGGTGTGATGAACTTATCCCTTCAGGATGTAAAAGGGGAAGTTCTTGTAATAAGCCAGTTTACGCTTCACGCAAATACAAAAAAGGGAAACAGGCCCAGTTATATTAAGGCTGCCAGACCGGAAACAGCCATCCCCCTGTATTCAGAATTTATACAAAAACTTAGCCTCCAACTAGGAAAACCGGTTGCTACGGGAATATTTGGAGCCCACATGGATGTCGCTCTTATAAATGACGGGCCGGTAACCATAATTATTGATTCAAAAAACAAAGAATAATTTGGCGGTTTGACATTTTATGTTAATTTTATGAAAAATTAACAATTGTGAATCGGTAATCGGGTACAAAAAATTAGTCACCACCGGTTAATGATCAAAACTGACAAATCAATCTTTGAAATTTCTTCTGTATTTTTTCTTTCGGCCCTTACCCATAGAAATGATTTAATTTCAAATTCTATTTCCCTTTACGGCAGCAATATTTAGATATTATTTCTGTAAAAAAGAATACTCCCTTGTTTTCAGGTAAGGGGGACAGATTTTTATGCCATTTTGCTTCATAATGTGTTCCGAATATTCTAAAAATCGAGAAGTGAAAAATCAAACCTGCCTTGTCATTTTCCTTTTACTCCTTGCGCCCGTTCTATATGGCCAGGAGAACGTTAAGGTCTCAGAAATTCCTCAAAATTTAATATCAAATGCAAATGCCGTTTTAAGAAATGAAGAGATTTCTATTGAGATTGAAGCGGTAGATAAAATGAATGTTCATATAAAACGTAGCGTCACCATATTAAATGAATATGGAGAAATTCATGCAGGAGCGTATCAATTTTTTGATACCGACCGAAAAATTAAAAATCAGCAGGCAATCATTTATAATGCTGAAGGAAAGGAAATAAAGAAATTTAAACAGAAGGATTTTAAAGAACGAAGTGCCGTGGCTTCGGGAACCCTATATTCAGATGACAGGGTGCAATATCTGGATTATACAGCCCAAGGTTATCCCTATACAATAGTATATGAAAGCGAATTGCAAACAGGCACCACTGTATTCATTAGGCCCTGGCAACCCGTTAGTGGATATTTTTTAAGTGTACAAAAATCTACTTATAATTTTAAAAATAAACCGGGGATACCCTTCAGGCTGGAAGAAACAAATCTGGAAAACATTCACAAGAATTCATGGGATGATGGATTTTCTTATACTATAACGAATGTACCCGCTTACAAAAGGGAATATCTAAGCCCTTCTTTTGAAAAATTTGTTCCGAACCTCCGTGTGGCCTTAAATGAATTTTCACTTGTGGGTGTAAAAGGAAAAGCGGCCAACTGGCAGGAGTTCGGAAAATGGCAGTATGATTATCTCCTTGCCGGAAAAGACAAACTCCCGGAACATACTTTAAAAAAGATTGGGACTCTTCTCGAGGGTGTTACCACAGATTTGGAAAAGGCGAAATTGATCTATCAATATGTGCAGGATAACACAAGGTATATAAGTGTGCAATTAGGTATTGGAGGGTGGTCTCCCATGTTACCGGTGGATGTGGACAGGCTGGGATATGGAGATTGTAAAGCTCTCACCAATTACACAAAAGCCCTTCTCGATTCCCAGGAAATAACATCACATTATGCAGTTGTTTTTGGCGGAGAAGAAAGGAAAGATCTCGATGCAAATTTTGCCACAATGCAGGGAAACCACGTAATTCTTAATATCCCACAGGAGGAAGAGGATATTTGGCTGGAATGCACCAGTAAGACTACCCCCTTCAATTACCTTGGAGATTTTACCGATAACCGGAATGTTCTCCTCATTAAACCGGATGGTGGTGAAATTGTAAAAACCAAGGCATATGCATTTTCAGAAAATTTAATGGAAACCCATACCAAAATCGTACTGGAGGAGTCGGGAGATTTTAATGCAACCGTAAAAAGAACCTCCGGCGGAATCCCTTATGGCAATATTTATCACTTGATGAGTCAAACCAGGAATGACCAAATACTTCATTACAAGGAAAGGTGGCCGCATTTACAAGAGCTGGATTTTCAAACCATCACTTTTGAAAACAACCGGCAGGACCAAAAGTTTACAGAGTTAGTACAGTTCAAAGGTAAAAAACTTACTTCCCGATTAGCTAACGGGTTTTTATTGGGAGTTAATTTCATTTCTGTAGCCACTCACGAGGTTCCACGAATTAACGACAGGAAACTACCTTTCGAGATTGAGAGAGGGCACTCCTATAAAGATACTTTTGAGTTTCATCTTCCCAAAGGATATATGGCAGAATCCATCCCGAAGGAAGAGAATATTGAAACTGAATTCGGAATATATGTGGTTAGGGTAAAAGCCGGTGAAAAAGAGGGGGTAAGGACCATAGAGGTAAGCAGGGAGTATATTTTGTATGAAGGTGAATGGAAGGCAGACAAGTATTCAGATTTCAGGGATTTTATAAAAAAAATAGATTCTTTAAATAACCAAAAGACGATTTTGGTCGCACTAACCTAACCTAATTAATCAACCAGTTATGCAAAAATTTTATACCACGGTAATTTTAAGTTTGTTCTTTGTTTTTTCTTATGGCCAGGATTTTAAATTTGGAAAAGTATCCAAAGAAGAGGTGATGGAGAAATCTCATCCAATAGAAAAGGATGCGAATGCCGCTGTTCTTTTCAGGAATGTGAGTACATATTTTGAATATTATCCTTCAACAGGATTTACCCTCATAACAAATGTTCATGAGAGAATAAAAATATATAACAAAGAGGGTTTTGATTGGGCCACAAGGGAAATAAATTATTACAAAGGTGCGAACAGCCAGGAAACTATCGCAGGATTAAAAGGTGTTACCTACAATATGGTGGGTGGCAAGTTGGTGGAAGATAAACTGAAAAAAGACGGTATTTTCGAGGAAGATGTCACAAAATATCAATTAAGAACCAAGATCACCATGCCTGCCGTAAATGAAGGAAGTGTAATAGAGTATCAATATAGCTTAAGGTCTCCTTTTGTGACCACTATTGATGATATCGTCCTGCAATATACCATTCCAATTAATGTTTTGGATGTAAAAATAACAATCCCTGAATTTTTGGGATTCAGCAGGCATTTTAATCCACGTTCCCGACTTGTGTTTAATGTTCAGGAATCCAGGAAACCATTTTCCCTTACTTCATCTTCCATGGATCGAAACGGATTTACGGTGGTAGAGCACAGCATTTCAACTTCAAAAGTAGAATATCAGCAAAATACTTATTCCTTTGTAAAAACAGCTATCCCTGCATTAAAAGAAGAAAGCCATATAGATTATCTTTCTAATTATGGCGCGTTTATAAAATGGGAATTGCAATACACAAAATTCCCCAACGCCATCATGGAAAACCTTACCCAAACCTGGGAAGGTGTTACCAAATCAATTTTTAATGATGGAGGTTATGACAAGGAGCTTAGCCGCACCAATTATTTTCAAAAGGATTTAGATAAGTTGCTTGAGGGAGAAACCATTCCCCTTAAAAAAGCCCAAAAGATCTATGCATTTGCCAAGTCTAAAGTGAAATGGAATGGATATTTGGGTTATGAAGCAGAATCTGGAGGAAATAAAATTTATAAGGAAGGGGAAGGTAACATTGGTGATATTAATTTAATGTTGACTGCAATGTTGAGATATGCAGGTTTAAAAGCCAACCCTGTTTTAGTAAGTACCGTAAACAATGGAATTCCACTTTTCCCAACCCGAAAAGGTTTTAATTATGTAATTTCATCCCTTGATCTAAATGGGGAAAGGATCCTGCTTGATGCCACAGAAGAAAATGCCTCATTTGGGGAACTCCCAAAAAGAGCAAGAAATTGGAATGGCCGTATTATCCAGGATAAGGAAAATTCAGATTGGGTGGATCTAATGCCAAAAACGCAATCCAAAAATTCTTATTCCCTTAATATTGAAATTGATGATGAAAACAACCTACGGGGAAAATCTACCAATATTTTGACAGGATTATATGCAAAATCTTACAGAGATAATTTTAAGAATGTAAATACCGACAGTTATATTGAGATCCTGGAAAAAAATAAAGGGAATATAGAGATTGCGAATGTAGAGACAGATGGTCAATTATTAATAGGTTCCGATATTAAGGAAACCTATACCTTTGAAATCAAAAGCGGAGTTGATAAGATCAATGATAAATTATATATAAAACCTTTATTATATTTATCGGAAAGTGATAATCCTTTCAAAGCAGATAAGAGGTCTCATCCAATTATTTTTGATTTTCCTTTAAGAGATTCAAGAGTAGTAAATATTATAATCCCGGAAGGTTTTGAAGTTGAATCATTACCGGAAAATTCAATATTTCAATTAATGGGTGAATCGGGAATTTTTAAATATTTAACCTCTCAAAGTGGAAAATACTTAAGAATAGAATCTGTTCTTGAACTTAAAAATTTGGTATATACGCCGGAAGATTATGATAATTTGAAACAATTTTATGCATATATGGTTGAAAAACATTCAGAAACTATTGTGCTCAAAAAATCCTGATAATGAACATACAAAATGCCCAGCTTGCCGTAGATGAATGGATAAAAGCCCACGGGGTAAGATACTTTAATGAGCTTACCAATATGGCTCAACTCACCGAAGAAGTGGGGGAAGTAGCCAGAATTATTGCACGCCGGTATGGAGAGCAAAGTGAAAAGGAAAGCGACAAAAATAAAGATCTGGGAGAGGAGCTGGCAGATGTTCTTTTTGTAGTGCTTTGTTTAGCCAATCAAACCGGGGTGAACCTGCAGGAATCTTTTGACCGCAAACTGGATATCAAAACCAAACGGGACCACGACCGGCATCAAAATAATCAAAAATTAAAGTAATGGCATTTAAAAGGATAGTTAGAGATAAAGCCTTCTGGAAATCGGTGATAATAATGGGCCTCGCTTTTGCCATAATTTACCAGTTCATTTCCATGTTATTCGATTATGGCGGACTCGATTTCAGCGCCTTTTATGAAGACAAACTTGCCGGAGCACAATGGGTGAAATTTGTAATTGGTACCCTGGTAGCAGCTTTTTTATATGGGTTTATCATTACGTATGGGCAGTTTGTTTCCAGGATCAAGAAGGAGAAGAGAGAAAGGCAAAATTAGCCTTAATATTCAATTAGTTTACTTAGTTTTTTATAATGAACGTTCAGCTTTCACATTCACATAATACACTACAAGGTGACCTTGAGATCACGGGTTCGAAAAGTGAATCCAACCGCATGTTGATCCTGCAGGCGCAATTTCCAAATATTATCCTTGAAAATCTTTCCAATAGTGATGACACCAGGGTCCTTCAAAAAGCACTGGCTACACATACAGGAACGGTAGATATTCATCATGCCGGTACAGCTATGCGTTTTTTAACCGCATATTATGCAGCTTTGCCCGGCAGCGATGTAATTCTCACCGGGAGTGGCAGGATGAAGGAAAGACCGGTCAAATTGCTGGTAGATGCCCTAAGGAGTTTAGGTGCCGATATAGATTATTTGGAAAATGAAGGTTTTCCTCCCTTAAAAATAAAAGGAAAGAAATTTGTTGAAAATACGGTAGGGTTGAAGGCCAATATAAGCAGCCAGTATATATCTGCCCTAATGTTAATCGCCCCGTCCCTGCCAGATGGGCTAGAGATCATTCTGGACGGCCAGATAACATCTGTACCATATATTACCATGACCCTGGATCTATTAACTTCCCTGGGTATCAAAGGAACTTTTCAAGATAAGGTAATTCGTATAGAACCCGCATCAACCATTAAAAATGTAACTATTGGAATAGAGTCCGACTGGAGCTCGGCTTCCTATTTCTATAGCCTCGCAGCTATCTGTGAAACGGCTGTTATAAGATTGTCAAATTACAGAAGCAATAGCCTGCAGGGAGATTCCTGTCTGGCAGAAATTTATAAACATTTTGGAGTTTTTTCCCGGTTTAAAGGGAATACCCTCATTCTGGAAAAAAATCCCTGTAAAAAGCCAAGGCGCATTCATGAGGATCTTAAAAATTCACCCGATATTGCCCAAACAATTGCCGTAACCTGTCTTGCACTGGGCGTTGATTGTGAACTCGCGGGCCTTCATACCCTTAAGATCAAAGAAACCGACAGGTTGGTGGCCCTTAAAACAGAAATGGAAAAATTTGGGGCAAAGGTTGAGATAACCCAGGATAATTTGAAATTAAAACCCCCTGCGGCTTTGAATAAAAACGTATTGGTTTCTACCTATAACGACCATAGAATGGCAATGGCATTTGCACCGCTCGGTTTAAAGATTCCCCTGGGGGTAGAGGATGCAGATGTTGTATCCAAATCCTATCCCGAATTTTGGGAACACCTCGAAAAACTGGGCTTTAAGGTCGAAAAGTCCCGTTAACAGGACTTTTCCAATAATAAACCCGTATTTACTTGACAAGGCCTGTCCCGCAGTTGTATATTTGCAACCTTTAAAAAATGTAACTATGGGAATGAAACTTTCACAATTTGGTTTTGATCTTCCTGAAGAATTATTGGCCGAGTATCCTGCGGAAAACAGGGATGAAGCGCGCTTAATGGTTCTTAACAGAAAAGAGCAAACAATTGAACACAAATTATTTAAAGATGTACTGGAGTATTTTGAGCCAAATGATGTTATGGTTCTTAATAATACCAAGGTATTTCCTGCACGTTTATACGGAAACAAGGAAAAAACCGGTGCGCGTATTGAAGTGTTCTTGTTAAGAGAGTTAAATGCAGAGACTAAATTATGGGATGTACTTGTAGATCCTGCCAGGAAAATAAGAATTGGGAACAAACTTTATTTTGGTGATGATGAGAGTCTTGTGGCAGAGGTTATAGATAATACTACTTCCAGAGGAAGAACACTAAGGTTTTTATACGACGGTTCTTATGCTGAATTCAGAAAAAAACTGGAAGATCTGGGAGAAACTCCATTGCCAAAATATATAAAAAGAGAAGTGCAGCCTGAAGACCAGGAACGTTACCAAACTATTTACGCGAAAAAGGAAGGCGCAGTTGCTGCACCAACCGCGGGATTACACTTTTCCAAGCATCTTCTTAAGAGACTTGAAATAAAGGGGGTGGAATTTGCTGAAGTAACTCTTCACGTAGGCCTGGGAACTTTTAATCCGGTTGAGGTGGAAGACCTTTCAAAGCATAAAATGGACAGTGAGGAAGCGTTTATTGAAGAGAAGGCAGTACTAACTATAAATAAAGCTATCAAGGAACGTCGCAGGATTTGCGCGGTGGGTACAACTTCTATGAGAGTTCTGGAAAGTGCGGTATCTTCAAACCATACGTTGAATGAATTCAGTGGTTGGACCAATAAATTTATTTTTCCTCCTTATGATTTTAGCATTGCCAATGCAATGATCACGAATTTCCATACACCAAAATCAACTTTAATGATGATGGTTTCGGCTTTTGCCGGGCACGATTTTATGAAAAAAGCCTATGCTGAAGCGATCAAGGAAAAATATAAATTCTATACATACGGGGATGCGATGTTGATCATCTAACCTCCTTTGTTACCTGAAAACAAGCCGCAATTAACCGGGATCCCGATGTGATTGCGGCTTTTTCTTTGGGTTTTTTCTGAAGAATAATGAATTCTCCGGAATCACCCTTATGGGGTAGCCCAAAATTCGATGCAAATTTGAATTTTTATATCATCTTCTTTGTTGAAAGCATAGTAACCTGAAAAACAAAAACCTGCAACCACAGCCGTAGAGAAATCCTAAAAATCTTCTTACTTTTGCAGCGTGAAAAATGCAAAGAAAGATATACGGGCCCTGACCAAACAGCAACTGCAGGATTTTTTTGTCTCCCAGGGAGATAAATCCTTTCGCGGTTCACAGGTTTATGAGTGGTTGTGGTCTAAAAGTGCGCATAGTTTTGAAGATATGACCAATATCTCAAAACAAACCCGACAGATGCTGGCCGATAATTTTGTGATCAATCATATACGGGTTGATCAAATGCAGCGAAGCAGCGACGGGACCATAAAAAATGCGGTTAAATTGCATGATAACCTTACCGTTGAATCTGTTTTAATACCCACTCCAAAAAGAACCACGGCATGTGTTTCTTCCCAGGTGGGATGCAGTCTTGATTGTAAATTTTGTGCCACCGCAACTCTTAAACGCATGCGCAACCTTAATCCCGATGAGATCTATGATCAGGTGGTTGCTATAGATAATGAAAGCAGGCTTTATTTTGACAAACCCCTTACCAATATAGTTTTTATGGGAATGGGAGAACCGCTTATGAACTATAACAACGTTATGAAGGCGGTAGAGAAGATTACCTCCAAAGAAGGCCTGGGGATGTCTCCAAAACGTATCACCATTTCTACGTCAGGAGTGCCTAAGATGATTAAAAAACTGGCCGATGATGAGGCTAAAATAAAACTTGCCGTTTCCCTGCATTCTGCAATAGATGAGGTGCGTACCACCATCATGCCCTTTAATGAAACCTTTCCGCTTAATGATCTTCGTGAAGCACTGGAATACTGGTATGCAAAAACAAAGAGCAGGATCACTTATGAATATATTGTTTGGGAAGGTATTAATGATAAACCCAAAGATGCAGATGCCCTGGTAAAATTCTGTAAATACGTACCCTGCAAAGTGAACCTTATTGAATACAATCCCATTGATGACGGGGTTTTCCAGCAGGCATCCTCACAGGCCACCCATATGTATCAACGTATGTTGGAACAAAATGGAATTACTGTTACGGTGAGAAGGTCCAGGGGAAAAGATATAGATGCTGCCTGCGGCCAACTGGCAAACAAATCTTCTTAGCAAAAGCCTAATTTCGAATAAATCCCATAATCTTTAGCTATCTTTGGATTCCTTATGAAGGTCATCTCTCAAATAAAATTACCGGTAGAAAAAGAGATGGAACTTTTTGAAAGAAAGTTCTTCGAGTCCATGTCTTCCAAAGTGGCCTTGTTAAACCGAATCACTCATTTCATAGTAAACAGAAAAGGCAAGCAAATGCGGCCTATGTTTGTATTCCTTGTAGCCAAAATGGTTTCTGAAGGGGGTGTGAATGAGCGTACTTATCGGGGAGCTTCGGTTATTGAGCTTATACATACCGCCACCCTGGTACATGATGATGTGGTAGATGATTCCAATATGCGCCGTGGATTCTTCAGCATAAATGCTTTATGGAAAAATAAAATCGCAGTTCTTGTTGGAGATTATCTCCTCTCCAAAGGCTTATTGCTCTCCATAGATAACGATGATTTTGATCTCCTTAAGATCATTTCAGTAGCGGTACGGGAAATGAGCGAAGGGGAGTTGCTCCAAATTGAAAAAGCGCGAAAACTTGATATTACCGAAGATGTTTATTACGAGATCATTCGGCAAAAAACCGCTACCCTTATTGCCGCGTGTTGTAGCCTGGGTGCAGCCTCTGTCAAACCTCAATCGGTTGAGGTGGAGAAAATGAGAAGGTTTGGAGAGCTTATAGGTATGTCTTTCCAAATAAAAGATGATCTCTTTGATTACGGCGATGAACAAATAGGGAAACCTACCGGCATAGATATCAAAGAGCAAAAAATGACACTTCCGCTTATTTATTCATTAAATAATTCTTCTCCCGGGAAAAAGAAATGGATCATTAATTCGGTTAAAAATCATAACAAGGATAAAAACCGTGTAAAAGAAGTGATCACATTTGTAAAAACACAGGGCGGGTTGGATTACGCGATTTCAAAAATGAAGGAATTTCAAAAAGAAGCCCTGGCCATATTAAACGATTACCCTGATTCTCCCTATAAAGATTCCCTTATTTTAATGGTGAATTATGTAATTGAACGAAAAAAATAAATTTTTTATCTTTTTTCGTTAGCTACAAACTTCAATTTTCCCGCGGCCCTTTGCTTAAGCGCAAGCAATCATTTAGATTTCCCTGCCAGTCTTTCAAAATTTTTGTAGGCGCGGTCGATCTTTTCTTTAGGATTCTTTTCAAATTCAGTAGAAGTAACCTGATATTTTTTTTGCAGTGCATCAAGCCTGTTATGTAATTCTTTTCTTATCCCTGCATAGGCGGGATCTTCATAAATGTTTTTAAGTTCCTGGGGATCTTTTTCAAGATCGTACATTTCCCATTCATCAATATCATCATAAAAGTGCATTAATTTATACCGGTGTGTGCGCACGCCATAATGCCGCTTTACCATATGGAAGGCAGGGAAATCATAATAATGGTAATAAATAGCATCCCTGAAATCCTCCCCAGATGAATTTTGAGAAAGAAGGGCTCTCATGGATTTTCCCTGCATTTCTTCCGGAATATTAGCTCCTGCAAAATCGAGAAATGTTGGAGCGAAATCGAGATTCTGGGTAAGGGCCGTTACTTCACTTCCGGCCGGTATTTCCTGGGGATATTGGATAAGTAAGGGCATAGCCAGGGATTCTTCATACATGAATCGCTTGTCAAAAAATCCCTTTTCCCCCAAATAGAATCCCTGGTCCGTCGTATAAACAAAAATGGTGTTTTCTGCGAGCCCGCTTTCCTCCAGGTAATCCAGGATTTTTCCCACTCCTTCATCCACAGAAGCAACCGTAGCGAGGTAATCCTGAAGATAACGTTGTCCCTTCCATTCTGCCAGGTCTTTCCCTGTAAGATTAGCATCGTGAAAAGCATCATTTTTAGAGCGGTATGCTTTGTCCCAGGTATCCCTTTGGGCTCGTGTCATTCGGTGAAAATCTGTAGTCCATGGATTATGACGCAGAGAATCGCTTCCTTTTTCCATGGTCATTTTAAGGTCATGACCCTCATACATGTCCTTATAAATTGTTTGCTGCTGTTGTTGTGCAGCTACCTGATTTTTAAAGTCCGGATAATATGTATCCGGTAATGGAAATTTAACGGTATCATATAGATTAAGGTGGCGCAGGGCCGGCATCCAGTTACGGTGCGGAGCCTTGTGCTGCACCATTAACATAAAGGGCTCTCCGCTATTTCCATTTTCCTTCAACCATTTAAGGCCCATTTCGGTTACAATATCGGTTGCATAGCCTTCAATACGGGTGGTATCCTTCCCTTGTATAAAATCGGGATTATAATAATTTCCCTGATCTACTAAAATATTCCATGCGTCAAAGCCTTCCGGAAGCCCATGTAGATGCCATTTTCCAAAGAGAGCGGTACGATAGCCTGCCTCCTTCAAATATTTTGGTAAAGTGGCCTGAGAACCGTCAAAAACATCCCCATTCATTCTAAAGCCATTAATGTGGCTGTGTTTCCCGGTAAGTATAACTGCCCGGCTGGGACCGCAGATGGAGTTCGTACAAAAATTGCTGTTGAATTTTGCGCCGTTTTTGGCAATACGGTCAATATTGGGAGTAGGGGCTAGTTGACTTACAGGATGACCATAGGCACTAATTGCCTGGGTTGCGTGATCATCAGTCATTATAAAAACAATGTTTGGCCTTTTCTTTACCTGTTCCTTTTCTGCTTCTTCTTTCTTTTTGTTGCAGGAGGTCATTATACAACATACCAAAATTAACAGCGAAAGTGGTTTAAAGAGAAGTTTCATGTTTTGAAAATTTTAATTTTAAAAGAAGTATAAGGGCTAAATCTACAAAACATTGTAATTTTATAACGATATTTTACCCAAACAAAACCTGCTCAATCTAATTTTAACACTGTGAGAATTATATTGCCTTTCGTCCTGATCCTGTTGCTGTTACAGTTTAAAATTTCTTTTTCGCAGGAGTTGACCCAGCCTATACAAAATTTTTCTTCCGTTCAATATGGGGCTGCAAGTCAGAATTGGGATGTAGTAATTGATTCCCGGGGAATAATTTATTCGGCAAATAATGAAGGTTTACTGAGTTTTGATGGGCAAAAGTGGGAATTACATCCGTTACCATCTGGTGCCATAGTGAGATCTGTCTATGCACACCAGGAACGGGTGTATACAGGTTCTTATCAGGAATTTGGTTACTGGGCCCGAAACCGGAAAGGTGAATTGAAATATACTTCCCTAATGCCCTTATTAAAAGATTATGAAATGCACAATGAGGAGATCTGGGATATTCTCTCCTTCCAGGGATCTATATATTTCAGATCTTTTGGTGCCCTTTATAAATATGATCAGGAAAAAATAATTCCGGTAAAGAATCTGGTTTTAAATTCTATGCAGGTATTTAATGGAAAGCTAATTCTTGCCATTGGGAAACAAGGAATATTTTCGCTTGAAGAAAACGGGGAACTTTCCCCTCTGCCGAAACAGGAAATCCTGAAGGGCAAAACCGTAATAGAGCTGGAAAAGGACGGAAAAGACCTTTTAATTGGGACAAGAAATGCTCTATATAAATTTGACGGAGAAACATTTAGTCTTTATGAGGACAGCAACCTAAATGGCTTGCTGGAGAGATATGAACTTAATCATATTTTAAGGATCTCAGATGTTGAACTTGTTTTTGCTACTGTTAAGAACGGGATCATTCAGTACAATAAAAATCTGAAAAACTCCCGCATATATAATCGTAATAGTGGTTTACAGAATAACACAGTGCTGGGAATGGCAGTAAGAAACGGAAAGATATGGTTAGGTCTGGATAATGGAATAGATGCCATTAACTTGTCTTCACCCGTAAATTTTTATACAGATGATACGGGAGAATTGGGAGCGGTGTACGATGTGGCATTCCATAATTCTCAAATATACCTGGCAAGTAATACCGGGGTGTATCAGTTAAATAACAACGGACTTTCACTTATTGAAGGCGCCGAGGGTCATAGCTGGAATCTGGAGATAATTAATAACCAACTTTACAGTAATCATAATACCGGAACCTATAGGATTGAAAATCTAAAATTCATACCTGTGGAAAGCAGGACGGGAAGTTTTGATATTATAAAGGCTCCCGAGAATGCAGGAGCCCTTCTTATTGGTAACTATACCGGAATAAGTATTTATTCCCCGGAAAATGGGGATTTGTGGGAACTTAATGAGGTGAATTTTCCCGTGAGAAAATTAATATATGAAAATCCCGGAGTGATTTGGGCATCCCATCCTTATGAAGGGGTGTACCGAATTGGATTAGAGAATGACCTCAAAGAACATAAATTCATTAGGAAAATAGGAAATCCAAACAAAAAAGGAAATTATAGGGCCGATGTTTTTAAGGTCAATAACCAGATTGCCGTGTTGAAAGATAACACTTGGTTTAAATATAATTCCTTTACTGATTCTCTGGAGATCTTTGGGGACCTTAAGGATTATCAAAACCACAGATTATTGGTCGAAGCCAACAATGGCTATTGGTTCACAAACGTTAATACAAATGGACTGGTGTATACAGATTTTAAGGATTTAAAATTGCAGCTGTCGTTCAAAGAATTAAATGGAAGACTGGTTAAAGGGAATGAAAAAGTAATTCCCTTCAATGATTCGATCTTTTACCTCACCTTAAATGATGGCTTTGCCAGAATAAATCTTAATGATTTGGTGAGGGAAAAGAAGAATGAGAATTTAAGTGAACCTATTATTTACCATTTTTCAGGATCTGGCCAAAGCTATGATCTCACTTCTATACCTACTATTCCATATACCACGGCCCGGGAAGTTGTAATAGGAGTGGCTTTGCCCGACTCTGATGCTTCCGGCCTTTTTTATGAGCTGCAAGGAAGAAATGGCCTTAAAGGCAAAGTGGAAAACGGTGAAATTAAATTCCAGAATCTTGCATATGGAGATTATATTTTGATGGTCTACGCCTTGAGTCCGCAGGGGGTATCTTCAAATACCAGCAAAATTGAATTTTCTGTAATGCCGCCCTGGTACCTTTCAAACCTGGTTAAATTCTTCTATCTCCTTATATTCCTGTTTCTAATAGGTATGATTTATTGGTTCAACCGCCTCAAACTTAAAAAACACAGGAGAACCCTGGAACAGAAATATCAAAAAGAACATGAGGAACGGCTCTACAAAATAGAGAAGGAACGGCTTATGGGTGAAATTAACAGCAAACGGAAAGAATTAGCCAATACTACACTCCTTGGTGCCCGGAAAAATGAAGTGTTAATGGAGATTCAGGGGGAGTTAAGCAAGGATAAAGATAAATTCTCCAACCAGTTCCGTTTAAAACATATTATGAATAAGATTAATCGGGAGATCAAAAATAAAGATGAATGGAATTTATTCGAAACCAATTTTAATGAGTTACATGAAGATTTTTTTAAGGATCTTTTAAGCACCTACCCAAAGCTTAGCAATAAGGATTTAAAATTATGCTCTTATCTCAAAATGAACATGTCGTCCAAGGAGATTGCACCTCTCATGGGAATCACGGTAAGGGGTGTTGAAGTACACCGATACCGCTTAAGAAAGAAGATGAAACTTGACCCAAAGGAAAACCTCACTAACTTTTTTATTAAAAATTTTTAATTCAATTTCCGATGATTTAACATAAATATCACTACAACATTACTACTACATGATAATTTAATTGAATCAACATCCTACTTCAAAAAATTGTTAAAACATTATAAATCAATGTATTATTGTGTTATTTTGCAATGTAGTAAGAGTATTGCACTATAACGTTTGCGTTAAAGTAAGAAACGGCAGTATCTTTCTTTCAAATTCAGATAAAAATTCAACGTATGAAATTAAAATTATTATTCCTTCTTGTGTTTCTGGTAAGCGTCCCAGGGATTGCACAACAAACAAAGACCGTGACCGGTACAATTCTGGATGCAAATGATGTGCCGCTTCCAGGTGCTGAAGTTAAGGTGGTAGGAAAGGAGATCTTTGACGTTACAAATTTTGATGGAGAATTTACACTAAATAATGTAGTGGTTGGTGATGTTTTCAGGGTAACCTTTCTAGGGTTTCAAGCCCAGGAATTCACGATCTCCACAGCAAATACTTTTGTAATTAATTTACAGGAAGATGCTGGGGTGTTAGACGAAGTAGTACTTATAGGATATGGTACTGCAAAAAAGAGGGATCTTACAGGATCCATTGCTACAGTTAATGCAGAAGAGATTGAAAAAACCCCCACAGCCAATATTATGCAGTCACTGCAGGGGAAAGTTTCCGGGGTACAAATTGTGAATGCAGGTTCTCCCGGAGATTCACCAACGGTGAGAATTAGAGGGGTAGGTACATTTGGAGATGCTACCAATGTTTTATATGTAGTGGATGGTGCTCTATATGACAATATAGATTTCCTTAATACGAAGGATATAAAATCTGTAAACATTTTGAAAGATGCTTCCTCCTCTGCTATTTACGGTGTAAGGGCGGCCAATGGGGTAGTTATTATCGAAACAAAATCTGGACGATTAAATCAAAAGGTTCAATTTGAATACGATGGGTATACAGGGATCCAGCGAGCACAAAATGTTGTGAAACTTGCCAACACAGAGCAATTTTATACCATGGCCGTGGAATCAGGTTCTCAGGCCGATGTGAATTTTATTCAGAATGCCATACAGCGTTATGGCCGAAGCCGTATTAACCCTAATCTTCCTGATGTGAATACAGATTGGTATAGAGAAATACTCAGAGATGGATTAATGCAAAACCATAGTATTTCTGCATCGGGTGGAGGTGAAAAGGTAGCCTATGCCGTAGGTGCTAACTATACTTCGCAGGAGGGGATCCTTGATATGAAAAATGAATATGAACGTTTTAATATACGTTCAAAGGTAGATGTTGATATCTCTGACCGCTTTAAAGCCGGGGTAAATACTATTTTTAGTAATGCCACAAAATATGCTCCTGAAAATGCAGCCTGGTTTAGGGCTTACTTCGCCGTACCACTTATGCCGGTAATTGATGAACTAAATACAACTTCAGGTCCAACCCGATATTCAAATGCGCAGGTACTTGGTTATCGAGGAACTCAAAATCCATTTCAGGACCTTGCATATAATCAAAACAGGCTTAAAATAAGGAAGTTGCTAGCTACGATGTTCTTACAATATGAGATCATTGATAATAAACTTGATATAAAAACTACCTACAGCCACGATTATTCATCCCTGGAAGAAAGGAATGTAAATTTACCTTATACCCTGGGCAATAACTTTGAAAGAAGGTCCAGCATAAGAAGAGCAAATAATAATTTCTCCAATCAATTTTGGGATAATGTACTTACCTATAATGATACTTATGGAGATCACGATCTTACAGTTATGTTAGGTGCATCCTTTAGAGATGAAGCCAGCAATACATTTTCAGCAAGAGGTTTTGATATTGCAGGAATTGGGCTGGAAACCAGCTGGTATCTGGATTTTGCAGATCAGGATTCCTTCAGCAATAATGTGAGTGAAGTAGGAAGAAGGTTCTATGGAATGTCTTATTTTGGAAGGGTTGCTTATGATTTTAAAGACAAATATTTATTATATGCCACTCTTAGGGCAGATGGGTCATCTAAGTTTACATTAGATCCTTGGGGATATTTCCCATCTGTAGGTTTAGGATGGGTAATTTCTGATGAAGAATTCCTTGCCAATAATAATTTCGTAGATTTTTTAAAGCTACGTGCCAGCTGGGGTAAACTTGGAAATGATAATGTAGCTGCCAGTGCAGGGTCAAATACCATAAATGTGATCACCACACCTATCGATAATCAACCCCGTCCCGGTCTTACAGCTACCAGTGTATTTTCAAATAATACATGGGAGGTTATTGAAGAAAAGAACTTTGGTTTGAATTTGGAAACTTTCAATAACAGATTATCAATAGATGCCGATTATTACATTAGAGACACCCACGATGCAATTTTACCCGTATATATTCCAATTGTTAACCGTAGTGTAGATAGAAACTCTGGAGTAATTAGAAATGAAGGGCTGGAATTAAGTGCAAACTGGAACCAGCAGGTTAACCAGGATTTTAGATTTAGAATAGGTGCCAATTTCACTACCCTTAAAAATGAGGCTATTCAAATTGAGGATGAAAGAGGTTATATAGATTCAGGTACGGCTGAGTTTAGACAGAGAACTACGCTGGGTGGGCCATTATTAGGGTTCTTTGGTTATGAGCGTATAGGGGTATATCAAAATGAACAGCAAATTAGCAATGACCCAATTGCGGTGGCTAATAGCCTTGTTCCGGGAGATCTTATTTATAAGGATCAGAATGGAGATGGTGTGATAGATGATGCTGACCGGGTAATCCTGGGATCATTTCTTCCTAAATATACCTATGGAGGAAGTATAGGAATGACCTATAAGGCGTTTGAGTTTTCAATGGATGTGTTTGCTCAAACCGGGAACAAGATCCTGAACCGTAAAAGAGGTGAGATCATTTTTACTCAGGACACCAATATGGATGCCGATCTTGCCATAAACAGATGGCATGGTGAGGGAACAAGTAACAGTTACCCTTCATCTGCAGGATTGCGGAAGGCCTGGAATCAAAAATTAAGTGATTTCTGGGTAGAGGATGGAGACTTCTTCCGAATTCAAAATGTGCAGGTGGCTTATAATATAATTACAGATAATTTACCCCACACCAGAATTTATTTTACTGCGGAAAAACCCTTATCTGTCTTTAATTATAACGGGTTTAATCCTGAAGTTCCTAATGGTGTTGACAGGCAAACTTATCCTGTACCGGCCATCTATACTCTAGGAGTTAATTTAAAATTCTAAAAAAATTATTATGAAAAAATATAATTCAACAAAAATTCTTTTTCTCTTCCTGTTAATGGGAGTGGGATTTAGCTCGTGCCACGATAAATTGGATTTACGGGAAGGTCAATTAAATACAGGCGACCTTGATTATACAGATGCCAGTTTAATGATCCAACCTCTAATTGGTGCCTATTATGAGATGGCCACCCGGGGATGGGAAGAACCTCTTTTATTAGGGGTAAGAGGGGATGATGTAAATGCCGGAGGTTTAGGTGATCAACAACCCTTTGCCGATACTGATATGTACCAATACGATAAGGATTATTGGATGTACAACTCCCTATGGAATGTACATTACAATGATATCATCAACATGAACACGGCCATTTTACAGCTTGAAAATTTCAGGGAATTTGCCGATGAAGCCAATGCTAACCTGGCGAACCAGTACATTGCCGAAATTATGGTTATGAGAGCCTATTTACACTTTAACCTGGCTAGAGTGTGGGAAGATATTTTCATTATTACTTCAAATCAGCCGGAAGAGGAACTTCAGGCAGGTGTTTCGTCTAAAGCAGCGGTAATGCAGTTTATTTCAGATGAAATGGATATGGCAATCCTGGATCTGCCAGATCTTAGGCCTAATGAAAGAACAGACATTCGGGGTGGGGTAACTCGTTATACCGCTTATGCCGTAAAAGCGCTGGCAAACCAAGAACTGGAAAATTATAATGAAGTGGCAAGTGCTACGGGGGCAATTATAAGCTCAGGAAAGTTTTCATTGTTTCCGGATTTTTATCAACTTTTCAAAATGCCCGGAGAATTAAGTAATGAAAGCCTATTGGAATTACAATATTCAGATTATGGAACTCCTTCAGGTGATGCGCTTTATCATTTATATGCGCCATTTGGTCCTCAAAACTGGACTCCGGCACGCGCTAATGCACAAAGCGGATGGGGTTTTTATGAGCCAAGTTTGAAATTTATAAAATTTATGCTTGATCGTAATGAACAGGTAAGACTACAAACTAGTGTCTTATTTACCAACAGGGGAATTGCCAGACTTCAGGCAGATGGATATACAAATCTTCCTTCCTTTGTAAATAATACCACACCCTCTGGCGATGTGATCAACGATTTTGAAAGGGGACTCTTTTCCAGCGGGAAACATTATTTGCCTTCTGTTCAATTAACTCCTGGAAGAAATGATTATAGTGCAGGAAAAAATATGATAGTAATTCGCTATGCCGAGATCCTATTGATGTATGCAGAAGCTGTTACTCTTGGAGGAACGCCTAGTGCGATATCTGCGGATGAAGCAGTAAATTTAGTAAGAAACCGGGCAGGTCTCCCATCAATTACCGGTGTGACCCATGCCCAGGTACTTGATGAAAAATTTGCTGAACTAGCCATGGAATGGGGAATCAGGTACTATGACATGATACGCCACGATAAGTATGCAGAATTAAGCTACGACGGTAGAACTTTTACTGCAGATAAAGAATATTTGCCTTATCCACAGGCGCAAATTGATGCCTTGCCCCTTGGGACTAGTGCTACGATGAATTCAATATTAAATCAGCTAAATTAATAGGTATGAAAAATTATATAAAATCTTCTCTTTATCTATTGCTTCTCGTTTTTGGGTTTTCCTCCTGCGAGTATGATGGGATTGATCCTATTACCGCAGTAGACCCAGGACCCGATGCCGGTGCTCCTCAAATTACAATTTTATACCCTACTGAAGGGACTACTATACAAATCCCCGGCGCTGTAGCTGCTATCAACATTAGACTGGAAGTTGTAGATGATATTGAGGTAGATAAAATTGAGGTAATGGTAAATGGAAATCAAATAGCGATGTTTGATGAGTTTTTAGATTACCGGATTGTAAAGAGAACCATAGCATTTGATAATGTTACCAATGGGGAACATACCCTTACGGTAAGAGCTACAGATATTTCAGGGAATGTTACTACCAAAGAGGTGAATTTTAGTAAAGAACCTCCTTATTCTCCAAAATATGCCGGAGAGTTTTTCTATATGCCTTATGACGGGGATTTTATGGAATTGGTCAATATTTATACCGCAGAGGAAATAGGAAACCCACGAACTTCCACCACTTCTTTTCTTGGAACAGGAAGCTACCGGGGGGTTGCCGATTCTTATATAAATGTGCCTCTTAATGACGCTGATCTTGGCAATGAATTTAGTGCAGCATTTTGGTATAAACTAAGTGCAGATGAAGCCCGTGCCGGGATCCTTGTGGCAGGTGATGATGCAACAGATCGTAAACAGGGCTTCCGTCTTTTCAGAGAAGGGTCTGGTACCACACAAACTATTAAATTAAATGTAGGAACAGGCACTGGAGAAAGCTGGAATGATGGTGGAAGTATTGATGTTACAGGAGAGTGGGTACATATCGCATTTAGTATAAGTGCTACAGAAAGTATTTTGTATGTGAACGGTATGCCATTACGCACTGGAACCATGTCTGCGCCTATAGACTGGACGGGTGTTGAGGAGCTAACTGTTGGTGCGGGTGGGGAAACCTTTAGTTACTGGAATCATAAATCTGATACCAATAGCTTAATCGACGAATTAAGACTTTTTAATAATGTACTATCCCAAAGCGATATTCAAAATTTGATCAACGCTTCAGCGGTTACGTTACATATGCCTTTTGACGGCCAATTTAAAGATATGGTCTCAAATCGTGAAGTAACAGTTGTAGGAACACCCGGCTTTGCAGGGGAAAGTAAAAAAGGAAGTGATGCCTACGCGGGCGCTGCCGATTCATATCTTACGCTACCTTCAGCAGGTTTACTGGGTGAGGAGTTTAGTGCAACTTTCTGGTATAAATTAAATGCCGACCCAAATAGAGCAGGTATTATAGTAGTAGGACCGGAAGATTCAGGCAATGCAGGATTTCCACAGACACAGAATAACAGAAAGTTCGGATTTAGATTTTTCCGTGAAAACGGAGCAGCCGGGCATCAACGTTTTAAACTGAATGTTGGTAATGGTACTGCTGATACCTGGGTTGATGGCGGTGCAGCTGCCGATGTTGCCAATGATGCAGGCTGGGTACATTTAGCTTTCACAATATCGCGAACTTCAGCCATTGTGTATATAAATGGAGTAGCGGTTAAAGAATCTGCTTTCAGCGGTATAGACTGGACCGGAACCGATCTGGTTTCTATAATGTCCGGGGCTCCAAGGTTCACAGAATGGGGTCACTTGTCTGACCAAAGTTATATGGATGAGTTACGCTTTTATAACAAAGTTCTTACTCCTACCGAAATTCAGGATGCAATGTCCAATTAAAAGAAAACAGGTCTGGGATTCCCCTGGGAATACCGGGCCTGTTTTAATTTAAAACTAATTCTTTAATTAAGGAAATAGTAGTACTTCTCTTGTAATAAGAGAAAAGAAATAGGCCCCTCTTAGTAATCGAATTTTGCTATCTCTTAATCAAAATATAAGAGGTAACGGGATCCTATTTGAAAATAAAAAGAAATTTTTACTGCTTGGATAAGATATTTACTAAGATCAATTATAAAAAACAGAAAGAGAAATGAGGCTCACAGGGAAATGGAATTTTTTATATTTTATTGGAATTATTTTATTGTTATGGTCCTGCTCGAATGATGATGGTCCAGGATATCAGGAGCCCTATATTCCGGGCCCCGGAAATAGTGAAAAATTAAGTGATGCAGCACTTTTGGAAAAGGTGCAGCAACAAACTTTTAAATATTTCTGGGAATTTGCGGGTACAAATTCAGGGCTTGCCAAAGAGCGTTCTCAGGCTGATGCCTATGGTGGTGAAGGTAAAAACATTGTAACCATGGGAGGGTCAGGTTTTGGTCTTGCCGCTTTTCCGGTGGCGGTTGAGCGTGGTTGGATATCTAAAGCCCAGGCCGTTCAACGTCTTGAAAAAATACTCAATTTCCTGGAGACGGTTCCAACCTATCATGGGGCCTTTTCCCACTGGTATCTTGATAATACGGCAAAAACAAGACCATTTGGAAATATGGATGACGGAGGGGATCTGGTAGAAACAGCTTTCTTAATGCAGGGACTCCTTATTAACCGGCAATATTTTTCAGATGAAGCAAGTATCGTGAACCGAATCACAAAATTATGGGAAGCTGTAGAATGGGATTGGTATACAAGGGGTGAAAATGTTCTTTACTGGCACTGGTCACCAAATTTTGGGTTTCAAAAAAACCTGAAGATCCAGGGATGGAATGAATCCCTTATAGTATATGTGCTCGCAGCATCCTCTCCTACACATTCAATTGAACCTGAAGTCTACCACCAGGGTTGGGCCAGCGGCGGCGGCATGGTAACTAACAGGAGCCATTATGGGCATTCTCTTCCATTAGGTCCCGGGTTTGGTGGCCCTTTATTCTTTTCACATTACTCTTTTATTGGACTTAACCCCACAAATTTAAGTGATCGTTATGCCAATTACTGGCAGCAAAACAAGGCGCATAGCCTAATACATTATAATTATTCAATTGATAATCCTAAAAATTATAAAGGTTATAGTGAAAATTCCTGGGGTTTAACGGCAAGTGACAGTTATCAGGGGTACGAGGCTCACAGCCCAACCAATGATAAAGGTGTGATTACACCCACCGCCGCATTATCTTCTTTTCCATATACGCCTGTGGAGTCTATGAAAGCTCTAAGGTATTTTTATGAGCAACAAGGGGGTAAATTATGGGGGCCGTATGGATTCTATGATGCATTTTCAGAAGAACACAATTGGGTTGCCAATGGGTATCTGGCAATAGACCAGGGGCCAATTATTTCAATGATCGAGAATTACAGAACAGGATTGGTATGGAATCTTTTTATGGCAGATGAAGAAGTTCAGGCCGGTCTTACACGCCTCGATTTTAATTATTAGATAAAACAGCATACAAAAATTTTTATATGATCAATTTGAGAATTATTTTATTACTGCTTTTAATGGTAACAGGAATCAGTTGTAAAGAGAGCAAAGACCGGGAAGTGGCAGAGAAGAAAGAAGTTGCAGGAACGGGGGAATTATCTGATGATGCCCTTATGGATCTGGTGCAGAAACAAACCCTGAAATACTTCTGGGATTATGCCGAGCCAAATTCAGGAATGGCCCGTGAGCGTTATCACCCTGATGGAGTATATCCTAAAAATGACGAACACGTAGTGACTACCGGGGGGTCGGGCTTTGGTTTAATGGCCATAGTTGCCGGTATTGAACGCGAATTTATTCCCAGGGATTCAGCCGTAGCCCGTTTAGACAAGATCGCCGATTTCCTTAATACGGCCGAAAGGTTTCATGGAGTTTGGCCTCACTGGATAAATGGGGAAACAGGCGAAACCCAGGCATTTAGTGCAAAAGATAATGGGGGGGATATTGTGGAAACGTCTTTTATGGCCCAGGGCTTCATCGTTGTGAGAGAATATTTAAAAAATGGATCTGATGCTGAAAGAGCGGTGGCTCAAAAATATGATGAACTTTGGAAGTCTATAGAATGGAATTGGTATACAAATAACAAAGACGGTATCTACTGGCACTGGTCCCCAAATTATCAATGGGAAATGGACTTTATGATAGAAGGTTATAATGAGTGCCTTATTACCTATGTTATGGCGGCTTCTTCTCCAAATCATTCCATTCATCCGGATGCTTACCAAAAAGGCTGGGCCCGTAACGGAAAAATAACGACCGATGTTGAGGCCTATGCCCTGCCTTTAATTTTAAAACATAATACAAGAGGAGACAAGGGAGGCCCTTTATTCTGGGCTCATTACTCTTATTTGGGATTAAACCCGAAAGGGCTTAGTGATCAATATACCAATTACTGGGACCTCAATGTAAATCACAGCAAGATCAACTATAACTATTGTATGGAAAATCCTAAAGGTTTTGAAACATACAATGAAAATTCCTGGGGGCTTACCGCCAGTTATACCAAAAACAAAGACGGTGGTATAGGCTATGCAGCCCATTCTCCAGATGATGACAGGGGTGTAGTATCACCTACCGCGGCTTTATCCTCGCTCCCTTATACCCCCGAGGAATCTATGAGGGCAATGCGTTATTTCTATGAAGAGCAAAAGGATTTGTTGTGGGGCCCGGCAGGATTTTATGATGCATACAGCCTGGAAGGAACTCCCTGGGTTGCCGAGAAATATCTCGCAATTGACCAGGGGCCTATTGTAGTTATGATAGAAAATCATCGTTCCGGACTTATTTGGGACCTTTTCATGGGTGCACCGGAAGTTCAGAAAGGATTGGGAAAACTAGGATTTTCTTCTGAAGAGTATTCCAACGTACGTAAAGATTAAAAACTATTTAGGCCTCGCAGGTTAGGAAAACCTTTAAGGCCTTCAATAAAATATATGTTATGAAAAGAATAGCTTCTGTTTTTCTTTTATTATTTCTTTTAATATCAGCTTCATCAGTAGCTCAGGATCTTGAAGAATATAAGAAAGAACAATTTATCCTGGCGCAGGATACTTTGAACTACAGAATACTTTTTCCGAAGGATTTTTCAGAAGACAAAAAATATCCCCTGGTGTTATTCCTTCATGGAGCCGGAGAAAGAGGAAATAATAATGAATCCCAATTAACACACGGGAGCAAACTGTTTTTGAAGAAAGCAGAGGAGTTTCCTGCAATTGTGATATTTCCCCAGGCACCTAAGGATGATTATTGGGCTAAGGTGGAAGTAAAACGAGACAGCATTCCTTACCAGTTTAATTTTAAGAATGAGGAGGAGCCTACCAAGGCCCTACATTTGGTGCAGGCTCTTCTGAATTCTGTAACACAAAAGGATTATATAGACCAAAACAGAATTTACGTGGGTGGTCTTTCCATGGGAGCAATGGGTACTTTCGAACTCCTTTCCCGTCAACCGCAAATGTTTGCTGCGGCATTCGCAATTTGTGGAGGGGCAGATCCCGGAATTGTAAAAAATTATCGTCCTGGCTTTAATATCTGGATTTTCCACGGGGAAAAAGATGATGTGGTGCTGCCCGAATATTCAAAAATCATGGCCCGGGAAATAAATTCCCGGGGCGGCAATGCCAAATTATCTTTATATCCAAACGACAATCATAATAGCTGGGATTCTGCATTTGCAGAACCATATTTATTAAAATGGTTGTTCTCCCATGAACGAAAGGAATAGACTATAGAAATTTGTAATTATTAATCTGTTTAAGACAGAAAACGATGAAATATTTTAAAAGAATTTTTACAATAACAGCTTTATTATGTAATGCCATTATTGCTGCACAGGAAGTAGTTCCTGCAACTTATATTAATCCTCTGGATATTGATTATACCTATATGGTCTATAATTCCAGTAAGAATATTTCCTACCGTTCGGGAGCAGACCCTGCCGTTATTGAATACCGCGGGGAATACTTCATGTTTGTTACCCGTTCTTTTGGTTACTGGCATTCCAAAGATCTTATTAACTGGACTTTCATTAAACCAAAACAATGGTTTTTTGAGGGGTCCAATGCCCCCACCGCCTTTAATTATAAAGATTCACTGGTATATTTTGCAGGTGATCCCGCAGGTTATGGCAGTATTCTTTATACTGATGACCCCAAAAGCGGGAACTGGACACCCACTGCATCCATAACCAACAATATTCAGGATTCCGAATTATTTATTGATGATGATGGAAAAACCTATTTGTATTGGGGCTCGTCAAATGTACATCCGCTTCGTGTGAAAATGCTCAATAAGGACGATCGGTTTATAGAAACCGGGGTAGAAAAAGAACTTTTCAACCTGGTTGAAGAAGAACACGGGTGGGAACGTTTTGGTGAAAACAATTTCCATCCAACCCTAAAGGAAGGATATATGGAAGGTGCCTCAATGACCAAACATAATGGAAAATACTATTTACAGTATGCCGCTCCCGGAACACAATTTAATGTATATGCAGATGCGGCATATATAGGTGAAACCCCGCTTGGGCCTTTTACCTACATGAAAAATAATCCCATGAGTTTCAAGCCGGGTGGTTTTGCCAACGGTGCAGGCCATGGTATTACGGTAAAACAAACCAATGGACAATACTGGCATTTTGCCACTGTGGCCCTGGCATCCAATTCACACTGGGAACGTCGCTTATCCATGTTTCCTACCTATTTTGATGAAGATGGCTTAATGTATACCAATACAAATTATGGGGATTATCCATTATTTGGCCCGGATCATCCCACGAAAGCCGGCCATCATAATGGCTGGATGTTACTTTCGTACAAAGGAAAAGCAACCGTCTCTTCTTCAAAAAAGCAGGTTAGAAAAAGCACTTCTACAGATGGGGATTTCGATATCACCGAAATGCCTTTGGAAAAAAATAACAGGGGTGAAATTGTTTCAAAGTTATTGACCGATGAAAGCCCAAAATCCTTCTGGGTGGCTGAAGCCAATAATGATAATCAATGGGTAAAGATCGAAATGCTTTCCCCCGGAAACATTTATGCTTTTCAATTGAATTTTCATGATGAGGAGTCGGCCATTTATACCAGAACTGAAGGTTTGCGCCATAGATTCACGGTTGAAGTTTCAGAGGATGGGGAAAATTGGAAAACGGTTATAGACAGAAGTAAAAGTTATAAAGATGCTCCAAACGCATACATACCACTAAATAAGCCTGTGGTGGGAAAATATGTGCGCTATAATAATGTTGAAGTTCCCGGGCAGAACCTCGCATTATCTGAGATAAGGGTATTTGGTAAAGGTTTGGGGAAGAAACCGGAAAAGGTGAAAGGGTTTAAAGTGTCCCGCGAACAAGACCGGAGAGATGCCTCTTTTAGCTGGAATCCTGTGAAAGGTGCACAGGGTTATAATATTCGTTGGGGTATAGCACCAGATAAATTATATCAATCCTGGTTGATCTATGATGTAAATGAGCATTTTATGCGCAACCTGGATCGGGATACCCAATATTACTTTAGTATAGAAGCATTCAATGAGAATGGAATTTCAGATAAAACTGAAGTTCAGGAAGTGAAATAAATAAAAGAAACTATCAATTATTTAAATTATAACTAACATGAAAAAATTTAATCTGTTTGTCGCTGTTCTGTTTTTTACAGGGCTTTCAAATCTCCAGGCCCAGGAAAGAATTCCACAGGTAGAAGAGCTACTTGCAAAAATGACACTCGAAGAAAAGATAGGTCAGCTCAATCTTTTAACCCCGGGAGGTGGTGTTGCAACCGGATCTGTGGTGAGTGAAGATGTGGAGACAAAAATCAAGGCAGGAAATGTGGGTGGAGTGTTTGGAGTTTCCAGTCCTGAAAGGGTTAGACAAGCCCAGGATCTTGCGGTAAAGAATTCCCGTCTTAAAATCCCACTTCTTATAGGGAGCGATGTGATTCATGGGTATAAAACCACTTTTCCTATCCCCCTTGGACTTTCGGCTAGTTGGGATATGGAATTGATAAAGGAAACGGCACAAATAGCAGCCAAAGAAGCCACTGCCGATGGTATAAACTGGAATTTTTCTCCAATGGTAGATATTTCGCGGGATCCCCGTTGGGGCCGCGTGGCTGAAGGTGCAGGGGAAGACCCGTACCTGGGTTCACAAATAGCAAAAGCAATGGTGAAGGGATATCAGGGAGAGGACTTATCAAGGCCTGAAACTATGATCTCTACGGTAAAACATTTAGCGCTTTATGGGGCTGCCGAAGGTGGGCGTGATTACAACCGTGTGGATATGAGCCGTGCCAAGATGTTCAATGAATACCTGCCTCCATATAAGGCTGCGGTAGATGCCGGAGTTTGGAGTGTTATGACTTCCTTTAATGATATAGATGGCGTACCTGCTTCAGGTAATAAATGGTTGCTAACAGATGTGTTGCGTGAGCGTTGGGGATTCCAGGGATTTGTGGTATCTGATTATACCTCGGTAAACGAAATGATTGCTCATGGATTGGGTGACTTACAGGCTGTTTCGGCTTTGGCAATCAATGCCGGGCTGGATATGGACATGGTTGGGGAAGGATTTCTAACCACCCTTAAAAAATCTGTTGAGGAAGGAAAAGTTTCAGAAGAAACCATAACTACAGCTGCCAGAAGGATTCTTGAGGCTAAACACAAACTTGGTTTATTTGAGGATCCTTACAGATACTCTGATGAACGCCGGCCAAAAAAAGATATTCTCACAGCAGCTAATCGCGCAAAGGCTCGGGAGGCAGCAACAAAATCTTTTGTGCTGCTAAAAAAACATAACAATACCCTTCCAATTTCAAAAAATGCGAAGATTGCCTTAATTGGTCCCCTCGCAAATAACAAGAATAATATGCTTGGAACCTGGGCTCCAACCGGGGATCAACAACTTTCCATCCCATTGCTGGAAGGTTTCAAAAATGTTGCACCTAATGCCAGCATAACTTATGCAAAAGGAGCTAATATAAGCGATGATTCTACCTTCGCGAAAAAAGTAAATGTTTTTGGGCCGCGTATAGAAATTTCAAAAGAATCTCCGGATCAATTGCTGAAGGAGGCTATGGCAGTGGTTGCTAAGGCCGATGTTGTGGTAGCTGTAGTAGGCGAAGCTTCAGAAATGAGCGGGGAAGCGGCGAGCCGAACTGATATTTCAATTCCTGAAAGTCAGAAAAAATTAATAAGGGAATTAGCGGCAAGTGGAAAACCTGTTGTTTTGGTTTTAATGAGTGGAAGACCTTTAACTATTCCGGAAGAAATGGAACTTCCGGTAAGTATCCTGCAGGTATGGCACCCGGGTGTGGAGGCAGGAAATGCTGTGGCCGATGTTGTTTTTGGAGATTATAACCCATCAGGAAAACTTACAGCAACCTGGCCGGTAAATGTTGGACAGATCCCTATTTATTACGGAATGAGAACAACCGGAAGACCGGCTCCTTCTGCTAAGTTTGAGAAATTTAAATCTAATTATCTCGATGCTCCAAATGCCCCATTGCTGCCATTTGGATATGGGCTTAGCTATACAGAATTTGAATATTCCAATGTGAAGGTGAGTAATTCTACACTTTCAGAAGGTGGGAGCATTACCATTTCTGCTACAATAAAAAACACTGGCAATTATGCCGGAGCAGAGGTAGTACAATTATATACTCATGACAAGGTAAGGTCTTTAACCCCCCTATGAAGGAATTAAAAGGTTTTAAAAAGATCTTTCTTGAAAAAGGTGCTTCTCAAACGGTGAACTTTGAGATCACTACAGAGGATCTTAAATTCTATAACAATGAAGAAGAGTTCATCTTTGAACCGGGAGAATTTGAATTTTTTGTTGGCGGAAGTTCTGATGGTGAATTTACAGGTAGCTTTACAGTAAAGTAGAGAGTAACAATTTTTAGGATGCTCCTCTGGAAAAGCCCTGCCTTTTTGGAGGAGCATTTTTTTATAAATTAATGAATGATTAAAACCCGATGCATTTATTGGCTAATTGCGGTACTCCTCTTTGGATGTAAGGAAAACAGGGAGCAAGAGGAACCTGTGCCTGATGAAAAGTATGAGGCCACAGAGCAGCCCCGAGACCTTGAAGTTCCCCATGGAATGGTATGGATCCCGGGCGGCGTAATCCGGCAGGGAGCAACCCAGGAGGATAAACAGGCGATGGGTCATGAAAAACCTTCCCACCCTGTGTATGTCGATGGTTTCTTTATGGATGAAACTGAAGTGACCAATCGGGAATATGCCCAGTTTATAGAAGCCACAGGCTACATTACCCTGGCAGAAAGAGAAATTTCCTGGGAAGAATTGCAGGAGCAATTACCACCCGGCACTCCAAAACCGGCAGATTCACTCCTGCAGCCGGGTTCCCTGGTTTTTAATAAACCGGAGGGGAAGATCAACGATCCTCACGATTTCACCCGCTGGTGGGTTTGGAAGATAGGAGCCAGCTGGAAGCAACCGGAGGGTTCCGGGAGTTCTATAGAGGGCCGGGAAGACCACCCCGTTGTTCATATAGCTTATGAGGACGCCGTTGCTTACAGTGAGTGGGCCGGACGCCGCCTTCCAACGGAGGCCGAATGGGAATTTGCCGCCAGGGGCGGGGAGGAAAATTCACGGTTTAGCTGGGGTGATGATGAGAGCGTTTTGGAAGAAAGAGCAAATACCTGGACCGGGGAATTCCCTGTCAATAATAATGAAGCCGATGGATTCGAAGGCAGCGCCCCGGTAGAATCATTTCCTCCCAACGCTTATGGCCTCTATGATATGGCCGGGAATGTATGGGAGTTCACTTCAGATTTTTATGACCCGCAGTATTACCGGAAATTATTGGATAAGGGAGTGGCAGAAAATCCGCAGGGGCCAGAGAATGCTTACAAAGGATATAATCCCAATTTAAACGCAAAGGTCATAAAAGGAGGTTCCTATCTATGTCACGCCTCTTACTGTGCCAGTTACAGGGTATCGGCAAAGATGCCACAAACCATGGATTCATCGCATGGGCATCTGGGATTTCGAACCGTAGCAACGCCTAATATGTTGAGGAAGAAGAATAATTAAAATTTAAACCTATGAAAAAGTTAAGCATCTTTATACTAATCACAGGTTTGGCTCTTTCGGGATTTAGTCAGAACCTACCCGGGAGTCGTGAATACACCACCTATTGTAATCCTATAGATATCGATTATACCTATGTGGCCCATAACTCCTATACCGGGGTTTCCTACAGGGCCGGGGCAGATCCCGCGGTGATCAATTTCAAAGGAAAATATTTTATGTTCGTTACCAGGTCCTATGGCTATTGGATGTCAACTGATATGAGCAACTGGGAATTTATCACCCCTCAGGGCTGGTATTTTAACGGAAGCAATGCTCCGGCAGCGGCTGTACACGGCGATAAGGTGATCGTGGCCGGTGATCCCTCCGGAAGGATGGCGGTGATCCACACTGAGACCCCTGAAATTGGCGACTGGAAAACTTCTTACAGCGTCCTTCCTATCTCCATTCAGGATCCGGCCCTCTTAGTAGATGACGATGGGAAGGTCTACCTGTATGAAGAATCTTCTAACGTACATCCCATATATGGGGTAGAGCTGGATCCCGAAAACAATTACCTGCCAAAAGGGGAGCCTAAAGCTTTAATAAGTTTACATCCTGAGAAGCACGGCTGGGAAAGATTTGGACAGGATCATTCTTCAGAAATGAAGCCCTACCTGGAAGGGCCGTGGATGACCAAACATAATGGTAAGTACTATCTGGAATACGGGGCTCCGGGTACAGAATTCAATGTGTATGCAGATGGGGTTTATACGGGCGACCATCCCCTGGGGCCATTTGAATACGCCCCTTATAATCCAGTTTCATACAAACCCGGGGGGTATGTAACGGGTGCAGGACACGGCAGTACTGTAAGGGATAACCATGGCAACTACTGGCATTTTGCCACCATGCCAATTGCCGTGAATTACAAATTTGAACGCAGGATTGGCCTGTTTCCGGCAGGCTTTGAGAAGGACGGGCAAATGTATGTTAATACCGCTTATGGAGATTATCCGCATTTTTTACCAGATACAGAGGTAAAGGATCATAAACACCGCTTTAGCGGGTGGATGCTCCTGTCTTATGGAAAGAAGGCAACGGCCAGTTCTGTAGTAAATGATACAGTAAGGCAACAGGTTATTGGTCCGGAAATGAAAGCAATTATACGGGCAAGCGATAAGGGTTTTGGTCCGGCCAATTTGGTAGATGAACAAATAAGCACTTTTTGGGTGGCAAACGGCAATGATGAAAGCATGCAGGCGACGGTAGACCTGGGAGAGGTAATGCAGGTAAAGGCCCTGCAGATAAACTTTCAGGAATTTAATGCAGCTGTTTTTGGCAGGGCCCCGGGTTTAAAACATCAGTTTAAGATCGAATCCTCCACAGACGGGGGAAATTGGAGTGTTTTGGTAGATTATTCCGGGAACGAGCGGGACCAGCCACATGCCTATATCGAACTCGAAAAAGAGACCGATGCCCGTTACCTGAAATACCGGAATGTTGATACACCCAATGAATACCTGGCGCTTTCCGGTTTTCGGGTCTTTGGAAAGGGCTATGGCAAAGCCCCTGCAACTCCTGAAAATATCCAGATTGACCGCAATACAGATCGGCGTAATGCTACTTTAAAGTGGGAGCCCGTAAATGATGCAATGGGATATGTTATCTTTTGGGGAATTGAAGAGAATAAGCTGAATAATTCTGTTATGATGTATGACAGGACCAATTATGAGCTGAGAGCTCTAAATACAGATCAGGCCTATTACTTCCAGGTGGAAGCCTTTAATGAGAACGGGGTAGGGCAGAGAAGTAAACCGGTGAAAATAAAATAATTGACTTTATAAAAATCTGTTTTATGTACATTAAACTCAAAATACCGCAGCAATTAATTTTCCTTTTCCTTATTTCCCTGCCATTTTGCACTGTGACAAACGCCCAGCAGAAGAAGATGGAAAAAGACCGCAGCGCCCCAAATGTTGTTTTCATTCTGGCAGATGATGTTGGATATGGCGATCTGGGAATAGACGGAGGTAAAGTTCCAACACCAAACATAGATAAACTGGCAAAACAAGGCATCAGGTTTACTGATGCGCATTCCCCGGCAGCTTTGTGTGCTCCATCCAGATTTAGCCTGTTAACCGGAAGCTATCCTTATAGAAATGGTAGAGCCGGGGGTAGCTGGGATGTCAATAACAGCAGCGGATTTAGTCATAACGGAAACAGGACAAAAGCGGGGCGCCATATAACCGTGGGTGAGATCCTTCAAAAGGCGGGATATAAAACCGCATTCTTTGGAAAAATGCACCTTGGAGGTGATGTCTTTGACGAAAAAGGGAATGTAATACGTGAGAAAGATAACCTCAATATAATGGATTACAGCCGCGGGGTGAAAGATAACCTGAATGATCACGGGTTTGATCACTGGCTGGGGCTGTTAAGCGGAATTCAACATGAACCCTATGCCTATTTTGAAAACGGAAAATATGTTCCTGTTGATCCACAAAAACCAGCAGATAACTCCAGTACCCGATTATTAACAAATGGATTTTACCGGGTAAGTAATAATGGTTTAAGTGAAATTGTTGAAGCAGGAAAAGTGCCTGCACGGGGTGATGTAGACTATGATTCCAGCCAGGCAGGGATCATTTTTACAAATGCTGCCATAGATTTTATAGACGGGCACCTTAAGGAAAATAAACAAACAGGGAAAGATCAGCCGTTTTTGCTGTATTTCTCTTCCCAGGCAATACATGTGCCTCATACCCCGCCATTTGATTTCGACGGCGATCCATCAACTATAGATGAGCAGGTGTACGGAGTGACAGGAGCCATGACATCAGATGTTCTTTATGAGCTGGACCTGCAGGTAGGTAAAATTCTTGCAAAGCTGGAAGAAGAGGGTATTGCAGATAATACCCTTATAATCTTCACAAGTGATAATGGCGCATTATGGCCTGCCATTACTCGCTATGGCAATCCTGAACATGATAATAACGGGCCGCTAAGGGATTATAAAGCCTCCATTTATGAAGGTGGTCACAGGGTTCCTTTCATAGCGAAATGGGGCGATGGAACGTTAGAAGGTTCGGTGATTTCTCCGGGTTCTGTTTCAAATCAATTGATCATGGGCCATGATTGGGTTGCCACAATGTATGAACTAACCGGGCAAAACATGGAGGAAGACCAGGCTATGGACAGTTCATCTCTGTTGCCAATTTTTAAAGGTTTACAAAACGAAGAAGATCCGCTGCACGAATTTGTACTTTACCAGGCAGGTTTTGCATATGATGGTGCTATAAGAGAAGGAAATCTTGTTTTAATGGTGGACCGTAATAATAAAGCTACAGAACTTTATGATCTCGCAAATGATCTTGGGCAGGAGAAGAACCTTATAACGGAGTCGAAGTTCAAGGAAACAATCACGAGGTTAAAGGATAAATTCCTGCATTACAACGCTCATGATAATGATGTTATAACCCCAAGAACTACAAAAGCCTTTGTGGTTAAAAAATAATTTGAAATAAAAATATTTAAAAAGGAATACAAAGCGGGAAAAATGAATTGTGATTTCATTTTTTTCCGCTTTGTATTTATTCTTTTTCCAATTTTATCCCGGACAAAAGGCTCCTTCCTGCATTTTCCGGCAATTCCACCTGTATCCCCTTATCCGCGGCCTTAACCCTGTAAGATTTCTCCACTGCCCGAATCCTGCCATAATCCCGGGCCAGGTTAAGGTCCCTGGAAAACAGGGTCCCGTTAATTCTCACATCGAAACTCCTTAAGCCTGAAATTTCCTGCTTTTGGGCATCGCTGAGGTTATAGATGTTTTCTTCGGAAGCGTTGAATTCAGGATCTGCGAAAAGCAGGGTGACACGGTAATCCCCTTTTGGAACATCAAATCTGTAGGCTTCGATTCCCTTTCTCATAGTTTGAAAAAGTGGATCATTTTCGGTTCCCTGAATATCTGAAGCGGTTCCCTGGAATTTATTTTTATCCCGCTGGTAGACTTCCCCGCCAACAAATCCAAATCCTCCTGTTTTATATTCGTGGTCGCTTATCCAGGTCTCCCCGGTTAAAGGATCTGTATAATTAACATGGGCCCCCACATTAATAGTAACAGGTTGTTTTCCTATATTTTCCAGCAGATTTTTCCTGAATTTCACTTCAATTTCCCGGTTATGGAAAGTGTCTCCGGCAATAGCAGTTAGCCGGTGTTTTCCTTCAGGAAGGCTGATCACGAATTCGGCCATGCCATCCACTACTTCTGAGGGAAATTCTTGTTCCCGGGTTTGTAGGCTTACCTTATCCTGATTGGTGAAAATGATGATCTTCACTTTTTCATTTTCATCTTCGGGATACCTGGTTTGATAATGTTCCCCGGATATATAGACCATAGGTTCCTCAAGCAATCTCGCCTGGTAGTAATAATAAATATCTTTTTTACTGCGATCTATATTCACCAGTCCTTTCTGATTGATGTAAGGTGCAGCGTCCTGCCGGAAGGATGAACCAAAATCGGCAAAGTTCCATGCCGTCATCCCAAATACGAAATCCCGTTCCAAAACCTGGTTAATATAACTACGGTGTAATTTTAGTTGGTAAGCTTCGCTGTAATCCCAGGGCAGGGGAGTATCGGTTTGCAGGCGCACATCTGCCCCCGGGCCGTATTCCGAGATAAAGAGAGGGCGGTTAGGATAGCGCCGGTGCTGCTCATCCAGGAACTCTCCGAAACTTTCCAGCCCCGGGGAGTACCAGCCAAAATAGAGGTTCCAGCCAATTACATCTGTAATATCTGCAATGCCAGATTCGTTGTACAATTCATTTTCATGTAAGGCCATAACGCTTAATCGCTGCGGATCCAGGCGCTTTGTTTCTTTCTCCAGTTTTTCTGCCAGTTCCACAGATGTCCGAATTTTTTCTACTTTTTCCTCTTCGGTGATCTGGTTGTTGAACACCAGCCTGATGAAGATCTCATTCATTATTCCCCACATCACAATAGAGGGATGGTTATAGAATTGCAGGATCTGTTCGCGTTGCATTTTGAGGGAAATATCGTGGTAGGCATCGGTATCTGTCACATCATTGATCACAGGAACTTCTGTCCACACCAGCAAACCGAGTTCATCACAAATTTTATAAACTTCGGGGTCCTGCGGGTAATGGGCAGTCCTTATCACGTTGCTCCCCATTTCTTTCATCATCTCATAATCCTTGCGGTGCAGGCTGTTTGGCAGCGCATTTCCCAGCCCTTTAAAGTCCTGGTGGCGGTTTGCGCCTATCAACTTAATTGGCTCCCCGTTAAGGATAAATCCCCTTTCTGTATCAACTTCAAACCAGCGTAGCCCGAACCTGGAAGAGTAAGTATCCAAAATTTTTGAACCATTTAGAATCCTTGCCTCCAGCTGGTATAAGTTTGGAGCATCTACAGACCATAAAACAGGATTCTTGATTTGATGTTCAAAGATCAATTCCCGTGTTTCGGAAGCTTTAAGATTTACATTTTTACTGAGCGTTTTAATTGAGTTTGAAGAGGGATCAAATATCTCAACTTCGATTCTGGCTGTTGTATTTGAGCGGCTGCTGTTAATTACTTTGGCTTCAACTTTTATACGGGCATTTTCCTTGGAAACATCTGTTGTCTTTATAATTAAATTTCCCGCAGCTTCATTTTCCAGTTCAAAGTGAACAGGAGCGGTAACTATCAATTCCAGGTCGCGATAGATTCCCCCGTAGAAGTTAAAGTCGGCATCCAGGGGAGGAATATCCAGGTTATGAGAATTATCAACTTCGATCTTTATTTTATTTTCCTCCCCAGGTTTAAGGGCTTCAGAAATTTCAAAAACAAAGCCGGTATATCCCCTCGGTGTTCCCCTATTGGTTGATCATTCACAAAAACTGTAGTAACCTGATTGCTCCCTTCAAATTTTAAAAAAATACGTTGATCTTTCCACGCTGGAGAAGCAAAAAGGGTCTTTGAGTAAGTTCCCTTTCCCCGATAATATTCCTTACCATCCCGAAAGGCATCTTCTGCATTCCAGGTATGCGGAATATTTACAATTTCTTTTTTATCATTTTTTTCCAGAGAAAATTCCCAACCCGAATTAATGGTTTGCACCTGTCTCTGGCCTACCACCAATGAGGAAAGAAGAAGTGTAATAAGTATTATCAAATTTTTCATATCCTTAATTTTCAGTAAGAAAAGGTTGGGTCCAGGCAACTTCCACATCTCCTTCCATATATGGATTTTCTTTTAGCTTGCTGGAGGTGATCTTTGCCCTTACATATAAATGATCTTTTGGCAGCGTATAAGAAGCGCATGATCCTTCAACAGTTTTTACAGATTTTGCCCGGGAATTATCTTTATGTGCGGTTATGAACTCTGTGGTATAGGTAACCCCTTCTTCCGCCTTTATAGTGACCGAAAGTATATTGTTCTCAAACCTGATGTTATCCAGCACAACTCCTGTAGAAGAATAAAAATCTCCAGCCTCCATGGCTTCAATAAGGGAGTGGGGGTGCAGCCTGTCACTTTTTACCATCACCCAGCCGCGGCCGGCGTTGCTGTATTTGCTGCCAAATTTATGGTAATGGTGGCTGTCATCTGTCGCCAGTCCGTACATTATGGGTTTCCCGGTGTTCAGGTAGGCAATATTTATCTGGTCCCACATTTTCTCTGTGCTGTCGTGAATGCTGTCGCCGTAGTTATTTACATAAGGATGGCCATTGAAGACCTCAAAAAAACGCTCCCCGTCTATCTGGATAATATCTTCAGCAGTGATGGCATAAGTGAAATTGGGATGGTTAAGGTGCTGTAAGATAGGCTCACCCGTGCGTTCACTTTGTTCCCTTATGGCATTAAGGTTATTTTGGATAAGTTCAACTATGGTATTGCCTTTCTGGGGCTCAATATATTCCTGAATATTTATGGCGCCCATATGTACGGCTTTGTCCTCAAGATAGGAAGTTACCTCCTCTGCCCGGAAGATCATAAACTTTTCATCCTCTTCGAAAAGTGGGCGGAATTCACTAAGGCCTTTAAGTTTTACGTGGGTGCCGGTAGAATCCTTCCGGTACTGCACCCAGTCTTCTCCATATTGGTTCAGATATTCCCTGAATGCATTCTGGTAAAGAGTATCCCTGGGAATGGTTTTCCATTTCTCTCCTTCGGCAATGGTATTATGGTCGCTAAGGGCAACGAAATCATAGCCTTTATTCTTATACCATTGCATGATCATTTCAGGGAATTCATCGCCGTCACTCCAGTATGAGTGGGTGTGTAAATTTCCTTTGTAATATTTTTCTTCCTGCGCTACAGAACTTGTAGAAGCAAGGATTAGAACTAAAAGTAGAAGTAGTAGGGGTTTCATAAATTGGGTCAGGTGGTTTGTTATAATTAAATTTTATTATTCAGAAATTTTCACATTTTGTTGCAGGTTTTCACCATTGAGGAAAACCTTGTGAAAAAAGCTGAAAACTTCCGGCAGGTAATCAAAGGGCATTCCTGAATGTTCATGTCTTCCACCCTCAAAACTATAGAGGAGAAAGGAGGAGTCCAGTTCTCTTAACCTTTCTGCAATAGTTTTAGAGCCGTCCAGGATGATATAACCCGGTTTGTCGCGGTCACACCAGTGATGGGGACCTGTACCATACGGCACCAGGTTATCCTCTGTGCCATGAAAGAAAACACCGGGAACCGCATTTTCCCGGGTAATATATCTGGCATCCACGATGGCACCGGCGAGGGAGAAAACTCCTATAAAATTTACATCTTCGTATTTAGAGAGATCATCAAACATAAGCCGTTCATTATAAACAGCGTTAAGTACCGCTTCGGCACCGGCGCTGCTACCGCCAACGATAACCCGCGAGGGATCAATGTTATATTTGGATCTATTCTTCAGCATAAAATTGACAGCATCCATAAAATCTTCTGCAGCGAGCCGGAAGGTTTTCATTTTGCCTTCCGCTTCATAATCACAACCAAAAGACTGGCCTTTACGGGTAAGCCGGTAAGAGATCTGGACCGCGACATAACCTTTCCTCGCGGCGGCTTCCGCAAATTTGACCTCGGCTTCATTGCTGCGGGTCCCGCCTGCGAATCCGCCGCCGTGCATGAAAATAATAAGAGGCCTCGCCTGAACAGTATCTTTTGCCGGACTGTAGATATCGAGTTTTAGTTCCTGGCCACTTTTAACCGAGTAGATCTTGGTTTGAAGAGGGGCAACCTCGAAAAGGTCATTCAGATAACGTTCCTGGGTAAAAGCATGGGTTGTAAATAAAAAAAAGAAGAGATAAAATGCAGTTTTCATAGGGCAATACATTAAAAGTCCAAGATAAGTGTTTTAGACAAAAAACCCGGTTGGGAAGCTGCTTTTTACCTAATTATTGGAGTAGTCTTTTCGGAGGTACCTCGCAGAAGAAAATTAAAAAAATAATCCCGGGAAAAGAATTTTGAAAAAAAATCCGGTAGCCGGGCAACCTTTTGTAATTTTCATGCGTCTTTATAATAGAAGGCTAATTTAATCCCGGTGAAAGTTATACCCTTATTCAAAAACGAAACGCAGTTAATTGCCCGGGCAGCTAAAAACCACCGGCCCTCACAGGAACGTCTGTTTTTGAAATACTCCCCAAAAATGTTGAGTGTGTGCAGAATGTATATAAAAGATATGCATTACGCAGAAGATGTAATGCTCAACGGATTTTTTAAGGTCTTTAAACACCTTGAGGATTTTAGAAATGAAGGAAGTTTTGAAGGTTGGGTTAGGAGGATAATGATTCGGGAATCTGTTTCATTTCTTCGTAAAAGAAATGAATTTGAATTCAAGGAGGAGGAGGTTGAAAATAGCTTGGATAGTTTTAACAATATCCAGGCAGATATGGATGCCGAACATATTCAGCAGCTTATAGATGAATTGCCGGAGGGTTACAGGGTGGTATTCGTGATGTATGCGATTGAGGGTTATAAACACCGGGAAATTTCCAAAATACTGAATATTTCCAGCGGCACCTCAAAATCGCAGCTCTTCAAAGCCAGGAAATTATTGCAGGAGAAGTTAGAGATTCAAAAAACAGCGGGTTATGGGACAACATAGGGTTGAAAAGCAGTTTAAAGATAAGCTTGGGCAACGGGAAATAAAGCCGGTTGATAATAGTTGGAATAAACTTAAGTTTAAATTGGATAAAGAAGAAAAAAGCAGGCAGCCGGTTTTTTGGTGGATTGGGATCGCGGCAAGCCTGCTGGGTGGTTTATTAATAGCCGGCCTGGTATATTTTACCGGGCCGGATGAAAGCCCGGTAATAGTTGGAACTCCTTATGAAGCAGCTCCTGAAACCAATGCTTCGGAAGAATTGATCCTTCCGGTGGCTGGGAATAAAAATAATTCTCCAGAAATAAAAGCTGAGGTAATTGCTGCAGAAGAAGAAAAAAACAATGCATCTGCTGCGCCGGATATCCGCAAAACTTTTATAGCAGCTGAAAATATCGGGGATCAACAGAAGGAAAAGGAGTTGGCGCAGGGAAGTATTCCGGAATATAAGGAAGAGGCGATACTCGCGCAAAAACTGGAAGAAATCCTTGCTGAAACTGAATTAAGTGAAACTGAAGATGGCATTTCTTTAGAAATTGAAGCATTGCTTCGAAATGCCGCAAATGAAATAAGTCAGGACAAGCAAAATGCGGGTATAAGCTCCCGTGTAGATGCCCGGGAACTCTTGTATGATGTGGAAATGGAATTAGAGCAGTCTTTCAGGGAAAAGGTTTTTGACGTCCTTAAAGAGGGATATCTTAAGGCAAAAACCGCGGTGGCAAACCGGAATCTTCAATAAAGCATGATCATCATTTTTTAATAATTATTCATCAATCTGAACCGCGAATGCCTCCGGAAGGAGGCAGGAACGGCTCATCAATCAAAAACAACATGAAAACAATTACAGTAATTTTATGCCTGTTAACAGCCAGCTTTTATATGCCTCAATTGCAGGCACAGGAGGAGACAAACCCTGAAAAAATTGAAAGACTGGAACAACAAAAAGAACAGATAATTACCGAAGAAAAAGAAGCCCTTCGTAAAACTGTAGAGAGCATTAATATCAAACTTGAAAATAATGAGATCACCCGTGAGGAGGCAGACCGCCTTAAGGAAGAAGCAGCAAAAAAACATGCGCTTAATATAGAAAACAGAATTGCGATCCTGGAAAATGAACTGGCCTGGCTCTTAAGGAATGAAGACGAGAAGGAGGAGAGTTCTCATCGCAGGAAACATCATAAAGAAGAGCGCGGTAAGAAAATTTATTACAGGACTACCACCCATTTATTGCTGGCTGCAGGATTTAATAATGCACTGGAAAGCGGACAAAGTATTAATGATACCGATTTTAAACCGGCGGGCAGCAGATTTTTTGAAATCGGCATGGTATGGAAAACCCGGGTTTTTGAAAATTCAAATTGGCTTAGGTTGCGTTACGGGGTTTCTTTTCAATTTAATGGCCTTAAACCCACAGATAACAGGATATTTATTGAAGAAGGAGAAAACACCTTTCTGGAGGAATATACGTTAGACCTTGATAAATCGAAATTCAGAATGGATAATTTAGTAGTTCCGGTACATTTCGAATTTGGGCCATCAAGACGGGTTGATACAGATTCCAAAACCTGGTTTTCAACATCAAATAAGTTGAAGATTGGACTGGGAGGTTTCGCGGGCTTTAATATTGGGGAACGCCAAAAACTTAAATATGAAGAAAACGGGGAAAAAGTAAAAAGAAAATTAAAAGGGGATTATAATACCAATGACCTGGTGTATGGTTTAAGCGGATATATGGGTTGGGGCAGCTCTGCCCTGTATGTGAAATATGATCTCAATCCTATCTTTAAGAATCCAAACCCCGAATTGCATAATATATCTGTAGGTTTGAGATTTGATGTGGAATAAATACTTATAAAATTCCCGGGAAAATATGTTAATGTTTTAATCCTTTGGGTTTTAACAGGGCAAATTGAAAGTGTGGCTTGCATTTTGATGTATTTCTAATAACATTCTGCTAAGATGTTTAAGAGAGGATAGTTTTCATTTTAAATGAAAATTGTTCTCTTTTTTTTATGCTTACATTTGAATTATAATTTTACATTATTTCCTTTTTACATTGATCTCAAAGAACACGATAGACCAGGTATTTGAAACCGCCCGCGTAGAGGAGGTTTTGGGCGATTTTGTTCAGCTTAAAAAATCGGGCAGCAATTACAAGGGTTTAAGCCCGTTTACCGATGAACGTAGCCCCAGTTTTATGGTTTCACCGGTAAAGCAAATATGGAAAGATTTTTCCAGCGGGAAAGGGGGGAATGTGGTTGCCTTTTTAATGGAACATGAGCATTTCACTTATCCGGAAGCCATTAAATACCTGGCAAAAAAGTATAATATCGAGATCGAGGAAACGGAACAGTCCAGCGAACAAAAACAGCAGGAGGATGAGCGGGAAAGTATGTACCTGGTTTCAGAATTTGCGAGCAAATACTTTCAGAATACACTTTTAAAAACCGAGCAGGGCAAAGCAATTGGGTTAAGTTATTTCCGGGAACGGGGATTTACAGATGAGACCATCAAAAAATTCCAGTTGGGATATTGCCTGGACGAGTGGGATGCTTTCACCAGTGAAGCTTTGCGGAAAGGATATAAACTGGAATTCCTTGAGAAAACCGGGCTTTCCATAGTTAAAGGTGAGAAGCAATTTGACAGATTTAAAGGGCGCGTGATGTTCCCCATTCATTCCATGTCCGGCAGGGTTTTAGGTTTTGGAGGGAGAATACTCACCAATGATAAAAAAGCCGCAAAATATTTAAATTCCCCCGAGAGCGAGATCTACCATAAAAGCAAGGTTTTATACGGGATCTTTTATGCAAAGCAGGCTATAGCCAAAGAAGATAATTGCTATTTGGTTGAAGGATATACAGATGTGATCCAAATGCACCAGAGCGGGATAGAAAATGTGGTTTCATCTTCAGGAACCGCCCTAACCTCTGAACAAATAAGGTTAATAAGCCGGCTTACCAAGAACATAACCGTTCTTTTTGACGGGGATGCCGCCGGGATGAGGGCATCTATTCGCGGGATAGACCTTATCCTGGAGCAGGGAATGAATGTAAAAGTTTGTGTTTTTCCCGATGGCGAGGATCCTGATAGTTTTGCAAGAAAAAATTCCCAGGCAGACCTGCAGGAATATCTGCTGGAAAATGCCAAGGATTTTATTGAATTCAAAGCTTCCCTGTTATTTGAGGACGCTAAAAATGATCCCGTAAAAAGGGCCAACCTTATTCAGGATATGGTTTCCAGTATTTCCAAAATACCCAACCAGATCCAGCAGGAAGTTTATATACAGGAATGTTCCAGGATCATGGATATTTCAGAAAATGTATTGTTTTCCACCCTTTCCCAAATCCTTGCCCGCGAGGGGAAAACCTCCGGGGTACAGCCTAAAAAGGCACCTGCAATGGAGGTAGTGCGGAGCCCCGAAGCTGTTAAGACCAAAGTAGATGAACTTTTTGAACTTGAGCGCAAGATCATAAGTTTATTGATGTTATACGGAACGGCGGAGGAGGAATTTGAAGATATGGTGCTTAAAGAGAATGATAAGGGGGAACTTGTAATGGAACCGGAAATTCAAAAAGCAAAAGTCTTTGAGAAAATATTTCTGGATCTCCAGGAAGATGAAGTTGCTTTTACCAATGAAAGATTTCGGGAGTTGTACTCCCGCATAATTTCTTTGCTAAATGAAGAGGGGGAGGTTAATATAGAGAAATTTATAAATGGCCTGGACCCTGAGCTATCTTCCGAAGTTACCACATTGTTAATGGAAGAGGAGCAATACAGGCTTCACGAGTGGGAGCGAATGAATATTATGGTGAAAACCAAAGAAACCACTATTGCCAGGTTGGTAGGGGAAACCATTCTTGCCCTTCGCCGTTTTCTAATTAGTCAGAAAATTGATGATCTGTCCAGGAAGATAAAAGAATCTTCCGAAGAGGATACTAAAGAGAGTATGGAAGATATTATGGATTATTTGTCCCTAAAAAAAGTGCTTTCAAATAAACTCAACAGGGTTATGTAGTTCTAAGCTGCAGGAGTCTTGTCTGGTGAATAAGATCGGCAAGATTATCCACTTTAAGTTTTTGCAGCAATCTTGTTTTATACGTACTTACCGTTTTCTCATTGATGCTCAATGCATCTGCAATGTCTTTGTTTCTTTTCCCGCTGGCAAGCATATTTAAAACTTCGGCTTCACGTGTTGAAAGACGTTTGAACTTGGAGATAAGACTATTGCCCTGTGAGAAACCTGAATTTATCTTTTCTGTGATCTCCTTATTGAGATAGATACCCCCGCGTGCCACCTGTTGTATCGCCTTTTGAAGGTGGTCTGTAGAAACAGTTTTGGAAAGGTAACCGGATGCTCCGGCCTTTATGGCGCTTAAAGCATACATTTCTTCCGGCTGGCACGTAAATACGAGCATCTTGGTGCCGGGAAACTGGGTTTTAATAGTGCGAAGGGCTGTAATCCCGTTAATTTCAGGAAGGTCAATTTCCATTACCAAAACATCCGGGATCTTATTCTTTAAAAATTTGAAAAGATCGTTACCGCTGGTAACACTTCCTATAACTTCCAGGTCCTGGTTATCACTAAGTAATGCGGTGATCCCTGCTCTTGTAATTGGATGGTGGTCTGCAATTAAAATTGAACTCATAGAACTTTATTAGCACTAAAAATTACAGGAGTAGGGTTCGTAATTTAGTCGGTTAGATAATTTGAATATCTAAATTTAGCTGATAAAATTTCTATTTCTATTCAATTGAGCTGGATAATCGATAAAGGGTTTAATTTCTTAGATGAACGGGTATTTCACAAACCGGAATTGGTTTCATTTTATGTTGATTTGCAGAATTTAAACGTTTATATATTTTCAAAACTTCAAGTTGGCGACCCGAGAATTGAAGTGGATCCATTTCTTTTTCAAAAATTTTCATGGCCCATTCCAGCTCATCATAGCTCGCGCCTATTTGCTCCTCGTCGCTTGGGCTGTGAGAAAAAAGGCCATCTGTAGGTGCGGCTTCCAGAATATCGTTGTTTATTTTTAAAAATGCGGCGATCTCATAAACCTCACTTTTTAAAAGATCGGCTATTGGGCTAAGGTCAACGCCCCCATCTCCATACTTGGTGAAAAATCCTACACCAAAATCCTCAATTTTATTTCCTGTTCCAGCCACAAGGTACCCATGTAATCCTGCAAAATAATACAAGGTTGTCATCCGCAACCGGGCCCGGGTATTGGCCAGGGCGAGCTGCAGTGTGGAACTTTCCTCTGCCAGGGGCAGCGTACTTTTAAATTGTTCAAATACCGGGCTAAGTTCTACAAGTATGTTGGTTACATTTGCGAATTGCTCTTTAAGTGCTGTAATATGATCCTGCCCACGGGAAACCTGGTTTTGGGGTTGATGAATGGGCATTTCAACACAAAGGGTTCGCAGGCCGGTTCTGGCACAAAGGGCAGAAACTACAGCTGAGTCAACCCCGCCGCTTATACCCAGTACAAAACCGTTTACACCGGCATTGGTAGCATACTCTTTTAACCAGTCAACAATGTGATTTACCACCTTTTCGGTCTGCATATTTTATGTGTTTAAGTTTGTAAGTAATACCTTTGCAAACAAATTTAACATGAATCAATAATTATTAAAAGTAGCCGGCGTTAAAGCCTTCACAATATATTTTCAATGATAAGAAATATTATTTTCATTTTTTTCGCGGCATTGCTGGTTTCCTGTAATAATAAATCGAAATTGGAAAAGGAGATAGAGCAAATTCCTGTAGAATTTGAGCTTATACGCTTTGATCAAAAATTCGCATCGGTTACTCCTGAAACCCTTCCCGCGCTTAAGGCTGAATATCCCTTTCTTTTTCCGCAGAGATTTCATGACAGCATTTGGGTACAACGTATCAATGATACCATACAACACGAATTAAATCGCGAAGTAGAAAAGGAATTTCCCGATTTTTCTTCGGAAGAGGATCAATTACAAAGTCTTTTTCAGCATTTAAAATACTATTTTCCATCTTTTGAGGCTCCCACTGTAATTACTGTTACATCTGAAGTAGATTATAAGAACAAGGTGTTGTTGGCAGATGATTATTTATTTATATCGCTGGACACCTACCTGGGTAAAAACCACGAATTTTACCTGGGAATACAAACTTATTTGAAGAAAAATTTTGAACGAAACCAAATCCTGCCTGACGTTGCGGCAGAATATGCTAAAAAATACATCCCCCAACCGGAGTCAAAGACCTTTCTGGCCCATATGCTGTATTATGGAAAAATCTTATATTTAAAGGATATCCTGTTGCCGCAAACCCCCGATGCGGTAAAAATTGGATATACCGCAGAGGAGTATACCTGGGCGGTGGAAAATGAAGAACAGATCTGGAAGTATTTTGTTGAGCGCCAGGTTTTGTTCAATTCGGACACCGAATTATACTCAAGATTCCTTTATCCTGCCCCTTTTTCAAAGTTCTACCTGGAACTTGACAATGAATCTCCCGCTATGCTGGGGCAATATATAGGCTGGGAAATTATACGGCAATACATGAGCCGGGAAAAAGTGAGCATACGGGAAATGCTTGTTACAGACGCAGAAACAATATTTAATAAGGCAAATTATAAACCGAGAAAATAATGGGAGAATTTAAGAAATCTGAGATCAATATTGAAGTCTTGCTGGATGAGAATCGCGTTCCTGAAGCTCTATTCTGGAGTGCAGAAGATGGAGACGTGTACCGCGAGGAGGCAAAGGCAATGTTGCTTTCAATGTGGGACAGCAAAGCAAATGAAACCCTACGCATAGACCTTTGGACAAAGGATATGCCGGTAGATGAGATGAAAAAATTCTTTCATCAAACCCTTGTAGCCATGAGCGATACTTTTAACCGCGCTACACAGGATGAGAAAATGACTGCAACCATGAAAGATTTCTGCGACTATTTTGCAGAGAAAATGGAACTTATAAAGGAATAATTATTCTTCCGGAGAAAAGAACAGGTCCCAGTTTTCGGGTTTTAAATGCTGTTCAAATTCTCCGGCAGAATACTCCCCGTTCCTAACCAATGCCTGTCCATTGGGCTTTATTAACCCCATGGAACCACATAGGGTCTGGGTTTTAAAAAAGTTATTTCTAAGGAAATTGTTCTTGTCTAAATAGAAGTATTCTTCCGGGGAACCTGGTGAATTCAATAAGGATATTCCGTCTTCAAAAAAATTAAGGATCACTAAGTTTTCATTTCGCTTTTCTATTTCCTCCTTCCGTGGCGTTAAAAAATTCTTTCTGAATTTGATCTGTGTGTTGTTCCACTCATTAGTTAAAAATTCGCTGCAAAGGTCATTAAGGAAAGTGAACTGGAGAAGGAAAATAGTATTTTCAGGAAATGTTTTTCCTGTAATTTCTTCAATTTTGTCTGCAAACAGGGGGTAAGTTACAAAGTGCCTAAAATAAAGAGGTTTTTGAAGCCTTGCGACCCTCCCACTATCTTGAGTGCCATAGTCCCACCTCACAAGTCCGTTTTTTTTATTTCTCCATCTTTCCTGAAAAGCGTTGGATGAAATTTTTTTCTATGCTTTCATCCAGATAGATTTTCGGACTTTTTTTTGTCCATTCGCTAACCAAGGACTTTTTTGAGGAACAGGAAAAAAATATAAAACTTATTAGTAGAAAAGATAAAAACCTCATAGGATTAAGGGAATGGTTAAAAAATAAATATATAAAAAAAACCGGCCATCAAAGGAAAGCCGGTTTCTATAAACTTATTTAAGATTACCTATCCGTTCATTGAGATAAGGAACTCTTCGTTGTTTTTAGTTTGTTTGAACCTCTCGTTGATGAACTCCATTGCTTCAACCGGGTTCATATCTGAAAGATATTTTCTCATTACCCACATACGTTGTAAGGTATTTTCATCCAGTAACAAGTCATCACGACGGGTGCTTGATGAGGTAAGGTCAATGGCAGGGAATATTCTGCGGTTGGCGATCTTTCTGTCCAGTTGCAGTTCCATGTTACCTGTACCCTTGAATTCTTCAAAGATTACTTCGTCCATTTTAGAACCGGTATCTGTAAGAGCTGTAGCGATTATGGAAAGGGATCCTCCATTCTCAATATTTCTGGCAGCTCCAAAGAAACGTTTTGGTTTGTGTAATGCATTGGCATCTACACCCCCGCTCAATACCTTACCACTGGCAGGTTGAACAGTGTTGTAAGCACGTGCAAGACGGGTAATAGAATCAAGAAGGATCACAACGTCGTGACCGCATTCTACCATTCTCTTTGCCTTTTCAAGAACTATGTTAGCCACCTTCACGTGCTCGTGAGCTTCGCGGTCGAAGGTAGAAGCTACCACTTCTCCTTTTACATGGCGTTGCATATCTGTAACCTCTTCAGGTCTTTCGTCTATTAAAAGAATGATCTGGTACACCTCAGGATGGTTTGCAGCAATTGCATTTGCAATATCCTTAAGCAACATTGTTTTTCCCGTTTTTGGCTGGGAAACTATCATCCCTCTCTGGCCTTTTCCAATAGGGGAGAAAAGGTCCATTATTCTTGTAGAAATAGTAGATTGTCTTTCGGCAATGTTGAATTTCTCTTTTGGGAAAAGGGGAGTAAGGTGTTCAAATGAGATCCGGTCTCTCACCACCTGGGGGTCAAGGCCATTGATCTTAACAATTTTAATAAGGGGAAAATATTTTTCTCCTTCTTTTGGCGGACGTATTTGTCCCAAAACAGTATCTCCGGTTTTTAGACCGAATAAACGTATTTGCGATTGTGAAACGTAAATATCATCTGGAGATGAAAGGTAATTATAATCTGAAGATCTAAGGAAACCATAGTTATCCTGCATGATATCCAGCACTCCTTCACTTTCTATAATAGCATCAAATTCATAATCGGGTTCCCTGTAACGGTTCCGGTTATCGCGATTCCCGTTATTTTTTCCTGCATTGTTAGGATCGGGTTTGTTGGAGCGGGGTTCCTTACGGGCTTCCCGGGGATTTTTTTGATTATCTCTGGAATCTTTGTTTGAATTACCGCTGTCTCTGCTATCCCGGTTAGAATTCCCATTATCCCTGCTTTCTCTATTGGAATTACCATTATCTCTGTTATCTCGGTTAGAGTTGCCGGTATCTCTGGAAGAATTTCCTGAATCTCCTCTGGATGAATTTCCGGTATCTCTTGAAGCAGAACCTGAAGTCTCCTCCTTTTTAGCCGAATTACCCTGCTCATCTTTTCTGGGATGTGCGGGTTTGTTGGTTGGCCTTTGGTGTTGGGAGGAGGGATTTTCTTTGGAGCGGTTGTCGGTATTTTTTTGAGGTTGCTCCTGTTTTTGAGCTGAAGGAGTTTTGGATGGAGCAGGACGAGGTGAGGTTTGGGTCCTGTCATTCTTTCTGTCTCCGCCAATTTTACCGGAATCCGGTTTTCCTGAAGTGGGGTTGTCTACAGGCTTTGTAGTAGTTTCTTCCTTTAATACCTCTTTCACTTTCTCGGGATTGGCTGCCTGATGATCTAAGATCTGATAGACCAGGTCGCCCTTTTTCTGCGTGCGGTATTTGGGGACATTTAAGGATTTAGCAATGTCCTGAAGCTCAGGAAGCTTCTTCGCTTTTAATTCTGAAATCTCAAACATGAATAATTTATAAGAATAAAATTGTTGATTGTTTTGTTGTATACTTCTCGAGGAAGAATCGAAAAAATTTGGAGTACTAAGTAACCTAATATTGAATTGGTTACGAATTCTTACTGCAATAATACAACTTTATTTTAAATCATTGAGCACACATTTTAAAAAGAAACACTTATTTTTGCGGGCAAATGTGCCATTATTATGCTGCAACGTATTCAAACAATTTATTTATTTATTGCCGCACTTTTAAGCGGAGTTTTAATATTTTTTGTTTCTTTGTGGAGCAATGAAACCGGGGAACCGGTGTATGTGGATGAGGTCTTAATTGCCCTTGGTATGTTCCTGGGATCGGCATTGATTTCGCTGATCACAATTTTTTTATTCAAAAACAGAAAGCTTCAGTTTGTTCTGGGGCGCATCAATATATTATTGAACTTTTTTTTGCTGGGAGTTTTTGTGTATTGGTCACTAATTGTACCTGGAGAGATGCAAATCTCTGAGAAAGGTATTGGGATGTTTGTTCCTGTTCTTTCTATCGTTTTTTTAGTTTTGGCCAATAAGGCCATAAAAAAGGATGAAGATCTCGTAAAATCTGTAGACCGGTTGCGTTAACCCTTATTATCTTAGTGTTATTAGTGCGAGGAAAACCCGAAGTGAAAGCTTCGGGTTTTTTTATGGATGGAAATAGAATTGAGTAGTGAGTATTGAGAATTGAGTAGTGAGTAGTGAGTAGTGAGTATTTAATTTTTAGACCGTAGACACTGGAAAGCAGACGGCAGACTTTGGGCTCCTATCTGTAAAGAGTCGGGGATAACTCCTAACTTATCCACCCTCCCGACCAAGAAAATTTCCCGCAAATCACGCAGATATTCCCGCCAATCACGCAGAAATAGAATTGAGAATTGAGTATAGAGTAGGGGGAATTGTATTCTGTATATTGTATAATGTAATTGACACAGAACTTTTAACCCCTCCCTATTATGTTTCCCACCATAATAAACACTGCTATCCGAACAAATCCTACCTGTAGGATTGGGCAAGTTTGTATTTTTCAACTTACAACTTACAACTTACAACTTACAACTTACAACCTTCAACCTTCAACCTTCAACGAAAAGGGATAACCCATAACTCCTAACTCTTAACTCCTAACTCCTAACTCTCATCATTTATCCCCTAACTCAATAACCTCAAGATCGCTTATTTCTTTTCCTGTAATTTTAAACCGCAACATGGTTCTCTTTTTGTGAAAACCATAAATTCCTGCTGCGCCGGGATTCATATGCAGCAATTGTAAATTTTTATCATTCATCACTTTTAAAATGTGAGAATGCCCGCAAATAAATAATTTGGGCGGATTGGTTTTAATTTCCTCTCTTATTACAGGCGAATATTTTCCCGGGTAGCCTCCTATATGCGTGATCCATACATCAACTTCTTCGCAAAAAAAACGTTGGTTCAGGGGGAATTCTTTGCGAATTTCGTGGCCGTCTATATTGCCGTAAACGGCTCTAAGCGGCTTCATTTCCTGAATTTTATCTGTAACCGAAATATCACCTACATCGCCGGCATGCCATACTTCATCGGCTTCTGCCACATAATGCAGGATCCTTTCATCAATATGGCTATGGGTATCGCTTAGTAATAGTATTTTTTTCATTTAAGTAAAAATCCGGGGTGTATTGAAATTCAAAACTCAAAAATGTCAAATAAAAGTACCACTCAAAAACCAGTTTTGTTCAAACCCTCTCCATTATCAAAAACATCATATCATCAAACTTTCAAATAATCATATAATCAAACCATCCTATAATCATATCATCATATTCCTGTATCTTTGCAGGCAATCTTATAATCACGTAAAAGTATCAATTTAGCTTGAGATATTTTATTGAACTGGCGTATAACGGCAAGTGTTATCACGGTTGGCAATATCAACCCGCAGCGGTTTCGGTTCAGGAAACTCTGGAAAAAAGCCTGTTTACCATCCTGCAACAGGAAACTCCTGTGGTAGGAGCGGGAAGAACAGATACCGGCGTACATGCCTCTCAATATTTCGCCCATTTTGATAGTGTTGAGATTAAAGACGGTAAAAGTTTTTTATATAAGCTGAACAGTGTTTTACCCGCAGATATTTCGGTAAAGGATTTATTTGAGGTACACCCTGAGGCTCATGCGAGATTTGATGCAGTAAGCCGGAGTTATAAATATTATATCATTCAGCATAAAGATCCATTTCTGGCAGAAAGGGCCCATTTTGTAAAAAATGAATTGGATTTGGAAAGAATGAACCGTGCTGCAGCGACTTTGAAGGATTATACCGATTTTAAGTGTTTTTCGAAATCAAAGACCGATGTAAAAACCTATAATTGCAGCATAATGCATGCCCAATGGAAAAAGGAACAGGAAATGTGGGTATTTCATATCACGGCTGACAGGTTCTTGCGCAATATGGTAAGAGCTATTGTAGGAACTTTGCTTGAAATAGGACTGCATAAACTGGACGTTGAAGATTTGCACAGGATCCTGGAAAGCAGGGACAGGCAACAGGCGGGGACATCTGTTCCGGCAAAAGCTTTATTTTTAACAGGAATAGATTATCCTGCAACAATTGTAAAAAATTAAATGGCTACAGGTAAAGGAACAGGAAATGCATTTGATTTTAATCTTTTTAAAAGATTAATAAAGTATACCAATCCATATAAATGGACTTTCTATTTTGTGGCGCTGGCTGCAATCCTGTTATCCTTTTTTGCGGTGTTAAGGCCGTATTTGTTACAATTAACCATAGATAATTCCATCCTTCCGCAGGATAGCGAAAACCTCGTGTTTTATATAAGCTTAATGGTTGGGGCTCTCTTTCTGGAGGTAATATTTCAATTTCTATTTATTTATTTTGCCAACTGGCTGGGGCAGGAAGTTATTCGTGATCTAAGGGTAAACCTCTTCAAACATATGCTGCAGTTCAAAATGAAATATTTTGACAAGTCGGCAGTGGGAAGGTTGGTTACAAGGGCGGTAAGCGATATTGAAACAATCGCCAGTATTTTTAGTGAGGGTTTGTTCGTAATTGCAAGTGACCTTTTAAAAATGCTCGTAATTCTCATTTTTATGTTCTACAACAGCTGGGAGCTAACCTTGCTGGTTCTCACTGTTATGCCGTTCATTTTATATGCCACCCGGGTTTTTCAGAAGAAAATGAAGATCGCGTTTGAGGATGTTAGAAATCAGGTTGCCAACCTCAATACATTTGTACAGGAGCGAATAACGGGAATGAAGATAGTTCAGCTTTTTACCCGGGAAAAAGTGGAATATGAGAATTTTAAGGAAATAAACCACAAGCACAAAAAAGGCTGGATAAAAACGGTTTGGTATAACTCCATTTTCTTTCCAATTGCCGAGATGTCCTCTGCTATTACCGTTGGTTTAATAGTGTGGTATGGTGGTTTAAGAGTGGTAGATAATGACGCGTTAAGCCTGGGGATCATCATTATGTTCATTGAACTGGCGCAAACCCTATTCAGGCCGCTGCGGCAGATTGCCGATAAATTCAATACCCTGCAAATGGGAATGGTCGCAGCCAACAGGGTTTTTGCGATCCTGGATACCGAAGCCTCAATCCCCGATACCGGAAAGGTTGAAATTGATCATTTAAAGGGGGAAATAGAATTTGAGGAGGTGCGCTTTGGATATGAGGAGGATGAAGAGGTTCTTAAAGGTGTTTCCTTTAAGGCACACCCAGGAGAAACAATTGCAATAGTAGGAGCGACCGGAGCGGGTAAAACAACCGTCATCAATTTGCTCAACCGTTTTTACGAGATCAACAGTGGAAGGATTTTGGTAGATGGAACAGACATAACCCAGGTCACCCTGAGATCCCTGCGAAAAGAGATTGCCGTTGTTTTACAGAACGTATTCCTTTTTGCTGATACCATTTTAAACAATATTACCCTTTATAATCCCAATGTATCTGAAGAAGATGTTGTTAGGGCAGCTAAAGAAATTGGGGTTCATGAATTTATTATTTCTCTTCCCAACGGCTATCATTATAATGTGAAAGAGCGTGGGGTTATGCTTTCCTCTGGCCAACGGCAGCTTATTTCCTTTTTAAGGGCTTATGTGAGTAATCCAAGTATCCTGGTGCTGGACGAAGCTACATCTTCCATAGATTCTTATAGCGAACAACTTATTCAGGAAGCAACGGACAAGATCACCAGGGACCGTACGTCAATAGTAATTGCTCACAGGCTTGCTACCATTAAGAAAGCAGATAAGATCCTTGTCATGGATGCCGGAAAGATCGTTGAAATGGGAACCCATAAGCAGTTATTGAAGGTAGAGAACGGCTATTACAAGAATCTTTATGAAGTACAGTTCATGGCCGAGGAATCTCTGTAAACATAGCTACTTTCATTCTTTATTGCACTCTAACTCAATTTAAACCTTTGGTGACGAATTTCAATGCCCGAGGAAGATTTTCAAAGATCAGGTAAGGTCGTCCTTAAGCCTGGAGACCAGTTCTTCGGGATCGTCGAATATGATGAATTCTCCGTCCTTAAGGTAGGATATCTGCCCAGTTTCCTCGCTTACCACGAGCGCAAGGGCATCGGTTTTTTCGGTTATTCCAACCGCCGCCCGGTGCCTAAGTCCAAACCTAAGAGGTATTGAGCGGTCATTGCTCACCGGTAAAATTACGCGCGTAGCGGTTATCTTATTATCTTCCACCACCATTGCCCCATCATGAAGGGGTCCGCTTTTATGAAAAATAGATTCTATAATTGGTTGATTGATCTCGATATTCATCACATCGCCCGTATTTTTAACAAAATCCAAATTGGTGCTTTTTTGAATTATGATCAGGGCCCCGGTAAAGTTACGGCCCATAGATTCACAGGCTTTAATAATTGCATTTAAATTGGTGCTTATTTGAGTGTCATCCTTGACGAATTTAAGCTGCCTGAAAAATTTTTGCCGCTGCGTAAAATTGGTAGAACCTATCATAAGCAGGAACTTCCTTATTTCCTGCTGAAAAACCACAATTAGCGCAAACATTCCCACCCCAATGAATTCTCCCAAAACGCTGCTAAGCAGTTCCATTTGGAGCAATTGTGTAAGTTTACCTATTAAATAAACTATTACTATCCCTACAAAAATGTTTACCGCAACAGTACCTTTAACAAGTTTGTACATGTAGAATAGCAGGATTGCTACAAATACAATATCTACAATATCAAGAATGCGAAGGTTTAAAAAATCCAAATTATAAGGCTTTGTGTAAATGTAGAAAATATTAGGTTAGTTTTTAAGGGCTTCTGTTAATTTGACAGCTTCCATAGCCTCCTTTACATCATGTACCCGCAGGATAGAGGCTCCTTTGCTTAGGGCAATGGTATTTAGAACAGTAGTGCCGTTCAGGGCTTCTTCAGGACTGCAACCTAAGGTTTTATAAATGGTAGATTTCCTTGAAAGCCCGGCCAATACAGGAAGTCCCAATTCCCTGAAAAATTCCATTTTTGCTAATTGTTCAAAATTCTGTGCTATATTCTTAGAAAAACCAAAGCCTGGGTCTATTATAAGATCGTTGATTCCCAGCGAGCGGGCAGCTTTGATCTTTTCAGAAAAATAAAACATGATTTCCTGCAGCATGTTTTCATACTTATTAAGTCCGCTCATAGTTTGTGGGGTTCCCCGCATATGCATCATTATATAAGGTACCTGGTATTTTGCCACCACTTTCATCATATTTTCATCCAGATTCCCTGCCGCAATATCATTTACCATCGCCGCACCTGCAAGAATGCTTTCTTCGGCTACCCGGCTTCTGAAAGAATCGACAGAGATAAGGGCTTCGGGAAAATTATTATGCAATAGTTCTACGGCGGGGACCACCCTTGCCAATTCGTCGTCAACACTTATATCCGCGGCTCCGGGACGGGTGCTATAGCCTCCCAGGTCCAGAAATGTTGCCCCGTCATTCAGCATATTTTCTGCTTTGGAAAGAAAGTGATTATTTGTGGTGTTCCTGCTTTCAGCAAAAAAAGAATCGGGTGTAATATTCAGGATCCCCATTACTTTGGGAGTAGAGAGATCTATTAGATTTCCTTTACAGTTAATGGTCATGGTAAGATTTCTGATTTGTGGTATGAAATTCAGCTAAAAAATTAACTTTGACTATCTTAATAATTTGCCCGAAATTTACGCAAATTCAACTGTTTTTATGAAGGATACGTCTAAACAATATGATGCGGTTATCACTGTATGCCGGGAACTGTTTATAAATAAAATGAAGGATTACGGCAGTGCCTGGCGAATTTTAAGGTTGCCATCACTTACAGACCAGATCTTTATAAAAGCACAACGCATACGCGGATTACAGGAAAATGAGGTGCAGAAAATAGCCGAGGATGAAAAACCTGAATTTATAGGCATTATCAATTATTCGGTTATGGCTTTGATCCAGTTGGATCTTGGTATTGCTGCCCAACCCGACCTCAATCCTGAGAGTGCCCTGGAGCATTACGACAGGAAAATTGCTGAAACCCGTGCCTTAATGCAGGATAAGAACCACGATTATGGAGAGGCCTGGAGAGATATGCGTGTGAGTTCCCTTACAGATCTTATTCTTCAAAAACTGTTGCGCGTTAAGCAAATTGAAGATAATAAAGGAAAAACTTTGGTGAGTGAGGGCATTGACGCCAACTACCAGGACATGATAAATTATGCAGTTTTCGCCTTGATCCTTATGGAGGAAAAGGAAATTTAAAACAACTCGAAAAATGAAAACACTTGTAGGGGTTACCAGGATATTCGTGGGAATTTTGTTTATGATCTCGGGATTTATAAAACTTAACGATCCTCTTGGTTTTTCATACAAGTTGCAGGAATATTTTAGTGAACAAGTGCTTAACATGGAATTTCTAATTCCATTTGCCCTTGTAATAGCTATCATCCTGGTGATTTTTGAACTTGTGCTGGGCATCATGCTCATTATTGGATACCTTCCAAAATTCACGATGTGGAGCCTGTTGGTAATGATCCTGTTCTTTACATTTCTTACTTTTTACTCCGCCTATTTTAATAAGGTAACAGATTGTGGCTGTTTTGGCGATGCCCTTCCCTTAACGCCCTGGCAGTCCTTTTATAAAGATGTGGTGTTGCTGGTTTTAATACTGTTCCTCTTTTTTAACCGGAAACTGTTGCATCCCATTCTGGCCCCGGCCTCGCACCGCTGGATAATCTTTTTATCTTTTATGCTCTGTTTCCTTTTTGCATACCATGTGTTGATGCATTTGCCGGTTATAGATTTTAGGGCGTACAAGATTGGCAATAATATCCGGGAGAAAATGCAGCTTCCCGCAAATGCCCGAAAAGCCGAATATGAATACACCTGGAAATTCAAGAGCGGGGAAGAGGAAGTGATCATTAAGAACAATGGCGCCTTCCCGCAGGTGGAGGGGAAATATATTGGGGTTGAAACCAAATTGGTACAAGAGGGAGATAAACCGGCTATTTATGATTTTCTTATTGAGAAGCAGGGAGAAAATGTGACCGATGAAGTTTTAAATGCGGAGAAGCTGTTGCTTATTGTAGCATACAGTCTTCGTAATACAGAGGAAGAAGGTTTTGAGGCAATCAAAAAAATGAGTGAGGAAGCGGTGGCAAAGGGATATAAGGTAATAGCCCTTACCTCTTCTGGAGATGAAGCTGCTCAAAATTTTATCAATAAACACAGCCTGAATTTTGAATTTTACCGGGCAGATGAAACCCTGCTTAAAACCATTGTGCGTGCCAATCCCGGAATACTTACGTTGGAAGGAGGTACCATAACACAAAAGGTACATTGGTTTGATGCGCAAGATATAAAGCTTTAAAAGGAATTATTGGCTTTAAGGCCGGGGATTGTTAATCCTTAGGTTTAATTTTGCCCTAATGCCTATATTTGCCACCGGGATTTTTGTTGAAAATTTTTCGGCAGAAGTTCACCCAAAATAAAACCCATATTTAATAGTTTAATACTTACCTGAAATAAGGTAAATTAAATTTTTCGATCTAAAAACCATCTGTTATGAGAAAAAATATAGTCGCCGGAAACTGGAAAATGAACAATGACCTTGCAGAAACATCAGAGCTGTTAACCCACTTAAAAATGCAATTGGTAAAAGAACCAACAGCAGAGGTGTATATAGCCCCGGCTTTTACCTGTTTATCACATGCCTTCCAGACCTTAAAAGAAACGCCCATAAAGGTAGCTGCCCAAAATATGCATTTTGAGAAAAAAGGTGCTTTTACGGGAGAGGTTTCGGCACAAATGCTTCAAAGTGTAGGGGTATCAACGGTAATTCTGGGCCATAGTGAACGCAGGGCCCAGTTTAATGAAACCAATGAGATCCTGGCAAAGAAAGTGTCTGCAGCCATTGAGGCAGATATGGAGGTTATTTTTTGTTTTGGAGAAGAATTAAAGGAACGTAAGGCCGGGGAACATTTTGATGTGGTAAAGCGGCAGTTGGAAGAGGGTATTTTTCACCTTTCAAAGGAAAGCTGGAAAAAAGTGATCCTGGCTTATGAACCGGTTTGGGCGATAGGTACGGGAGAAACAGCTTCGCCGGACCAGGCACAGGAAGTTCACGCATTTGTGCGGGAAACGATTGCAGGAAAGTATGATGAAGCTACCGCCAATGAGGTTTCAATCCTGTATGGCGGAAGTGTAAAAGCAGATAATGCCAGGGAGATCTTTGGAAAAGAGGATGTAGATGGAGGGCTCATAGGAGGTGCCAGCCTTAACGCCATAGATTTTCTCGCAATTGTAAATTCCTTTGAGTAATGCCTAAAAATTATTTAGCTTTTAAATTTACAATAGAGCCACTACAGCCGGCTTCAGAAATACTTATTGCAGAACTGGGGTATGCGGGATTTGATAGTTTTATTGAAAATGAAGATGGGGTAACCGCTTATATTCCTACAGAAGAATTTGATGAAGAGGTCTTCGCGGGAATTCATGCCTTGCAGTCAGATGAATTTAAGATTAGTTATACCTCCGCCGAAATTGAAAAGGTTAACTGGAATATTGAATGGGAGAAAAATTTCAATCCTATTGTGGTAGATGAATTATGCTCGGTAAGGGCTCCATTTCATGAAAAACCGGATACCCAATATGATATTGTAATAGAACCTAAAATGTCCTTTGGCACAGGTCACCACGCTACCACTCATATGATGCTGCAATTCATTTTGAAAAATGATTGGGAAGGCAAAACCGTACTGGATATGGGATGTGGAACAGGTGTTCTGGCCATTTTGGCCGAAATGAAAGGGGCGGGGAAATTGGATGCTATAGATATTGATAACTGGTGTTATTTAAATACGCTGGAAAATGTGGAAAGGAATAATTGCAGCCGGATATCCGTCTTCGAAGGAGGCGCCGATTTGCTGAAGGGCCGTAGTTATGACAGGATCATAGCCAATATAAACCGTAATATTCTGTTAGAGGATATGGTTTTTTATGCTGAAAGTCTTAATAAGGGAGGGAAATTGTTTTTAAGCGGTTTTTATACCGAAGATATTAAGGCCATAGAAGAGGAGTGTAATAAATACGGTTTGCGGCTGGAAGATCAACTGGCACGGGAAAATTGGGCAGCCCTGGTTTTTAATAAATAGATATTTGGGTCAACCTTAACACGAATGCTGCAAAGGAAGCTACTATAAAAAATCAAATTTTATATCTTTGTAACTGAGTTTCAATATAATAATAACTTGAAGATGAGCACGAAGGAAGAAGTATTGGAAGAGGTTAAAACCCAAACCAAAAAACAAAAGAACTACGAAATAGTGTTATATAATGATGATGTGAATACATTTGATCACGTTATCGAGACCCTTATTATCGCATGTGAACATACGGCAGAGCAGGCAGAGCAATGTGCTATTCTTGTGCATTACAAGGGGCAGTGTACGGTTAAAACGGGAGCCTATACCGAATTAAAACCCCGTTGTTCAAAATTACTGGACGCCGGTTTAAGTGCCGAGATCCTTGGCTAACAATTACCGGGATGAAAAAACTGAATTATTGCGAAAAAACAGTTTCATTAATTTCCTCCTTTTAAAATAAAACTTATATTTGCACCCGCAAAAAGGCCTCGTGGCGCAACTGAATAGCGCACTTGATTACGGCTCAAGAGGTTCCAGGTTTGAATCCTGGCGAGGTCACGAATGAATGAAAAGTCTGCAGCGAAAGCTGCAGGCTTTTTTAATTGAAAAAATCCCTCAAGCGTAGCTTGAAAGGGATTTTTTCAATTAAAAAAGGCAGGAACCGCAGGTTGCTGTGACTTTTTGATTCTCACCACGGAGCTTTCTCAGCAAAGACAGAGTCAATCCTGAAAGGGATTTTTTCAATTAAAAAAGGCAGGAACCGCAGGTTCCTGTGACTTTTGATTCTCACCACGGAGCTTTCTCAGGAAAGACGGAGTCAATCCTGAAGAGATTTTTTCAATTAAAAAAGGCAGGAACCGCAGGGTCCTGTGACTTTTGATTCTCAACACGGAGCTTTCTCAGGAAAGACGGAGTCAATCCTGAAGGGATTTTTTCAATTAAAAAAGGCAGGAACCGCAGGTTCCTGTGACTTTTGATTCTCACCACGGAGCTTTCTCAGGAAAGACGGAGTCAATCCTGAAGGGATTTTTTCAATTAAAAAGGTATATAAATTGTGAAGTGTGACTAAAAGGTCACCAGAATAACTAGAATAAGCAACAAAAAGAGCACAAATGCTGTTTCTATGAATTTGTTCTTTGTATTAAACCCAATTTTTGGTGAATTAAGGAAGTAATCCTCAGTGCGTTTCATCTTGATATATTCAAATGCACCAATTCTTTTCGCATATAATCCCTTATCTGTAATTAGATAATTTCCATTGGGAAGCTTTTCCACAAGGCCAAATTCCTCCAGTTCCATTAAGGTTGCCTCCCTAAAAGAATCCTGTGGTATTAGATTTTCCCTGCCATCTTTCATATATTTCAAGGCAAGGTCTATTTCTTTCACCCCCGGAGTTTGTATATGATAACTCTCAGTTTCCATTTAAAAAAGTTTTAAAGGAGAAAAGTACCTGATTTGTAGGAAATAATACGTTAATGTGATTTTAATTTTATCGACAAAAGGTTAAAAAACACGTTAAAATGACTTGTCGGATTAATATCAGGGTGGTTTCCAATAAATTTGGACCTGCGTGATGTAAATTTATAACTGCATTTTCCCGGTAATTCTGAGGGTTAATGATAACAAGTCCTCATACATTACGTTTTTTACCTGAGCCCCTGGATGGGACAGTGAATTTTAAAAATCAGATCCATGAATATAGTATACATACACGGCTTAGATAGTAAACTAAGCAATGATAAAAAGGAAATCCTTCAAAAATTCGGGAATGTAATTGCCCCGGAGGTAGATTATTATTCCAATGCCAATGCAATTGAGAGTCTTATCGAGAAGTTGAAAAATGAGGAAGTACAGGTAATCATTGGCAGTAGTATGGGAGGTTTTGCCGCGTATTATATTTCTACAGCTTTGCAAAAACCGGCACTTTTATTCAATCCCGCCCTTAAAAACAGGTCGGTTGAACAAATAATTCCTTCTGTTCCCATAAGTGCTCCCTGTTTCAAACAATTCGTTCTGGGTAATCTGGATGATGTAGTGAATCCCGGAGACACCCTTGCTTTTATTTCCAAAACCTTCAATGAGTTCACAGAATTCCAAATACATCTTCGTCGTGGTCTTACCCATAATATCCCACTGGATGTGTTAGAAGAGGAGGTGAGTTCATTTTTAAATAATGCAGGATTGGATTATTAATGGGTAAAAAGGCCCTTAGGGTGTCAAATTTAAAAATAGGGAGAAAAAGAAAAGGGATCTGCAAATTATTAGCAAATCCCTGCTCCTTCTGTTTTAAAAAATACTTCTAGTTTCTGCCGGATTTTCCTTTATTGTTTTTTGCTCTTCCCGGGTTATTTTTAAAGGCATTTTCATTTGCGTTCATTCTTTTCATCTGCATGCCTTTGGCATTGTTGTATGATCTTCCTGGACGCTTATTGAGGTCGCGTTCCCTTTGTGAATACCATACAGATTCGGCTTTGGCTCTTTCTTTATAAAGTTTTTCCTCAGCTTTGGTCATTTTCCTATTCCTTTTCAAAAGGTCACGCTCATATCGTGCAATTTCTTTATTCTTTGTCCGGTACCATTCGGCTTCGGCTTTGGATCGTTCGCGGTAATAATCATTTTCGGCAAGAGATCTTTCCCTGCTCCATTTTCCCTCGTCCTTTCTTATTTTCCTTTCCCGTTCAGCCGCTTCTTTAGCTCTTTCTTTATGCCATTGGGCTTCAGCTTTAGCGCGTTCTCTGTAAAGCTTATTTTCAGCTTTTACAAAATCCCTGTCACTGGCATTGGCGGCTTTCAAATATTCCCGCTCCCGGGCGGCAGCCTCTTTTTCACGTTCCCGGTGCCATTGGGCTTCGGCTCTTGCCATTTCCCTGTACTCCTTTGCTTCTGCAAGCGCAGCTTTCTTTTGTTCTTTATTTTGGGCATTCCCGGCATTTTGTTGGGCCAATACCGGGCTTCCAAGACTGAATGCTACTAATGCAATTCCGGTTAAAACTCCTTTTAATATTTTCATAACTTTGGTTTTTATATTAAATAGTTAGTGAACTAAGCCAATTCATGGCTGGTCCTAATTTAACTATGCAAGTTATGTGCCGTTTAAAAATCCGGTAAGTTTGTGCCGGACGTTGGAAGCTTTAAAACCTCTGCTGGCGCTTGTGTTTCAATGGAAAAATTACCCTTCTTCTTTCTGCGTTCTCTGGGTTTCAAGTTCGCATTTAATGAATTTTTCCTGTTTCCGGTTACTTCTAATGAGCCTTAATAAACCTATAAGTGCCAGGAATAAAAGAAGAAGGAATATAAAATTTATCATCTTGGGGCAGATTTGGAAGGTAAATGTAATGTGGGAGACAATTATATCCTTACGGGAAACCGTAAAACAGCCGGGATTTTGTGTTAATTTTTTCCACCTTTCTTTTAAGCTGTTTTTCCACTACCAACACCTGATAAAAACCGAAAGCTTTGCCCAAATGTGGAAAACCGTAATTTCCTTTTAAACCGAAGTATTACTTTTGGTCAAGAGCGAGGGAAAAGTAATTACTATAAATTACAAATTCCGAAATAACTGGTAGTATGTTTAAAAAGGTTTTGGTTGCCGATGATATAGACAGCATAAATCATGCTGTGGCTAGTGTTTTGAAGGAATTCAATGTGCAGCAGGTGGAATATGCCCAATATTGTGATAATGCCTATTTAAAAGCCAAACGAGCCCAGATGGACGGGGAGGCATTTGATCTTCTTATTTGTGATCTTTCATTTAAAAGTGATCACAGGGAGGAGAAGATAACTTCAGGAAAGGATCTTATCGCCATTTTGAAAAAGGAAAACCCTCAACTTAAAGTAATCGTGAATTCTATAGAGGACCAGCCTCATACTGTAAAAACCCTTTGGGATTCAGGAAATATTGATGCTTATGTGTGCAAAGACAGGCAGGGGATGAAAGAATTAAAAGAAGCGATTGTAAATATTTATGCCGGGAAGACTTATAACTCCCCGCGTATTGAACGAAGCCTGAAACAGGAAAATTTAATCCTGTTGAGTGATTTTGAGATCAAACTTCTCACCTATATCTCCCAGGGCCTCACCCAGGATGAGATTCAGGAAAAGTTTAAACAATTGAAAATCTCTCCAGGCAGTAAAAGTGCTATTGAAAAAAGCCTCAAGGAAATGAGGGATGAGTTTGGTGCGAAAACCACACCTCACTTAATAGGGATCGTAAAAGATCTTAAATTAATTTAAGAAGAAATACCGGTTCTTGTTCTACAGATTGGGTAGGGCCTCTCTGGTGAATTGAGGCCGGTATTTTATTTTTCACCAGAAATGCGGGATTAGAATTTAAAGCTAAATCCCGAGTAGAGGCCTAAATAATAAGGATTAACTCCGGCAGTATTGTTGAAGGTGTTAAGCTGATACTTGAAAACAGGTTCAAGGTTCCATAACAATCTTGAAGACAGTGAATAGTTTACCCCAAGGCCAATATTAGCACTGTAACTTATAGAGTTCAGGTTTTGAGCCTGGCCAAGATCTGTTGAGAATTCGGGAGAATTTAAGGAAACCATATTATTATCCAGGAAGAGAGTACTTCCCCCGGCAATTATATTCAATCCTAATTTTTTATCTGAAAGCGCTAATTCAAATTCCAACGGGATTTCTATGAAACCCATTCTTTGATTGAGATTTCCGGCCATTGGGGCCGCAATGGAAAGTGCCATGCCGGCGCTGTTATCCAGAGTTCCTGAACCTCCAAGTGCCACCGCGTTTAAGGCCGAGGAATAATTTATATCCCTTGTATTGTAGCTAAGGTCCACTTTATTTACCCCGGAACGTATCTTTATTTTATCGGTAAGTTGATATGCTAGCTGCACACCATATGCCATAGACACCTCACCGCTGCTTTTATTATTTTCAAAACCGTTATCTATAAAATTACCGCTGCCCATATTATCAAGATACACCGCCCCGGCAGTGGGAGTAATACTCAACCTTTTTAACATTTTAGGATTTTTAACCGTCTCATCCTCCGGTTGATCGATCTCATTTTGTACGGTTGCCAGGTTTCCCGTTTTAATTTCCTCTTCAATGATTTGTTGTAGGTGTTGCTGCTCTTGCATTTCCTCCTGAAAAGCAACATTGTTATGTTCAAAAAAGGTATATGTACTTGTAGGGGTCAATGAGAATTCAGGTGCCTCCTCTAATTCCTTGAAATAGGCGTCCCCCGATTTTGAATTGACGGCAGGTTTGTTTTCTGAAGGTACCTTGGAACCTGAATTGTTGTTATTTTTAATTATAAGGCTTTCCAGCAGCTTTGAAGTGCCAGATATTTGGTTATTGCTAAAGTCAGATGGTAAAAGGTCCTTTTTAATTTCTGCGGAAGGATCTGCTTCCCACACAATTTGAACATCGGGATTACCCGAAGTAGTAAAAACATCATTTCCTATAAAGAACAATAAAGCAAGAGCGGCGGCAACTCCCCCTACTTTATACCAAAGTGGGAATGCCCTCTTTTTTGTTTCTTTCTGCGGAAGCCGGGAGGATATATTTTTCCATACATCGTCCGGCGGAGGGGTTTCTACCCCTTTCAGCTTCCGGTTATACAGTTGATCAATATTCTCTTTCATAATAATCGCGTCTTGCGGGAATTTTGGTAGGTTTCTATCCTTTCCTTTAGTTTTGCCCTTGCCCGGGCCAGATTTGATTTTGATGTTCCTTCAGAGATATTGAGCATTACAGCTATCTCCTTATGGGTATATCCCTCCATAGAATGAAGGTTAAATACGTGGCGATACCTGTCCGGTAACTCCTGTATTATTTCAATTAAGAAATCCCCTGAAACTATCTCGTCGTCTACTTCAATCTCCGGTTCATTGGGCACTTCCTCAATGAGGGTTAGAAATACACCGGGTTTGGCCGCTTTCTTAAGGGCAGTATTTATGGTAATACGGGTGATCCATCCCTCAAAAGTTCCTTTTCCCGAGTATTGGGAGATATTTTCAAAGATCTTTAAAAAGCTGTCCTGCAGGTTGTCTTTGGCCTCTTCATAGCTGCCGGAGTATTTAAGACACAGGGTAAACAGCTTTCCCGAGTATTCCCGGTAAAGCCATTCCTGGGCCTTTATATCCTGTTGGGTACATCTATGTATGAGTTTTTCTAAACTCACCTTGCAGTAATTTGCTTCATATAACTAGCTTATATATTCCTACTCGCCTGGATTAGGTTCGCCGGGTCCAACTACGGGAACTTCAATAATTGTAAATTCATTTTCAAGATCGTTGTCTAATCCTGTCCAAAGATAAAAGGTATAGGGATCTTCCTCATCAATGCCTATTGCAAATTTTGCAGTTTTCTCAAGATCCTCACTTTGCCTGTTGCAGGTTACCACATTTTGATCATAAGTGGCAACTCCTGCTACATAAATATCCCGGCGCCCCGGGCCTTCTGCATTTCCTCTTTTTACTTCCAATCCCGCGGCCGTATGGCAGGCAGTGGGAAGAAGGTAGGTCACCTTTATTTCATAAGTTTTGCCTTGTTCAAAAAATTCAGGCAATTCAATTTCTGTCACTTCAGCAAAGTCGGCAGCAATGCGTGGCCCGTCATTTTCAATAGAACAACTGCTAAGGATTAAAGAGGCTGTTAAAAATAATACTAATTTTTTCATTGGTGTTTGTTCAGATTTAATTTTAAAATGGTTTCTACCTATATGACCGAAAATCTCCGGATGGTTGCGTGAAATATTATTTTTTTTGAAGAGTACTTGATCTGACGGGCTTTTTTAATATTTGTGAAATACCCTCCAAATGCTATATTTGCTTTATGGCCACACTAGACAATTTCATTGCCCAATTTGCATCTTTCGTTTGGGGAATCCCCTTAATTATTTTACTCATAGGCGGCGGATTCTACCTTCTTGTAATTTCAAAATTTCTTCCTTTCCGGTTCCTAATTCACGCTGTGCAGGTTTTAAGAGGGAAATATGATAACCCCGATGATCCGGGTGAAATAAGCCATTTTCAGGCACTGGCAACCGCCCTTGCAGCCACCGTGGGAATGGGAAATATTGCAGGAGTGGCTGTGGCAATAGCCATTGGTGGCCCCGGTGCGATCTTTTGGATGTGGATAAGCGCTGTTATTGGAATGGCAACAAAATTCTTCACCTGCACCCTGGCGGTTATGTACCGGGGTAAAGATAGTGAAGGCCAACTGCAGGGAGGCCCCATGTATTTTATTGTGGAAGGTCTTGGGAAAAAATGGAAAGCGCTCGCTGTTTTCTTTAGTATTGCAGGCCTTGTTGGAGCCCTTCCTGTTTTTAATGTTAACCAGTTGACCCAGGCAATTAATTATATCGTGCTGGCACCAAACGGCGTGCCTTTAGGTTTTGGAACAGATCTTATCATTGGCTTGATCCTGGTAGGATTAACCTCGGTTGTTATTTTTGGCGGATTGGACAGGATAAGTAAAACTGTGGGAAAATTGGTTCCCACTATGGTTTTGTTATATTTTGTTTCCGTGATTATAATCCTGGCGGTAAATATCGAACAGGTCCCTCATTATTTTTCACTCATTTTTACCGATGCTTTTCAAGCCAATAATTTTAAGGGAGATTCCTTCCTGGGAGGAATGCTTGGCGGACTTATAATTCTTGGAATAAGAAGGGGAGCATTTTCCAATGAAGCTGGAATTGGTACATCTCCAATGGCCCACGGTGCGGCAAAAACAAATGAACCGGTACGCGAAGGCCTTGTAGCAATGCTTGGGCCTGCCATAGATACCCTCATAGTTTGTACCCTAACTGCACTGGCTATTCTGGTTACAGGAGTGTGGCAGTCTACAGAGGAAAGTGGGGTAAGTCTTACGGCAGCCGCCTTTGACCAGGCTATCCCGTTTTTCGGGCATTATTTATTAATGTTGTGTATAGCCATATTCAGTATATCATCCCTGTTCTCATATTCTTATTATGGAACCAAGTGTTTATCCTTTCTAATAGGGGCCGATAAAAAACATTATTATAATTATTTCTATATCCTTAGTATATTGATTGGTGCCACTACCTCGCTGAGTATGATGATAAACCTTATTGACGGATTTTTTGCCCTTATGGCAATACCAACAATGATCTCAACACTTATCCTTGCACCAAGGGTACTCAAAGAGGCTAAAAGTTATTTTGCCAGAATGAAGGCTAAAAATACGGTCAGATTAAAAGTAGAAGATTAGTAGACACATCCAAAAATAAAAATACAAACAGCGGGAGTTCATCCCGCTGTTTGTATTTATAAAAAATGTTAGTTTATTGAAATGCTACCCGGCGTTTTTCCTTATTGCTTTGCATGGCAAGTTCAATTATTTTTATAACATCCCTCGCCTGTTCGGGTTTTACGATTAGTTCTTCCTTTCCCTTGATTACTTCCTGCACGTTTTGATAGAATTTCCTGTAATCTCCCACCTCACTCTCTATAGTCCCGGAATCTTCCTGAAGATTGAATTTTCCCCAAAGCTCCTGGGCTTCCATTCCCCAGCCCCAGTTACCTGCCGGTTTTAATCCGTTTTTCAACATTTCTTCCTGAGGGTCGGCTCCGTATTTCAGGAAACTTCCCTTTCTTCCGTGAACCGCAAACGCAGGACCTTTAAGGTTTACCAGCATTCCCCCGTTAAGGCTCACTTTTAAATTCGGATAGAACAGTAAAACCTCAAAATTATCAGGGACTTCTGCGTTTTTTCTCTGGGCACGAAGATCGGCAAATACCTCAGTAGGCGTACCAAACAATACGAGGGCCTGATCTATTAAATGACTTCCCAGATCATAAAGGATTCCACTCCCCGGATTCTTTATATCCTCTTTCCAGCCTCCGGGAACTTCACTGCGATACCGGTCAAAATGAGATTCATAATCTACGATCTCTCCCAGCTTTTTATTTTCTATGAGCTTTTCTACCGTGAGAAAATCACTGTCCCATCTTCTGTTATGATTAACAGTGAGTACCAGGTTATTTTTATTGGCAAGTTTGATCAATTCCTCTGCCTCTTTTACAGTAGGTGTAAAAGGTTTTTCAACTACCACATGTTTGCCTGCAGTAAGGGCTTTCTTGGCCAGTTTTTTATGTAAATGATTTGGTGCAGTAATAACTACCAGGTCTATGGCCGGGTCATTGGTAATATCATCAATTTTTGCTACAATGCGGGCATCTGGAAAATCCTCCCTGGCCGCAGCTGTATTTAAGGGATCTGTTGTCATGATCTTAGAGATCTTAAAACCATCTATGCTGGAAATGATGGGTGCGTTATATATCCTTCCGCCTTTTCCATAACCCGCCATTCCAATTTTTATGTTTTTCATCTAATTTTCTTATTTAAATTTAAAATTAAGGGTTTCTAATATTTTCAACGCCCGAATGCCTGAAACATAACTTTTTTTTAAGTTTTAGACCTGGCTGAAGTAGAATATGCAGTTTAAAAGATCTCCATAATGGCCATCAAACTTTAATATTTTCTTCAAATAGTTTGGTTGAATATTTGTTTTCTTTAGGCAAAAAGAGGGATTATGCCAAGGTTAACCATATTTGGAAAAGAACTTATTGACGAGAAATCCATTGCCCAGATCAAAAACTGTTTTGGTCCCGAGGATTTGGCAGTACTTACTGCAGATGCTCATTACGGCTACGGTCATCCTATTGGTGGGGCTGTGGCTTATAAGGATCATATATCACTCTCCGGGGTAGGATTTGATATTGCCTGTGGCAACAAAGCCGTGCGGACCTCTATTAAAGCGGCCGATGTTAATGTGCCTAAAGTAATGGATGAGATCTACAGGCGAATTTCCTTTGGGGTAGGGCGTATCAATAACGAACCCCTGGATAATCCTGTATTTGACAAAATAGCAAAAGCCGATTTCTCCCCACAGCGTAAACTTCTTGATCTTGCCACAGAACAACTGGGAACAGTAGGGGCGGGAAATCATTTTGTAGACCTATTTGAAGATGAGGAGGGTTATTTATGGATTGGTGTCCATTTTGGTTCCCGCGGCTTCGGCCATAAAACCACCACAGGATTTATAGCGATGTCCCAGAATAAAGGATTTTTTGATCCCGCAAAGGAGGGTGGAATGGATTCCAAACCTATTCTTTTTGATCTTGATTCTGCCATTGGGCAGGAATATATCGCAGCCATGAATCTGGCAGGAGAATACGCATATGCAGGAAGGGATGTGGTGGTAAATAAAGTATTGGAGATCCTGGGAACCCGGGAAACAACATTTGAAGTGCACAATCATCACAATTTTGCATGGCAGGAGGAACATTTCGGGGAAAAATACTGGGTGGTGCGCAAGGGGTGTACCCCTGCATTTCCTGGCCAAACCGGTTTTATAGGAGCCAATATGGAAGATACTTCAGTAATTATTAAAGGAAAAGATACTCCACTCTCCAGGGAAGGATTATTTTCTACGGTGCATGGGGCAGGAAGAGTGATGTCCCGTAGGCAGGCGGCAGGAAAAACAAAATGGCTTCGGGGAAAGGATGGCCGAAAGCGCCCCACAATTGTCTCCAAAGGTGCGGTAGACTTTGATGCGGTGCGGGCCCGGTTGAAAAATAAGGTAGTTTTACGCGGTGGCGGAGCTGATGAAGCTCCTGAAGCCTATAAAAATCTCGATGAAGTATTAAAGCATCAGGGAGAAACAATTGAGGTGCTTCACAGGTTAAAACCCATTGGCGTAGCTATGGCCGGTGATGGCACTTTTGACCCTTATAAGGATTAAGAGAAAGATAGAAAATTCAAAACCCGGAGATAATTTCCGGGTTTTGAATTTAAGATGGGTTATTGCAATAAAAATTAATTCTGTTGCTCCAGGAGCGTATCGTTGAATAATTTCAGGATTCTCCTGTATTCATCTGTCCAGCTGCTGGGTTCAGTAAAGCCGTGGTCTTCCACAGGATAAACCGCCATTTCCCAATTTTCTTTCTTCAGCTCAATAAGACGTTGAGCCAGCCTTACCACATCCTGAAAATGTACATTTACATCTACCATTCCATGAGCTATAAGAAGATTGCCTTCCAGACCTTCAGCAAAATAAATAGGGGAGGACCGTTTGTAAGCAATGGGATCTTCGGCGGGTGTATTCAGGATATTGGAGGTGTAACCGTCATTATAATGAGCCCAGTCTGTAACCGAACGCAGGGCTGCCCCGCTTTTAAATGTTTCGGCTTCGTTAAAAAGAGCCATTAGAGTTATGAAACCACCATAACTGCCTCCGTAAATACCTACATTTTCCTCGTCCACACCATGTTCAGCAACAAGGTATTTAGCACCATCAACATGGTCTGAAAGATCTTTGCCTCCCATGTGGCGATAAATTCCCGTTCTCCAGTCTCTCCCATACCCGGCGCTTCCGCGGTAGTCTATATCAAGGACAGTATATCCCAGGTCTGTAAGCAAATTATGAAACATATATTCCCTGAAATAGCTGGACCACCATTTATGTACATTCTGTAAATAACCTGCCCCATGAACAAATATCACAGCGGCTCCATTATTCACATTTGCCTGGGGCTTATATAACCTTGCAGGAACCATAGCTCCATCTTCCGCTTTAAATTGTACAAGCTCCGGCTCTCTCCAGCTATAAGCCTTAAATTCTTCACTTTGACCCGATGTAAGTTGGGTAGCGGTGGCATTGGCTTTCGTGCTTTTTACATAAAGCTCCCAGGGTTTATTGCTGTATGAATAAAGGATTGCCATATTTTTTTCATCGGGAGAGAGACTTACATTATTATTTCCCGTCATAGTGGTAAGTTTCTGCATTGGGCCTCCCATAACCGGCATTTTATAAAAATGGCGTTCTCCGGGCCCAACATCGCTGCTTGTAAAGAACCAATGTTTCTGGTCTTTGGAAAGTGATGGGTCAAAGACTTCAAATTTTCCGCTGGTAAGTGCCTTTTTATTGCCTGTGGTTACGTCCAGGAGATAGAGGTGAGAATAGCCGCTTTCTTCACTCTGGAAATATATATGACGATTATCGGGAAGCCACCCAATAGTTCCCCCTCCAAAAGAATGACCAATGCCGGGTCCTGCGATCCAGGCTTCATCTCTCTGGCGATCCAGGGTTTTAAGGTCTCCGGTTTGAGGGTCAAGCTGGGCAAGCCAGCGATCCTTGTTATCTCGAGACCGAACATTTACAATTGCATGCTCCCCGTTATTGGAAAAATATGGGCCAGTAAAAATTACATCCCTTTCCTTTTCTTCCCATTCTTTGTCCGGGTAATCTTTAATGTAATCTGGCAGATCCTTAATTCCGGTTAAATTCGTTGCTTTAATCATTATCACCGTGTCCTTTTCAAGATGATACACAGCCATTTCAACTTTTGAATAGTCATCTCCTACCTTCGTTCTGGTGGGAAGATTTACTGTATATCCAGATGCATCTACATAATTGGGTACTTCTGTGCGCTTGTTGTCAACCCGGGTTAGCAGGTTGAAAGTGGCATATTTCCCATTAGGGGCTAGCTGTAGGTTAGATACAGTCTTTTTCCCTGTATAAAAAGTAAAAGCATTCTTATCTCCCATTTTGCGGTAGGCATCGCTGTCTTCTTTTTTCTTTTCCCGTTGGCGCACCACTTCCAGCAAACCTAGGTTCTCCTCTCTTACCCAATCGTCTTTTTTGGAAAGCTTAGCATCTTTTTCCTGTTGTTCACCACTTCTAATGTTGGTAAGTTTTTCAAGGTTCCCGGCTTTAAGGTTGTAAACAAAAAGATTATTGTTCATACTAAAGGAGATCTTATTTTCATCAAAAAGAAAATGAGGATCTGAGATCCTTTCCCCAAGATCCAGGATCATGCGGTCTTTTTTACTGCCTGCCTCCCAAAGCATAAGGCTTCCATCTTTTATATAGACCTTTTTACTCCGGTCTTTAGAATAATTTCCGGCACCGGTTAAAAGGTTTTGTTCTCCCCGGTCTACTTTTATAATTTGATCCTTTGCATTCAGTTGGATCTTATAAAGGGAATCTGAAGGGTCTTTCTGAAGATTATAATTAAAATAAATGGTTTTGCTGTCTTCACTCCATCGAATATTTGAAGGGAAGGTTCCCATCCAGGAGGGATCCTGCATGATCTTTTCAACGCTAAGGGAGCTTTCCTGTGAAAAGAGCTGAAAACTAAATAAAATAAAAAGGGGGATTAGTTTTTGAAGTCTGCTTTGCATAAATTTTTTACTGAAGTGAGTTTGATATTTTAATAAGGGGCAAGTTAAAAAAATATTCCACTGAAAGAAAGGAGCTTAGAAAAGAAGCTGAGTTAATTTGGTTTTTCACCTTTGGGAGGTTTAACCTGGAATTAACGCTTGTTCTTTATTCTTTTTAATAAGTTAGATCGAATGAAAATTTAAAACAATGAAACTAAAAGCCTTATTCCTAAACTGTACACTTAAAAAATCTCCTGAGGAATCCAATACTGAAGCCTTCATTAAAAAAGCCGAAAAGGTTTTCCACGACCTTGATGTTTCAACCGAAATTATACGGGTGGTTGATAAAAATGTAAAATTTGGAACTACTTCCAGTGAAGGAAGGGGAGACGGGTGGCCTAAGATCCTGAATAAAGTAAAAGCAGCAGATATGTTGATCATTGCTACCCCAATATGGAGGGGAGACCGTGGCGCGGTTGCCAAAATGGTTGCCGAACGGTTTGATGGAATAATGGAAGAGGGAAATGATAATAACGGGCAATATCCAACTTATAATAAAGTTGCCGGAGTGATGGTTGATGGAAATGAAGATGGTGCCAAAAAGGCTATCTCCAGTACGGTATTTGACCTTTCGGAACATGGTTTTACAGTTCCGGTAAATGCATTTTCATATTATGTTGGAGAAGCGGGGCCGGGCCCCAGTTATATTGAAGCGGGGGGAGATAAACATGAATTCACCAATAATATGATCCTTTTAATGGCGCACAATATGGTGCATATGGCAAAAATCCTGAAAGAAAATCCTTATCCAACCGATATTAAGAAACTTGAAAAAGAAGCTAAAAAAATGAGCAAATAAGCTCTTAGGATGTACTTACTTTTTTTATCTTTCTGTTATGAAAGATATAGAGAGTTACATCCGCGAAATACCAGATTTTCCTAAGCCCGGTATACAGTTTAAAGATATTACTCCATTGCTTCAGGACCCCGATGCAATGCTGGAAACCGTTTCCCGGCTTATAGAAATGATAGGAGATGTAAAGATTGATAAGGTGGTAGGAATAGAGTCCAGGGGATTCCTGTTTGGAACCCTCCTGGCACAAAGATTAAATGCAGGATTTGTACCGGTAAGAAAACCCGGAAAACTCCCCTATAAAACCTATTCTGAAGTTTATGAACTGGAATATGGAAAAGATACCCTGGAAATTCACCAGGACGCCATTAAAAAAGGAGAAACGGTTTTGCTTCACGATGATGTTCTTGCTACCGGGGGGACCGCCAGGACTGCTTGTAACTTAATCAAAAAAATGGGAGGGATAATTGTCCAGTGTAATTTTCTAACCGAGTTATCTTATTTGAATGGCCGGAACAAACTACGGGGGTATGATGTGGAATCACTTTTTATTTATTGATCCAGCGCGTTTTTTGTAACCCATAATTTCCACCCTATAATCGCCAGTTGAAATTTTGATGCTTTGGCCAGGTCCAGTTGTTGTTTGGAATAACTGGGGAGCAGTCTCTTATTTACCCGGGACAACATTTTAAAAAATCCTTTTTTCATAGTGAGGGGGTTGGTTCTTCCAAAGATATTGAAAATTAGACTCATGGTCGTACAAAAAGAGGCAGCTTAAAATGGCTGCCTCTTTCCAATACCTTTATTTTATCTCACCTATTTTTTCTTGTTTTTCAGGGTGATCTCTATAACACCACCTTTTGCTTTTTCGCCGTATTTTTTTACCGCCATTTCTCTTTTTAAAACACTGATGTTTTTAATTTGTGAATTATCTAGACTGGTCATATTAAAGTCGGCAGGTTTTTCCTCGCCATCCACAACTACTAAAGGAGTATCGACATAATAACTTTTGTTATTCGTGATAACCACCCTTCTCCCAACTTCAGTATTAACTCGTTCCGGAAAAAAAACTTCTTCACCAGCACGGAATACTCTTGTACGACCCCGGTTGCTGTCATCACTAAATTCAACACTATGAAGGGTATATGTAGGATTATATTTAATACTATCAGGCATTACCCTATTTGAGGTTGAATAGGTGAAGCCACTAGATTGAATGGTGTCGCCTGATTTTTTTGTGGTAATAATAATTGCCCCATCTTTTGCAGCATCCCCATAAAGGGAAACTGCAGACGGTCCCTTTAAGACATTAATACCACTAATATTGTTAGGATCAATCGCTTTTATTGTGGAGGCATTCTTCAAAACCTTTCCGTTAAGAATATACACTGGTTCTGAACCTTCGTTTTTTATATCAAAGGAGATCTTGGTACTGTCTTCCGGGGAAGTTTTAAATACTGTTTTCTTTACATTTACTGTATTGGATTTAACCGGCGCGTGGGCTTTTGGACTGGTAAACCTGCTGCCTTCTTCCTTATTGTAAACATACCTGAAACTTTCTATTCCACCGGTGTTGCTTTTGGTTACAGAACCAGATGAAACATTGGATTTGTCAATAAATTCAACCTTAATATTGGTTAATAAACCCTCTTCATTGTATTTGATATCGTTGAATTTCAGGATGACGTCGTATTCAGCCATTAAGTTTATATAACCTTCAAGGTCTTCCCGGGTGGTATTTTTATCGATATCAATGAAAACTTCCATTACGGTGGTTAATATGGTAGTTTTCTCCTGGGAATATACTTTGGTTTGTACATTAAATACGAGCATAAATGCCAGAAGTGCAGGAAATACCAAACTGATCTTCCAGAGGTTTTCGGTGGAGGTTTTGTTATTGTTAAGCATAAGAATTCTTTTTTTAATGAATGATTTATAGAATGAATTTGAAAGAGCGGGTTGCAGGTCTCCAAAGGAAACTTTTACGAGGGTGTGCAAATATTCTTTTTTTGAGGAAACTGCATCCACCGTTTCCCTGTCGGCAATAAACTCGAGGTTCTGAATAATGCTTTTTTTATAAAACCAGGCCAGGGGATTGAACCATAGAAAACAGGTTAAGAGGTTTCCCAAAAGCAGGTCGAAAGTGTGACCTTGCCCGGCGTGAACCATTTCATGTTTCAATATGAGTTCCAGTTCCTGGGGGGTATGGATCTTTGGGTTATAGATTATGTAATTAAAAAAGGAAAAAGGGCTGGTTTCTGCTTTGGAATGCAGCATTTTAAATTTATCCGAATTTTGTTTTGGCAGGGAATTTACAAGAGATATGATCCTGAATAACTGAAGCATAAATCTAAGCAACAAAATTCCTGAGACAAGGAAATAAATTACTCCTGAAATAAACCACCAGTTGATTTCCTGTTCTGCTGCAGTTATCAAAAATTCTGTATGTGATACCTCCGGTCCCGGTGCTGAAACCTCAACTACTACTTTTTTAGTAAAATAAACCAAAGGAAGGATAAAGCTCCCACAGATACCACCCAGGAGGAATTTCCGGTTTACTTTAAAAGAAGTATCATTTCTTAATAATAGAAAATAGGCCATATAAAATATAGTGAGGATGCCAGCGCTTTTCAGAATATAAACAAGGAAAACTTCCATATTATTTCTTTTTTTCAATTAGGTCCAGGATCTCCCGGAGTTCCTTTGCACTTATCTTTTCTTCTTTGGCAAAAAAGGAAACCATGTTTTTATAAGAATTATCAAAGAATTTTTTGGAAGCGGTGTTCATAAATTGTTTCCTGTACACTTCTTTGGAGATCACGGGAAAATATTGATGTGTCTTACCATACGCTTTGTGACCAACATATCCTTTTTCTTCCATATTTCTTATAATAGTTGACACTGTATTATAATGAAGGTTTTCCTCCTCGATCTCTGCCAGCACATCTTTTACAAAAGCCTTCTCCAGCTTCCAGAGAATGTGCAGGATCTCTTCTTCTTTATTGGTAAGTTTTTCCATACTAACTTTAATTTAGCGAAATATAACGAAAAATATAGTTATAAACCTATAAAAATAGTTGATTTATAAATTATAGTTCAAAGGCAACATTAAGGCAAATCTGGAATTCCCCATTTCTCCACTGAACATCACACTTTGGGGCGGGGAGAAATTCCCATTTCTGTCTATGAAAAATTTACCATCTGCCTGAATTTTAGATTGCACAAGTGGCCCATATACAATGATGAGGTTATCTGTTTGTAATTCTACTTCAGTAAGATTGCCGGTGGTTCTTATGCTGAAGAAGGCATAGGGCAACACCTCCAGTTTGTCATGAAAGATCCTGAAGCCATTTTCCCAAAGGCTTTGAGAACCCAGCGCCCTCATAAAATGCAGGGAAGAGCCATTGAAAGTGGATTCCCGGTTGTTGAGAAAACTGGCCGATGGTTTTTTTCGAAGTTCCTTAAAGAAGCTATAGCCCTCAAAATATACCAATTTGGTATACCTTAATCCGGTTGCCGAATTGAATTCGGCTTTGAAATTGGTTAAATTATAGGTGACCTCATACCCCAAATACCGGTTAACTATTTTCAGCGGAACATCTGCATATGCAACAAGTGTTTCGGTTGAAGGAATATACCTTAATTGAATATCTTTCTCGTTTTGGATTGCACACTTCAGAGCCGCAGGAGTTTTTCCCAGGAATTCCCTCTTAAATATCTCAAGCTTTTTCTTCCTGCTCCAGGGATCTGTTTCAAGATGTACTTCCTCTAAACTTTCCTGGCTTTCTTCAAGGAAAATATAACCCAGGTCTTGTTTTCCCAAATGGTCCTGGATAAATGTTGTTTTGTACCCCAGGGCATTTATAATAAGGACACTGATTAGGCTGTTTTCTGTTTTTATAGAAAACCGGCCATCCTGTCCCGAAGCTACCCCAATACTGGTGCCGTCGAAATAAATTGCAACCCCGGGGATTGGGAGGGAATCGGTCACGCTTAGTATCGTTCCGGTGATTTGGGTTTGGGCCTGCCCCAAAAATCCTGAAAGCAGGAAAACACCAATAAAAATTTTAAACCTGTAAAGCATAAAAAAAATTAAACGATTTTCAAATATAACTGTATTTATAGTTATAAAACTATTTTTGTCGTTATAAAATTTGAAATCGGCAGTTTTGAGATGTTTCTTATCTTCGTTGCCTAAAAAATTTAAATGAGTATATTATTTATCCTGATAGGACTGGCATTACTGGTAGTAGGTGGAGAGTTTTTGGTAAGATCATCTGTTGGTTTATCCTTTAAGCTGAAATTATCGAAAATGGTCATAGGTCTAACGGTGGTTTCTTTTGCCACTTCGGCTCCTGAACTATTGGTGAGCTTACAGGCCGCCCTCAACGGATTTTCTGATATTTCGCTTGGAAATGTAATAGGTTCAAATATTGCCAATTTAGGACTGGTGCTGGGAATTACGGCTATTATCTCACCACTGGTGGTAGATCGTGACTTCTACAGGTTCAACTGGCCGGTAATGATGTTGTTCTCCATTGCGCTATATTTTTTGCTTCAAAGCGGTGGCGTACTTTCAAGAATAGAGGGGATTATTCTTGTGGTGTCCCTGGTGGTATATCTATTCTTCTTAATAAGACGTGCCAAAAAAGTAAAAGTTGATATGGCCGATTTAGATGAAACCCTGGAAAAGACATCTAACTTCAAAATAATTGTATGGCTTCTTATAGGGGGGGTAGCCCTTTGGGGGGGTGCAGAATTGTTGGTAAAAGGGGCAGTAGATGTTGCCGGGATGATGGGAATAAGTGAAAGAGTAATATCTGTTACTATTATAGCCATTGGTACCAGTGTCCCGGAACTGGCAGCTTCGGTAATTGCGGCACTTAAAAGAGAAAAGGCGCTTTCCCTGGGTAACCTTATTGGTTCCAACATTTTTAATATCTCCTCGGTTCTGGGGATCACCGCGATTATTCAGCCAATAAATCTGGTTTCAGAAAAACTTCTTAGTGTAGATGTTTTCTGGATGCTGGGATTTGCTTTTATCCTTATTCCGCTTGCTTTTCTTCCGCAGCGATTTATATTAAGCCGTTACAAAGGTTTAATTCTTTTTGTTCCTTATGTAATTTTTATTGGATTGGCATTTTTGGAATAATTAAGGGGGGGGGTCTGGAACAATTTAAGTTAAATTTAATATTAATACCCCCAAAAATTTAGGGGGTGTGTTTAATATTTTGTTACTTTTGCCGGGTAACCCTTTAAAAATATCCATGGCAACATTAAGATTTCAAGCTTTAAAAGAGACCCTTAACCGCAAGCCGGTTAAAATTGACGAGACAGACCGCAGATCTGATCTTTTTGGAAAAAATGTTTTCAATGAAGCTGTAATGCGCCAGTTCCTTACCAAGGAAGCATTCAACAGTGTAATGGAAGCTAATATTTCTGGTTTAAAAATTAGCCGCGTCGTGGCCGATCATATTTCTACCGGAATGAAAGAATGGGCCATTACAAAAGGCGCAACCCATTATACTCACTGGTTCCAGCCGCTTACCGGCTCTACAGCTGAGAAACATGATGCCTTTTTTGAAACAATTGGAGACGGCCTGGCCATTGAGAAATTTGGAGGAAATCAACTTGTTCAACAAGAGCCTGATGCTTCCAGTTTTCCGCACGGGGGGATAAGAAATACTTTTGAAGCAAGAGGTTATACTGCCTGGGATCCTACATCTCCGGCCTTTATTTATGGAACCACTTTATGTATTCCTACCGTATATGTATCATATACCGGGGAAGCATTGGATTATAAAACACCGCTGTTACGTGCTTTGCAATCTATAGATGGCGCAGCTACCGCTGTGGCTAAATATTTTGATAAGAATGTAAACCGTGTAGAAACTACTTTGGGTTGGGAACAGGAATATTTCCTTATAGATTCTGCTCTCTTTGCCTCAAGACCAGATCTACAATTGTCTGGCAGAACTTTGCTGGGACATTCCCCAGCCAAGGGTCAGCAGTTGGATGACCATTATTTTGGGTCTATCCCTTCAAGGGTACTTGCCTATATGAGAGATCTGGAAATTGAATGTATGCTTTTGGGGATCCCGGTGAAGACACGCCACAACGAGGTTGCACCCAACCAGTTTGAACTTGCTCCTATCTTTGAAGAAGCAAACCTGGCCGTAGATCATAACTCCCTGCTAATGGATGTGATGGATAAGGTTGCTGAAAGACATAATTTCAAGGTGCTTTTTCATGAAAAACCTTTCCAGGGAATTAACGGAAGCGGAAAACACAATAACTGGTCTTTAAGCACCAATACAGGGGTGAATTTATTAAGCCCCGGTAGCACGCCAATGAAGAACCTGCAATTCCTTACCTTCTTTATCAATACCATTAAAGCGGTACACGATTATGAGGAGTTGTTAAGAGCAACTATTGCAAGTGCGGCCAATGATCACCGTCTTGGAGCCAATGAAGCCCCACCTGCCATTATATCTGCCTTTATAGGTAGCCAGTTAACAGCAGTGTTGGACGAGCTTGAAAAAGTAACCGACGGGAAATTATCACCACAGGAAAAAACAGAACTTAAATTAAATGTAGTAGGAAAGATCCCTGAAATCCTCCTTGATAATACTGACAGGAACAGGACGTCCCCATTTGCATTCACCGGGAATAAATTTGAATTCCGCGCTGTGGGATCGCAGGCAAACTGTGCCAATCCAATGACAGTTTTAAATACGATCGTTGCCAAGCAGTTAACAGAATTCAAAAAGAGCGTAGACTCCCTGGTGAAGGATAAAAAGATGAAGAAGGATGATGCCATCTTCAATGTATTAAGAGAATATATCCAGGATTCAAAAAAGATCAGGTTTGAAGGAGATGGTTATGGCGAAGCCTGGCAAAAAGAAGCTGCCAAAAGAGGTTTAAGCAATAATAAAACCACACCGCAAGCCCTTAGAGCTCAAATTTCCAAAAAGACCATCGCGCTTTTTGAGGAAATGAAGGTAATGAACAAAAGGGAGGTTGAAGCCCGCCACGAGATCGAGCTGGAAGAATATTCCATGCGCATTCAGATTGAGGGTCGTATCCTGGGAGATATTGCGAGGAACCACATAATTCCTACAGCAATTAAATACCAAAACATCCTTATTAAAAACGTTCGCGGATTGAAAGATATTTTTGCTGAAGACTTTAAAACGCATTCTGCGGAACAGCTGGAGATCATCAAAGAAATTTCAGATCATATTAAAAACATAAATTCAGATGTTACAAATATGATCGATGCCCGTAAGAAAGCCAATAAAATAGAAAATGCACAGGATCGTGCAGATGCTTATTGTGATAACGTAAAGCCATTCTTTGAAACTATAAGATACCACTGTGATAAACTGGAACTTTTGGTTGATGATGAAATCTGGCCATTGACGAAGTACCGGGAGTTATTATTCACCCGATAGTTTTAATAAAAGATCCCGCTACGGCGGGATTTTTCTTTTAAGGAGTTTGAAAATAACTTCTTTGTTAGAATATAAAAACCATAAATAAAGGTTTCTCCCTGCTTTTCAGAAAATCAAAAGCATGTATCTTTGAAAACTTATAAAGAAAACATTCCATGAGCCAGGAAATAAGCAAGAGATATGCAGGCAGAGGTGTATCTGCAGGAAAAGAAGATGTGCACAACGCTATCAAAAATGTAGATAAAGGGTTATTTCCACAGGCCTTTTGCAAGATCGTGCCAGATTATCTTACCGGGGATGAGGATTATTGTCTCATTATGCATGCAGATGGTGCAGGAACAAAGTCTTCTCTCGCTTATATGTACTGGAAGGAGACCGGGGATCTTTCGGTATGGAAAGGGATTGCACAGGACGCGCTTATCATGAATATAGATGACCTGCTGTGTGTGGGAGCAACAGATAATATTTTGCTTTCTTCAACCATTGGCCGCAATAAGAATCTGATCCCCGGGGAAGTGATCTCGGCAATTATTAACGGGACAGAAGAACTTATAGCCGATCTTAAAGAATTTGGAGTTGAGATCCATTCAACAGGTGGAGAAACGGCAGATGTTGGGGACCTTGTGCGCACCATAATTGTAGATTCTACTGTAACCGCCCGTATGTGGAGAAATGATGTGATCAACAATGCCAATATTAAACCGGGCAATGTAATTATTGGTCTTGCTTCCTTTGGGCAGGCTTCCTATGAAAAGGAATACAATGGCGGTATGGGAAGTAACGGCCTTACCTCTGCACGTCATGATGTGTTTTCCAAGATCCTTGCTGAAAAATATCCGGAAAGTTTTGATAACAGTATTCCTGAAGAACTTATTTATTCGGGGACAAGATCGCTTTCAGATAAAATTGAAAATTCACCCCTGGACGCCGGGAAACTCGTGCTTTCGCCTACAAGAACCTATGCCCCGGTTATTAAAAAAATCCTCTCCCAATACAGTAATAAGGAGATCCATGGAATGGTTCATTGCAGTGGAGGTGCCCAGACCAAAGTCCTGCATTTTATAGATCATATGCACATAATAAAAGATAATATGTTCACTGTGCCGCCGCTCTTTAAACTTATACAGCAGGAAAGCAAAACAGACTGGAAGGAAATGTACCAGGTTTTTAATATGGGGCACCGTATGGAATTATATGTTGATGAATCTATTGCAGACCAGATCATCCAGATTTCCCGGTCATTTGATGTGGAGGCCAAGATCATTGGAAGGGTGGAACCCGCAGATACTAAAAAACTAACTATAAAAAGCGAGCACGGCGAATTTGTTTATAATTAAAACACGGGTTATCCTCTATACTTAAAGGGTTCCTGATGCAAGGTATCTAAGATTTTCCAGTTCAGCCGGATCTTTTATAAGCTGCGTGCAGCCATTGGTAAGGAAATAAAGTTCATCTGCCACCTCGATAATGTGATGGTATAAATGATCTGTCATAATAATTGCTTTGGTCTTTGCTTCCCTTTTAAGAAGTTCAGAGAACTTTTCAATATAAACAGGGGCAAGATGGGTAAAAGGTTCATCAAGAAGTATTATTTGAGCTTTGCTTTAAAGAATAAGGTATGCCTCTATTAACCGTCTCTCCCCTCCGGATACTTCTTTAACCGTAGAATTTTTAAAGGAGGAAAAATTCTCAAATTCTCCCGTAAATTCCTCCCAGGAAACCCCATAGAGTTTAAAAACACGTCTTATTTTTAAATGGGTAGGTATAAAAGCATCCTGAGGAAGGTATTTTACAAAGCCATAGGTGTATAGCGGTTTGAGGTAGGGCTTGCCGTCTATGCGTAAAAGACGGTGTTGGGGTTGAAGGCTTCCAAAGAAAATATTGAGCAAACTGCTTTTGCCGCAACCATTGGGACCCAGAATACCTGTGATTTTTCCTGTTTCAGCTTTTAAATATATTCCGTTTAAAAGCAGCCCATTGGAAATCCTAAGTTCTACATTGTCAATTTCAATTAACATAGTCAAAGAGTAAATAGGTTACTGCTAACAGAAAAATATCCATAATAAAACTCAGCCCAAAAAGCAGGCCCGTGCCAATAGATAGATTTTGATAAAAAATAAGCTTACTTTTTTGTTTTGTATAGAGATATACAAAGAGCAATAGCGCGAAAAACAAAACCTTCACGGCAAAACTTACAGCAAAGGACAAATTCAGGAAAATGAGTAAAAAATTAAATAATATAGATGGCAGGAGAAATTTCCTGTAAAAATAAAATACCGGTGTGATCCTGGTGAGCATATTAAACGGTCCTTCTCAAAGCTACATTATAATTCTTTAAAAAGATTTATTCCTATTAAAATTTTATGCCCATAAAAATTTATTTAGGCTCTCAGTTTATATTTTTTTAAATAAGCTAAGGTCATAGAATCACAGGGGTAATTTTTTAAATCCCATCACATGGAATGCCCGCTTCCTGAATTATTTCAAATCCCGTTAATTATTGTAAATTTGTCCTGAAAAATCATCTTAAAATTTATGATTGAGAAGCTGAATATAGTGAAGCAACGCTTTGATGAGGTTAATGATCTTATCATCCAGCCGGAGGTAATTTCAGACCAAAAGCGGTATATTGAATTGAACAAAGAATATAAGGACCTTAAGGCGCTTATGGATGTACGGGAAACCTACATTCAACTTACAGATAATATTACCGAAGCCCAGGAGATGCTCGCAGACGGAAGTGATCCTGAAATGACAGAGATGGCAAAAATGCAATTGGAAGAATCCAAAGATTCACTTGCTTCCCTGGAGGATAAGATCAGGATGATGCTTGTGCCTAAAGATCCTGAAGATGCGAAAAATGTTGTAATGGAAATTCGCGCCGGGACCGGTGGGGATGAAGCGAGTATTTTTGCAGGAGATCTTTATAAAATGTACACCAAATATTGCGAAAGCAAAGGCTGGAAAACCAATATTGTAGATTATAATGAGGGCACCAGTGGGGGATTCAAGGAAATGATCTTTGAGATCACGGGCGAAGATGTATATGGCACCCTTAAATTTGAAGCAGGGGTTCACCGTGTACAGCGTGTACCTCAAACCGAAACCCAGGGCAGGGTACACACATCGGCAGCCACTGTAATGGTTTTGCCGGAGGCAGAAGAGTTTGAAGTAGAGATCAACCCCAAAGATGTGAGAATAGATTATTTCTGTTCTTCAGGACCGGGAGGGCAAAGTGTTAACACAACCTATTCGGCTGTACGTTTAACGCATATTCCTACGGGATTGGTTGCCCAGTGCCAGGACCAGAAATCACAACATAAAAATAAGGAAAAGGCCTTTAGGGTTCTTCGCTCCAGGTTATATGAACAGGAGCTTGCCAAACAAATGGAACTTGATTCTGCCAAGCGTAATTCCATGGTTTCCAGTGGTGACCGTAGTGCAAAGATTAGAACCTATAATTATTCCCAGGGCAGGGTAACAGATCACAGGATCAATCTTACCCTTTATGATCTTTCCAATATCATTAACGGGGATATTCAAAAGATAATCGACGAGCTTTCCCTGGTGGAAAATACCAGGAAACTCAGGGAGAACAGCGATGTTTTCTAGTTAAGAACTTAAAATTCCCGCAGGTTTTGCGGGAATTTTTTTTATATATTATCTTTCCTCCATTATTAAAAAACCCACTTATGACCACGCAGGACCTTATTGCCCAAATACGAAAGAAAAAATCTTTTTTATGTATAGGGCTGGATCCCGATCTTGAGAAGATCCCCACCTATTTACTTTCTGAAGATGATCCTATTTTCAGTTTTAATAAGGCAATTATTGATGCCACCCATCAATTTGCGGTAGCTTATAAACCCAACACTGCATTTTATGAAGCCTGCGGTAGAAAAGGCTGGAAAGCCCTTTCCAGGACCATAGATTATTTAAACAGTAATTATCCGGAAATTTTTACCATTGCCGATGCCAAACGCGGTGATATAGGCAATACTTCCTCTATGTATGCAAAAGCATTTCTCCATGAAATGGGATTTGATTCCATTACCGTGGCACCGTATATGGGGAAAGATTCGGTGGAGCCATTTCTTCAGTTTAGAGATAAACATGCAATTTTACTGGCACTTACCTCAAATGAAGGCGCATTTGATTTTCAAACTTTGGAGACGGGCGGCACCCAACTCTACAAAAAGGTGCTGGAAGTGTCGCGTACATGGGAAAATGCTGAAAGACTTATGTATGTGGTAGGTGCTACAAAAGCAGAATTTCTTGCTGAGATAAGAAAGATCATTCCTGAAAGCTTTTTACTCGTGCCTGGGGTAGGAGCTCAGGGTGGAAGCCTGGAAGAAGTATGTAAATATGGAATGACCAAAGATATTGGATTGTTGGTGAACTCCTCCAGAGGGATTATTTATGCCTCTGAAACTTCCAATTTTGCCGAGATCGCTGCCGCAAAAGCTGAAGTCCTGCAGCGGGAAATGGCAGTGCAAATAGCCAATATTTAGGTTTTGTTTTATGATCATACACGATCAACTGCATCGGGAGATTAAAATTTTAAAACCTTTGCGGCGTATTGTTTCTCTGGTTCCAAGCCAGACCGAACTTTTAGTGGATCTCGGGCTGGAAGAGAATCTCGTGGGGATCACAAAATTTTGTGTGCATCCAATTCATTTGCGAAAAACCATATCCGTAGTTGGAGGTACCAAAAAAGTAAAAATTGATAAAATAAAAGCTCTTAAACCTGATATCATTTTATGTAATAAGGAAGAAAATACCCAGGAAATGGTGCGGGAGTTGGAGAATGTAGCACCGGTTCATGTTTCTGATATCATAGAAATAAGTGATGCGCTGGAACTTATAGAAATGTATGGGGACCTCTTTAATAAAAAGCAGGAGGCTCAGGTTTTGGTGAAAGGAATAGAAAGTAAGTTAATGATTTTTACGGCGCTGCCTAAAAGGAAATTACGGGTCGCTTATTTCATATGGCGGGATCCCTGGATGGTTGCAGGAAAAAATACGTTTATCAATACGTTACTGGAGCTAAATAACTGGGAAAACATTTTTGCAGAACGAGATGAGCGCTATCCAGTGATAGAGCCTGAGGAACTCACCAGTGCCAATGTAGATCTCATCCTGCTTTCTTCTGAACCATTTCCTTTCAGTGAAATTCATAAAAAGGAAATACAGCATTTTTGCAAATGCAGGATTACGTTTGCAAATGGGGAATATTTCAGCTGGTATGGTTCCAGATTGTTACAGGCAATAGATTATTTCGGGCATTTTCAGAAACAATTATCCAGTTCCTTATAATGCATCCTCTTCAATTGTTTAAGTATTCTTTGTGCCCTTGCATTTAATTTATCGCTTTTTTCTTTATCCACAGGTGCTATACTAAAAGCACGATACATTAACTGAGTATATTTGTGGCTTAAGCGATCCTCTTCACTTCTAAATAAGAATCCAAACATCACATTATATTTTGATACAAAAATACCCCCTCTTAAGTCTTGGAAATATTAAGGGGAGGTTAAAAATTGGACATAAACCCACTGAATATCAGAAGTTAGTGTTAAAAATTAGTCTTGCAGGGAGAATACCCGCTGTAATAATCCCGTAGTTCGGGCTGCCAGGTTGTTCCTTATTTCCTTCTCTTCAATAGCGATCATAGTGAAAACACCCTTTAAAGCTTCATTGGTAACATAATCGGCAAGGTCCGGGTTTACCTTTGAAGTGAGTGGAAGGGCATTGTAACGGTTTATAATGTTGGTCCACACCTCTGTAGCACCCACTTTGTCCAGGGAATTCTGAATTACAGGGTTAAACTTTCCGTATAATGGGGTGGTGGTTTTTTGCGTGAGATAGGTGGTAGCAGCAACATCATTTCCCAGTAAAATATTCCTGGCATCAGTAAAAGTGATCTCTTTAACGGCTGTAACAAAAATTGGGGTAGCTTCTTTTACGGCATCTTCTGCAGCGCGGTTAAGTACTTTAAGTCCTTCATCGGCCAGGGAGCTAAGGCCAACATCTCTAAGGGTTTTATCAACCTTCTGAAGTTCTGCAGGCAAGCCAATACGCACTAAATCATTCCGGAAAAAACCATCTTCTTTGGTTAGTTTTGTTACCTGCTTGTCAATTCCAAAATTCAGGGCCTGGCGTAAACCCAATCCAATTTCGACATTGGAAACCCCATAGCCGCCATTTGGCATTTGGCCTGCAATATCCTGTAGTTCGGCACAACCTGAAAATATGGGTATCAATAATAAGAGTAGTAATTTTTTCATAGGGAATTTTTTTAAGGTTATTTGAGAATTTCAAATGGCAGATGTTTTTACATCTTTTAAAATACCATCAATACTGCTGAAGCTAATTTCATGCCAGAAAAAATATAAAGATAGCTGAAATGGGTTAAAAGCACACTTCCTGAAAATTTAAAGAAAGTAAATAACCGGAAAATATAAGGGTTTTACCTGAAATTTTTGGTTTAAACCAAGCTACCCCGGTTCAGGTTAGTTCTTGATTTTCTATATTATAAGTTCCGCACATTATAGCAGGGGTTTTTGAGAATTTCGTAAATTGCCAATCCAAATTCAGAGATAAAATACCAATGGAAGTACAAGCTCCTTATAAACCCATAAATAAAGTAAGAATAGTTACCGCAGCCTCCCTCTTTGACGGGCATGATGCAGCCATCAATATTATGCGCCGCATCATCCAGTCAACAGGGGTAGAAGTGATACACCTGGGTCATGACCGCAGTGTGGAAGAGGTGGTGAATTGTGCCATACAGGAAGATGCCAATGCCATAGCGATGACCTCTTACCAGGGCGGCCATAATGAGTATTTTAAATATATGTATGACCTGCTACAGGAAAAAGGTGCAGGCCACATCAAGATCTTTGGTGGGGGTGGAGGGGTGATCCTTCCCGAGGAAATAAAGGAACTTATGGATTACGGCATAACCCGTATCTATGCGCCAGATGATGGACGGGAAATGGGCTTGCAGGGTATGATCAATGACCTGGTGAAAACAGCCGATACTCCCACTCCTCCTTTAAAAAATGAAAACCAGGTCGAAAAACTTGTTGAGAATAAGGATGTAAACACAATTGCCCGTTTAATCTCCCTGGCAGAGAACAGACCGGAAGATTTTCATAAGGTTTTCACTTTTGGACCCAACGGCGAATCTAAAGTTCCGGTTTTGGGGATCACAGGTACGGGTGGTGCAGGAAAATCTTCCCTGGTAGATGAGCTGGTAAGAAGATTTCTTGTTGATTTTCCAAATAAGACAATTGGGATAATTTCTGTTGACCCTTCCAAAAGAAAAACAGGCGGAGCACTGTTAGGTGACAGGATACGTATGAATGCGATCAATGATTCCCGCGTCTACATGCGTTCCCTCGCTACAAGGCAATCGAATCTTGCCTTATCAAAGTATGTATCTGAAGCTGTTGAAGTACTGAAGGCCGCGAAATACGACCTTATTATTCTTGAAACTTCGGGAATAGGCCAGAGTGATACCGAGATCATAGAACATTCAGATGCTTCTTTATATGTAATGACTCCCGAATTTGGGGCGGCAACTCAACTTGAAAAAATAGATATGCTTGATTTCGCCGATGTTGTGGCGATCAATAAGTTTGATAAACGCGGGGCGCTTGACGCCTTGCGCGATGTGAAAAAGCAGTTTCAGCGTAACCACGGCCTGTGGCATTCAGATCCTGAAAGTCTTCCGGTGTATGGCACTATTGCCTCCCAGTTCAACGATCCTGGAATGAATACACTTTATCGTCAATTGATCAATAAGATAGACGAGAAAACAGATTCGGCTTTAAATTCAACATTCGAGGCACTGGAAGATAAAAGTGAAAAGATCTTTATTATCCCGCCAAGTCGCACGCGTTACCTTTCAGAAATTTCTGAAAATAACAGGAGCTATGATCAAAAAGCCAATTCCCAGGTGGAGGTGGCGCAAAAGCTCTACGGAATTTATAAAACCATGGAGTCACTCACAGGCAATGCTCCAGAGCTTACCAAAACCGGTCTCAATGAAGACGTTTTAAGCAATCTAAAAGATGAAGATGCTACCTTCGGAAAGTTGTTACTGGACCAGTTTGATAAAGTTAAAATGGACCTTGATGCCTACAACTGGGAAGTAATTACCGGTTGGGAGGAGAAAGTAAACAAATACAAAGAGCCTGTTTATTCTTTTATGGTTCGGGACAAAGAAATAAATATTGAGACCCATACAGAGTCCCTTTCCCATACGCAGGTTCCAAAAATAGCACTTCCCAAATACCAGGCCTGGGGTGATATCCTTCGCTGGTGCCTTCAGGAAAATGTTCCCGGAGAATTTCCTTTTACGGCAGGACTCTACCCATTTAAAAGAGCAGGTGAAGATCCTACCCGAATGTTTGCAGGGGAAGGCGGGCCGGAGCGTACAAACAGAAGATTTCATTATGTAAGTATGGGACTGCCGGCAAAAAGGCTTTCAACCGCATTTGATTCGGTAACCCTGTACGGGAATGATCCGGATCACCGACCTGATATATATGGAAAAATTGGAAATGCGGGAGTTTCCATTTGTTGCCTGGATGATGCGAAGAAACTTTATTCAGGTTTTGACCTTGCTCATGCGTTAACTTCGGTGAGTATGACCATTAACGGGCCGGCCCCTATGTTGCTTGGTTTCTTCATGAATGCGGCCATAGACCAGCAGTGTGAAAAATATATTCACGAGCATGGCCTTGAAAAAGAAGTTGAAGAGAAGATAAATAAGATCTTTAAAGATAAAAATGCTGAACGTCCTACATATCAGGGGAAACTTCCCGAAGGTAATAATGGCCTTGGACTTATGTTGCTGGGTGTTACCGGAGATCAGGTGCTCCCTGCAGATGTTTATGAAAAAATTAAAACTCATACCCTGAAAGTGGTGAGAGGTACCGTGCAGGCAGATATCCTTAAAGAGGACCAGGCACAAAATACCTGTATCTTTTCTACAGAATTTGCCTTGAGATTAATGGGAGACGTTCAGGAATATTTCATTGAAAAGCAGGTTCGTAATTTTTATTCGGTTTCAATTTCCGGATATCATATTGCCGAAGCAGGTGCCAATCCTGTAACCCAGCTGGCGCTTACCCTTGCAAATGGTTTCACCTATGTGGAATACTATTTAAGCCGTGGAATGAATATCAACGATTTTGGGCCAAACCTGTCGTTCTTCTTTTCAAACGGGATAGATCCTGAATATGCGGTAATAGGAAGGGTTGCAAGAAAGATCTGGTCTAAGGCTTTGAAATATAATTATGGGGCCAATGAAAGGGCTCAAATGTTGAAATACCATATCCAAACTTCCGGAAGGTCATTACACGCCCAGGAAATAGATTTTAATGACATAAGAACAACCCTGCAGGCCTTGTATGCGATTTATGACAATTGTAACTCGCTGCATACCAATGCATATGATGAGGCAATTACCACTCCAACAGAAGCTTCTGTAAGAAGGGCAATGGCCATCCAGTTGATCATAAACAAAGAACTGGGCCTTACCAAAAATGAAAACCCTATTCAGGGTGCATTTATTATTGAAGAGCTAACAGATCTTGTTGAAGAGGCGGTGCTTCTGGAATTTGACAGGATCACTGAAAGAGGAGGAGTGCTTGGGGCAATGGAAACTATGTACCAACGCAGCAAGATTCAGGAAGAAAGTCTTTATTATGAAACCTTGAAACACAACGGGGATTTCCCCATTATTGGGGTAAATACTTTTTTAAGTTCCACAGGTTCTCCTACGGTAACACCTGGAGAAGTGATACGGGCCACAGAAGAAGAAAAACAATACCAGATCACAACACTGCACAATCTTCATAAAGCAAAAGAAGACAAGGCTGAAGCTGCGTTGGAGGAGATAAGGAAAGCGGCAATCAAAAATGAGAATTTGTTTGAGGTACTTATGGAAGCTACCAAAGTTTGCTCGCTGGGACAAATTACCAGTGCCATGTTCGAGGTTGGTGGACAGTATAGAAGAAATATGTAAACCGGATTTTTCAGGAAGTTTTTTTGCTGAAAAATCCTGTGTTTCCAGGCTAAACTTTCCGGGAGTTCCAAAATTTGATTGAATAATCGGGCAAATTTAAATTTAAACTTTAACTTCGCAGATTAATTCAAGATCATTTCAATGGAAAATCTGTGGGTGTTTGCCATAGGTGTTTTTACCGCGTTTTTTGCGATCAACAGTCCGCCGGGGAATATTCCAATTTTCCTGAGCCTGACCAAGGCTGCCGATGGTAAAACCAAGAAAAAGATCTCCCGTAAAGCTACTTTCACCGCCTTTATAATCGTTACCGGCTTTATCATCCTGGGGAAATACATTTTTGATCTTTTTGGTATTACGATTCCGGCCTTTAAGATCACCGGTGGGATACTAATTTTCTTTGTTGGTTTTGAAATGATACGTGCCCAGGAATCCAGTATAGATAACCAATCTGAGATCAATTTTAATGAAGGGATCTCCATTTCACCGCTGGCGATTCCTATTCTAGCCGGGCCCGGTACCATTGTAACTGCAATGAACTATGTTACCAATGCCAGTTATATTCAACTTGGGATTATTATTGTAATGTTTGCTCTTATTATGTACCTCAATCACCTGGCATTTATTTCCAGTGAGTATCTTGTACGCTACATAGGAAAGAACAAGATCATCGTGATTGAAAAGATCATGGGATTGATCATAGCAATTATTGGAACCAGCATGTTCATTGAAGGAGTAAGGCTGGCATTTTTAATGCCATTGGAACTTTAGTTACTGTTATGGTTTAACTGCAGCTTGTTAAGCCAGTCCAGGAATAAACGATCAAAAAGCTGGATCTCGGTTTTTAGCAAACCAATAAATTCCTTTTCTCTCATTCCCGAGTATTCAATTCTTTTACATTTTGCAAGGATCTGCTGGGCAGATCTCCGTATTTTTCTGGCTCTTCTAAGGCGTACAATGCTATTGGAAGCATTCTGTATTGCGGCTAATTCCGGCATCAGGCGTAAGGAATCTGTAACAATTTCTCCGGCAACCTGTTGATTTACGTCGGCCGCATATCCCATTTCCAGAATATGTTTATTATCACTTATAGCACAGGCAATTCCCCTGGAAACGTTGAAGATCTCCAAAGCCTTTCGGTAAATTGCAAGTTGCGTAAAATTAGATGATTCCATAATTAATTCCCGGTAAAGGGGATAAGAATATTAAGTAAATTTACCGGGAATAAAGGAATTTTTGCTTGGGGTTTTAAGGTGAATAACTATATTTACTTTAAAAATTAAAGTAAAATCTATTAATAACTTTAAATATGCCTTTAGATCAAATAAACTGGAAAATACTTCAGGAGCTACAGAAGAATGCCAGAATGTCCTTTTCTGAAATTGGAAGAAAGATTGGGCTCACTTCTCCCGCAGTTGCCGAAAGAGTTAAGAAAATGGAAGATAAGGGAATTATTAAAGGTTATAATGTACAGGTTTCCTATAATAAAACCGGCCACCAGCTAAAAGCTATCATCACTCTAAAGGTATTTATGGGCAGATTAAAACCTTTTCTTGAAAAGGTGAAAGAATTTCGGGAAGTGATCAACTGTTACCGGATTACAGGAAATGAAAATATAATTCTCGAGGTAATTCTCTACGATCAGGCGCATTTGGAGGGCTTTATAGATAAATTGATCACCTATGGAGAAACCAGAACCCATATTGTACTTTCCAACGTGGTAGAACAAGCTCCCGTAAAACCGCGGGTTTAAAATGGCAAACTTTCTTTCCTATTCGCTGTAGCATTCTAACACTGTTGTCATGGATTTTTCTTTTCCGGAAAATTTAATGTCGTATTCTGCGTCTTTTATCTGTTTCCTCCGTCTTATATATAGATACTAATTAAATTTTGACAAAATGGAAAATTATAAAGATTGTACCTGTAATTGTACTGCCTGCGGGGAAGGACAATGTAAAGACTGTAATTGTTCCTCTTGCGACTGCAAGGGATGTAACTGTTAATTAATAAGCCTTCAGCCTATCCGGTTGAAGGCTTTTTGTATTTTTATATCTATGGAAACCAGTGAAATTTGGAATAAATATTCAGAAGAACTGCGGGGTTATCTGTTAAAGAAGACCGGGGATATTGTGTTGGCTGAAGATATGCTGCACGAAACTTTTATTAAGGTGCATTTGAATATTTCTCAATTACGATCTGAAGAGCAACTCAAATATTGGGTATACAGGATTGCCGATAATACACTTACCGATCATTTCCGCAGAAAACCCTTATCCGAAACTGTGCCCGCTTCCGAAGAAAATGAAGAAACACCTACTCATACCGCCGGGGATTGCCTGCTGCCGCTTATTAAAAAATTACCAAAAAAATACCGGGAAGCTGTACTTCTTAGCGATATACAGGGCTTAAAACAAAATAAGGTAGCCGAAATTCTTGGAATGTCACTATCAGGCGCAAAATCCCGTATTCAACGAGGCCGGAAATTAATCCAACAGGGGTTTGTGAATTGCTGTGACTACACAATTAATGAGCAGGGTTTCCTGGTAGGGGATGACAAGACCGAAGATGAATGTAAGGTTTGTTCCTGAGATTATTTGGTGCAGCTCACCAAATACATTAAAGAACCACCTGCTGCATGATATTGCTCCCTTTGTAGTGCGCCCATCACATGTTCATCATTACGGGCATATTTTTCCTGATATTCAAAATAAAATGGCATAAACTCTTCCCCCGCAGCACTAAAAAAATCTATATCTTTTTGAGTGTTGGATTTCCAGGAACTGCCTTTCATCCATTGTTTTAGAGTGGCCAGTTGCTCCTCATTGTCATATGGAGGATACATAGCAATTGCTTTGTCTGACAGCCGAACTTCTATATCCCGCAGGCCTTCTTCTGCAAACATGCCGGGAAGCAGGTCTCCCAGGGAATTATCTCCCCGGCCCATCTTTCTCTTCCCTTTTTCAATAATAAGTCGGTATTTGATATGATCCAGGGTTTCCTCAATTGAATCGTTTTTTGTGAGAGAGGTTTTAATAAGGCTTTGTACTATATTATTTGGCTCAACACACAGGAGCGTTCCACCTGGTTTCAGGACCCTTTTCATCTCCTGTATGGCTTTGGCAGGATAAGGTACGTGAATAAGTACGGTCTGGCAGGTTACCAGGTCAAAACTGTCATTAGGAAAGGGGAGTTCCTGGGCATCACCCTCGAGCAGAGAAAAAGTTTTCCCTGTACTTACAAGAAAATGCTCCAATTCAATATTTTCGGTATACCAGCGCGGATCACTGTCTACAGCAGTGATCTGGGTTCCCGGTTTTAAATAAGGCGCCAGCGTCCTGGTCCAATGGCCGTTTCCGCAGCCAACGTCCAGCATATTGGAATGCCTTCCCAGATCCAACCGTTTTGCGGTCATATCCAGGAAAGCTTTATTCCACCAAAAATCCCGGTAATCGCCGAAATAATTTTCTGAATGTCCCTTATTTATTTCCCTGTCTTCCAAAACGGTTTCTGTTTGCGGCAAGTCCCTGTCCGGTCTTTTTGGGTGCCGATTTAGAATTGGCATTTCTTGAAGGCCTTCTTTGTTGAGGTTTTTTCTCAGGAACTTCAAAAAATTCCATAGGGTAATCATGGTTATTAACCACCGGAATGTTCAATCCTATTAATTTTTGAATATCCCTTATATACGCCTTCTCTTCATAATCTGAAAAAGAAATAGCTTTACCACTTGCTCCTGCACGTCCTGTCCTTCCAATACGGTGAACATAGGTTTCTGCAATGTTCGGGATCTCGTAATTGATCACGAGCGCAAGCTCATCTATATCTATTCCCCGGGCAGCAATATCTGTAGCAACCAGTACACGGGTTGTTTTATTTTTAAAATTCGTCAAAGCTTTTTGTCTGGCATTCTGGGTTTTGTTTCCGTGAATAGCTTCAGATTTTATTCCGGCCTTGATCATATCCTTTACAACCTTATTTGCCCCGTGCTTGGTCCTTGTAAAGACCAAAACCCTGTCAGCATCAGATTTTTCCAGAAGATCTACCAGTAAATTCTTTTTATTGTTCTTGTCTATAAAGTAAACTTCCTGTTGTATCAATTCAGCAGTAGAAGAAACAGGAGTTACTTCCACCTTCAGCGGATTGGTCAAAATACTATTGGCAAGGTCCAGGATGGCATCTGGCATGGTTGCTGAAAAGAAAAGGGTTTGTCTTTTTACCGGTATTTTTTTGATCACTTTCTTTACATCGTGAACAAATCCCATATCCAGCATCCTGTCTGCCTCATCCAGGGTAAAGATCTCTATCTGCGAAAGGGAAATATAACCCTGATCCACAAGATCCAGTAATCTTCCCGGGGTTGCTACAAGGATGTCCACTCCGTTACGCAGGGCTTGTACCTGAGAGTGTTGTGGTACCCCACCAAATATTACCAAATGTTTCAGGGGGCTATAGGCACCATACTCGGCAATACTCTCACCAATTTGTATGGCCAGCTCCCGGGTAGGAGTAAGGATCAAACTTTTTATAGGGGCTTTCCCACCTCTACCGTTTATGTTTAAGCTAAGTAATTGAATTGTAGGGATTGAAAATGCCGCAGTTTTTCCGGTTCCCGTTTGTGCGCATCCCAATATATCCCTTCCCTTTAATATCGCGGGAATAGATTGTTGTTGTATAGGGGTGGGAGTTGTATATCCTGCTTTTTGAACCGCCTTTTGCAAGGGTTCAGTTAATTCTAAGTCGTTAAATGTCATGTATAAGTTATATCTGCTGCCCAAAAAGTTCATTATCGCGGGCAGTCTATGTGTAAATTGTTGCCTTTTGGAGAAGATAGCAACCGGGCGCGAAGATAGTGCTTTATTTTTAAATAAGATTCTGGACTCCTTACCTGTTTTTCAGCATTAACGGTTTGTAAGAAAAAATTCAAAATTTTAACAATTTTTCGAGGAAAACTATTTTTATCGTTAAAGATTATTCAATTGTAATAATTTTAATAAATGTGCGACTAGTGTAAAACTATCTTTGAGATATAAATATAAAACTAAACGCCATGAAAAATTATACTATATTATTTTTAGTTCTAACAGCATTAACGGGTTTAATAGGCTTTGCCGGATTAAGCTTTAAAGGAATTGAGTTTGTGAGGATAGGCTTTCTGATCTTTGCCGATATTTTAATAATATCTGTTCTTGCAAAACTCTTCTTTTCAAATGCAGGAAAAATGAAACTTGAACGAATTCGAAAATAAATTGATCTGCCCAACTAAATATATTAAAGACTTCCGCCACAGGGGAGTCTTTTTTATTTGGGGTTAATACGCTAACTTTAATGTACCTAAACAAACCTATATTGTGAAATACATTTATTTAATCCTTATATTTTTTGGTCTTCAGGCAGGTCTTGCACAGGAAATTACCTTGCGAAAAGGAGTGGTAATTGATACCCTTTCAATTAACGACAGTATTGCCGAAACCTATTCCATTTACCTTCCAACAACATTTACCACACAACAACGCTGGCCTGTGATATTTGTTTTTGACCCCAATGGCCGGGGAAACAGGGCTGCACAGTTATTCCGGCAGGCTGCGGAAGCGCAGGGATATATAATTGCAGCTTCCAATGATATTAAGGAGAATGAAACCCTACTTAATAATGTAAAGATCGCTACCAGGTTAATGAACACTGTTTTCAATTATTTCCCTATTGATAATAAGATGGTTTATACCTCAGGATTTGCTGAAGGTGCGAGGGTGGCAAGTGTCATGCCTACCGTTTTCCCGGTTGTACAGGGGGTTTTGGCAATAGGTGATTCCTGGGTGAATGTAGATTACATAAATAAAAATGCGAAATTCTCATTTTTAGGAATGGCGGGATATAAAGACGCTAAATACCATACCGTAATGGAAACCGCCCGGTTCCTCGAAAGTGCAAAATTGCAAAGCAACTTTTATCCATTTGACGGTGGAAAAGAATGGCCCTCTGCCGAAGTTTTAAATAATGCCATAGGTAATTTAACATTAAACGCAATGGCGAAAGGCTTCAGGGCGAAGGACTCCGTGCTAATAGAATCCTTATATACCGAAGAGCTTGAAACTGCCGAAAGTTTAAGAAGAGGAATGCAATTTTTCAAAGCACATGAACTTCTATCGTTAATGGAGCGTAAGTATGCGGTGCATGGGAAAAGTTCACTTATCAAAGAAAAGCTCAAGGACCTTGGAAAAGAAAGGCTTTATAAAAATCAGCGTCGTGATTATTCCAATGCCGCCGCCAGGGAAGCAGACCTTATGGAGCGGTATTACTATTTTCTTAATGAGGATGTCATATCTGCCAATTTTGAAAATCTTGGATGGTGGAGCCAGCAAATTAAAGAGTTAAAGGATCTCCAAGCCTCTAATAATATTGCAGATGCTGAAATGGCTTTTCGTCTGGAGGGTCTGTTGCAGGATCTGGCAAAAAGTTTTTTCCGCGAACTTCAGGAGGCCAAAGCGGCAATTGATCCATTGATTTTCACCGCTATTCTCCAGACTATTTTTGAAAAAGAAAATCCAGAGGGATATAAGAATATTATTTCTTTGAGCTCCCAGGACGGCGATTATTATACAGCTTTATTATATCTGGAAGATTTGTTAAAAACCGGCTATAAGGATATGGACTCACTTTATGAGATCCCGGGTACACTGGATCTTAAAATGAGCCCTGAATATAACAGTCTTATAAAGCAATATCTGGGAAATTCTAAGTATTATAATAATTAACTGCACCAGCCTCTTTCTCTTTCTTTACCAGGAATAGGACATATACCAGCAAAGCGCACGATATTGCACTCAGCACTATCATCACATTCCACGTGAGGTCATAACCAAATTTTCCTATAAGCTGCATCCCGCTGTTATGGCCAAATATATGGCCCATGGAAAAAGCTATACTATATAGAGCCATATAGGAACCCTGTTTCCCTCCTTCAGCTCTTTTAAGGGCAAAACTGTTGGAGAATGGAAAAGCGATCATCTCTCCCAGTGTTAGAAATAACATTGCAACCACAAGAATTCCCACCCATCCTGTAAGATTAATAAGCACAAAGCTAATTCCAATTAAAATGGTTCCGGTAATTACATGAAATAAGGTAGACCGTACCCGCGATTCCAGATATTTAATAAGCGGCATTTCCAGAAGGAATATTAAAAAGCCATTGAGACCCATTAAAATGCCTATTTGAAATTCACTTAAAAAATGAACCCTCGCATAGTATAAGGGCATAGTGGAAAAATACTGAAGAAATACAAATCCAAAAAGTATCATTGCGCCAATAAAAATGAGGTAAGGTTTATCTTTCATCATTAGTTTCGGGTTCAGGGCAATTTCCTTAGGATTTTCCAGTGCCTTTTTAGGATGCAGCATTTTAAGCAATAAGATCCCGGCCAACGCACATGTAATACCGTCTACCCAAAATAATCCGCTGTAGCCGGCTCCTGAAATTATCAATCCTCCCACGGCAGGGCCGGTAGAAAAACCCAGGTTTATGGCAAGTCTTATTAATGTGATAGATCTGGTACGATTTTCGGGTTTACTATATGCGCTAATGGCTACGAAAACCGCCGGCCTGAAAGCATCGGCAATGGTCATGACCACAAAAATACCGGCGCATATGCCCCAAAAGGAAACCGGGAACTGCAGGAGGACAAAAAATAATCCCGAGAGTAAGAGACTGCCTGCCATGGTTTTGTAATGGCCAATACTGTCCACGAGCTTTCCACCCAACCAGGATCCTGCAACAGATCCCAGGCCAAAAAAGGTAAGGATCCAGCCTACTTCCTCCAGGGTAAAGCCGCGGTTTTTTGTAAGATACAGGGATAAGAATGGAATTACCATAGTACCCGCCCTGTTTATAAATGTAATAAACGCCAGAATCCAAACCTCCCTGCGAAGATCGCTGAAAGAACCTATATATGCTCTAAGTAATTTCCTGATCATTTTTTAAAATAAGCCCAAAATTAGTTTAAAAACCAATTGGTTAAGGAGAGAAATAATTTTAATAAATTATAAATGCATTTAAAAAAGCCGTGCTAAAAACAATCCGCCAAGTACTGCCAGAATGCCCGCAACAAGACTTCCTATAGAATAGAGGGAGAATGTTAAATAATCTCCTGCCCGCAGCAGTGACATGTTTTCAAAGGCGAAAGTAGAGAAGGTGGTGAAACCTCCACAAAAACCTGTGGTAAGAAAAAGCAATATGTTCTGGCTAAAATTTCCCTGTTTAAGGGCATAGCCCATTATTACTCCAAGTAAAAGGCTGCCTGCAATATTCACAGCCATGGTGCTTATAAAAATTGGATAAGAGGTTTGAGACATAGCTCTGTAAGCCAGATACCTCGCCATACTTCCCAAACCGCCTCCCAGGAAGACCAGGAAAAATGTTTTCATGCTATTCTATTACAGGATTAGAAACCTCCGTTTTAATAGGAATGAATATTTCGGTTACCCAATTGGCCGGATTTGGGGTAGTTTCAAAATCGGTTTTATATACCTCAAATGGCTGACTTTCCTCATCGGCAGTAAGATTATTATCGGCTAAATATTGATATGCTACCTCCCAGGCTTCCTGTAGGTTTTGCACATCTCCTTTTAAAGTGGTTTTCACCACCTGTTGTACGGGCATCATTCCGTTTAAAATATCACTTTCAGCAGGTGTTATAACGAGGCTGGGTGTAAAGATCCCGGTAGAATAGATAGCCGAATTATTTTGCTCATCCCAGTTGTTGTAAAGCACAAAAGGATAACCTTGACGGGTAATATTATTGGTATCCATATAATTGCGTAATTCCGTCAGCATTTTTTGCATCCGGGTGGGTACCTGGCTAATTTTGGTAGCGGTAGTATTATACATATAAAAACCCCCGCCGTGCGTTGTAAGCCCGTCTACATTGATAGAATAAACGCTCATTTTGTTTTGGAGGGCCTTGTTAAGTCTTTCAAGGCTGCGTTGTAACCTTGGCCTCATTGTTTCGGGAATGGATTTTTCGGTAAGCGAAAATGCCAGTTTCTCCCTGAAACTTTGTTTGCCTTCAAATCCTACGGTAACTTTCGTACCTTCTTCCACCTCTTCAAAATACCAGTACATATTGCTATTGGTTTCGGCCATGGACATGTTCAAATTAACCTCCTGTTCAATAGCTTCATTCTGGTTTACCTTAATTATAGAGAGAGAACCATCTCCAAGATTATCGCTTTTCCAGGAAAATCCTCCACCTTCTCCCCGGATGGTTTGTTGGTGTTTGAGAACAATATCATCTGTCTCCTGGCTCCAGGGGCCCCATGCTTCCCAGTTGGTCAAATTATTCACCTCATTAAATACTACCGGCACAGGAGCATTGATAATAGAGGTTTCCTCAATATGATAATCTCCGTCTTTAGTGGCAATATAAATTGCGCCGGCAATTATGAATATTAATAAAAGAAAGAATAAGTATTTCAGGATTTTCATCTATTGGCGGGATTTTTCCGTTTGACAGGCTAATATAGTTAAATTACAAGTCGTGAATTAGTACATTTGCAGGAAATTAAATCCTTAAGTATGAAATAAGCATTCATTGAATTTGGCAAGAACAACCAATAAGATATGCGAATTGCATAAATCCATTTAAAAACAATAAATATTTCATTATGAAAATTAATTATTTTTTGACGCTTATCCTGGCGTCGCTTATTATGTTTTCCTGTAAAGATGGAAATGATGATAACCGTGATTTGGCTGAAACCCAAACTACTAATGACAGCATTTTTGAATACAAGGTGGAGGAGTTTGCAGATATTAAAATTCTGCGATACCAAATCCCGGGCTGGGAGAACCTTAGCCTCAAGGAACAAAAACTGGTCTATTACCTTGTTCAGGCAGGTTTGGCCGGGCGTGATATCATGTGGGACCAGAACTACCGGCATAATCTTAAAATTAGAGCTGCCCTTGAGAATATATATAACAATTATGCGGGGGACAAGAATTCTGAAGACTGGAAGGCTTTTGAAACCTACCTAAAGCGAGTATGGTTTTCCAATGGGATTCACCATCATTATTCAAATGATAAGATCAAACCGGAATTCAGCAAAGAGTTTTTTGACAGTCTTCTTGCAGAGACAGAAACCAACCTTACGGGTGAAGCTTATGACGTGATCTTTAATGATAAGGATTCCAAAAAAGTTAATCTTGACGGCACACAGGATCTATTGTTAAGCAGTGCGGTGAATTTCTATGGGCCAGATGTTACCGAAGCTGAAGCTGAAGCTTTTTATAAGAATAAAAAATCTCCGGATCCTTTAAAGCCGCTTTCCTATGGCCTTAATTCTCAACTGGTAAAAGAAAATGGAAAATTGGTTGAAAAAGTGTGGAAAAGCGGGGGAATGTATGGTGCTGCCATTGATGAGATCGTTAAATGGCTGGAACTTGCCAAAGGAGTTGCCGAGAATGAAAAACAAGGCAAGGCCCTTGGTTTGTTGATAGATTATTACAAGAGTGGAGACCTTAAGACCTGGGATGATTACAATGTTGCCTGGGTTGAAGCTACAGAGGGAAACATAGACTATATAAACAGTTTTATTGAAGTCTATAATGACCCTATTGGTTACAGGGGATCCTATGAAAATATTGTACAAATAAAGGATTTTGAAATGTCTAAGAAAATGAGTGTTCTGGAGCAGAACGTTCAATGGTTTGAGGACAATGCACCTTTAATGAAGGAGCATAAAAAGGACTCGGTAAAAGGAGTTACCTATAAGACGGTGATCGTGGCAGGGGAGGCAGGAGATGCTTCTCCAAGTACCCCAATAGGAGTAAACCTGCCAAATGCCAACTGGATAAGGGCGGCCCACGGTAGTAAATCTGTATCTCTTGGAAATATTATTGAAGCCTACAATAATGCAGGAAGCACTAATGTGCTTGAGGAATTTGCTCATGATGAGGAAGAAATTGAACTTCAAAAGCAATACGGGCAGGATGGTAGTAAACTACATACCGCACTTCACGAAGTTGTAGGGCATGCCTCCGGAAGGATAAATCCGGGAGTAGGTGAAACCAAGGAAACTCTTAAAAGCTATGCATCTACCATGGAAGAGGGAAGAGCAGATCTTGTTGCTCTTTATTACCTGATGGATCCTAAGATCCAGGAACTGGGTCTTACAGATGACTGGGAGAAAATGGGGAAGGCAACCTATGATGGTTATATTAGAAATGGTTTAATAACACAGTTAGTAAGATTGAACCTGGGAGATAATGTAGAGGAAAGCCATATGCGTAACCGCCAGTGGGTAAGTGCCTGGGTGTTTGAAAAAGGGAAAGAAGAAGGTGTAATAGAAAAGGTTTCCAGAGATGGAAAAACCTATTATGATATCAAGAATTATCCAAGATTACGCGAGCTTTTTGGTGAATTATTAATGGAAACCCAAAGAATAAAATCTGAAGGAGACTTTGAGGCTGCCAAAAATCTTGTGGAGAATTACGGTGTTAAAGTAGACCAGGCTGTGCATAAAGAAGTGCTGGACCGAAATTCAAAATTTAAATCTCCTCCTTACAGCGGTTTTGTTAACCCGGTATTAGTACCCGAGACTGGGGACGATGGAGAGATTAAAGCCATACGTATAGAGCAACCTAAAGATTTTGCATCTCAAATGTTGCAGTATGCAAAGGATTTCAATTTTTTACCTGTAAAAGGATAAGCTAGTTTTTGAGCAGATATTTAAAATCCCCGGCCATTGGCCGGGGATTTTTTATTTAAAAATATATTATTCTTACTTAGCGCTTTAAAAATTCTTTTATTACAAACAGCAAAAAGATAAATACAATAAAACCCAGCAATACAAATATGCTGCCTTTGTAGTATTTTTTATGCAGGGCAATATCTTTCCTGTAACTGTAGGCGATCACCACCACAAAAGCGAAAAAGAATATGGCAGCAAAAATTAATTGTCCGGTACTAAACATTTTAATTATTTTTAGGCAAAGTTAAAGTTTAGATACGAGATTAAGGCAGTAAGATTATGGTAAGGATAAAAACCTTTTAAAAAGAAAATAATGAAAAAAAGAATTGCAGCGGTACATAAATTTCACAGTGCCTTTGGCCTTGGCATCAAAGAGGCCCCGCATGCCGATTTAGGGCCGGCTAAGAATTTGCTGAGGTATAATTTAATGAAAGAGGAAAATGAGGAATATCTTGAGGCCGCCAATGGTAATGATCTGGCCGAGGTGGCTGATGCCCTTGGCGATATGCTATATATTTTATGCGGCACCATCATTGAACACGGGATGCAATATAAAATAGAAGAAGTGTTTGACGAAATACAACGCAGCAATATGAGTAAATTGGGCGAAGACGGGAAACCGGTTTTTCGGGAAGATGGCAAGGTATTGAAGGGGCCGGGATATTTCAGGCCAAATATTAAAGCCATTCTGGAAAGATAATTGTCATAAGAGCATAAAAAAATAAAGGCTGCCAAAAGGCAGCCTTATCTCATTGGATATAAAAGAAAAACTATTCTTTTACCTCGTATCTCCATCCAAATTCATCCTCGGCAAGGTTGTATTGGATTTTCATAAGTTTATCTTTAAAGAAGCTCGCATAAGAATCTGTGATCTTAGGCAATTCATAACGCTCACCCTTATAACCAAATCCCTGAATAGGATTGATTACAGCTGCAGTTCCTGCCCCAAAGATCTCCTTTAAGGAACCATTTTTTGCAGCTTCAATAATCTCCTTAACACTAACTCTTCTCACTTCAGCCTTAATTGAATTGGCTTCGGCCAGGCTAAGAATACTTTTACGCGTAACCCCGTCCAGGATCCTGTCATTTACCGGCGCAGTTAAAAGTGTATCATTGACCCTGAAAAATACGTTCATTGTTCCTGCCTCTTCCAGAAATTCATGAGAATTGGCATCTGTCCATATAATTTGCTGGAAACCTGCCTCTTTAGCAAGGTTGGTAGGATAGAACTGTGCCCCGTAATTTCCCGCTGCTTTTGCAGCACCTACACCACCATCTGCAGCGCGGCTGTATTTTTCAGAGATCTGTACCCTTACTTCTCCTGTATAGTAAGATTTAGCCGGAGAACAAATGATCATAAATTTATAGCTAGCGCCAGGAGAAGCAAGTACCCCCGGTTCTGTTGCGATCACAAAAGGACGTATATAAAGAGAATTTCCAAACCCTTTTTTGATCCATTCTTTATCTATTTTTAAAAGTTCCTCAAGCCCCTGGAAAAAATATTCCTCCGGGAACTCGGGGATTGCAAGTCTTTTAGATGATAAGTTGATCCTTTTAAAATTCTCATCCGGGCGAAACAACCATATTTTGTCATTATCATCTCTAAAGGCCTTCATCCCTTCAAAAACCGCTTGCCCGTAATGAAATACCTTTGCTGAAGGTTCAAGTTCTATTTTCCCATATGGTTTTATCACAGGGGTTTTCCAAGCACCATCTTCGTAATCGCATTCCATCATATGGTCTGTAAATACATGGCCAAATTTTAAATTTTCAAAATCAACAGAATCTAATTTTGAGGTGGTTGACTTTACGATATCGATGTCGGTGGAAGCGTGTTTCATGGTGATTGCTTTAGATTGCAAATTTACCTAATTATACATAGAAAAAAAATGGAACTTTTACTAAATTTGTAAGGTTGTTGGAAATCAACCCTTAATTTTAAAAAATTATGAAAAATTTATGGATTTTGCCTGCTTTTGCTGTTTTATCTCTAGTATCCTGTAAAAATACTGATAATACAAAAGATCCTGAGGTAATGGTCGAAACTGCAGATCTTGCTTATAGTTCTTACGGGGAACAAATTTCTTCTGAAAACAGTCTTTCGGCCGGGGAAATGGAGGAAAGATTTAAGAATCTTAAGGAAGGAGATACCATAGAGGTGAGTTTTAAAACTAAGGTTAATTCTGTTTGCAAAGGCAAAGGCTGCTGGATGACGCTGGACCTTCCGCAGGAAGAAGATGTAATGGTAAAATTCAAGGATTACGGATTTTTTGTTCCTATGGATATTGAAGAAAAAGAAGTGGTGGTAAACGGGAAGGCATTTGTAGCTGAAGTTTCTGTAGAAGAACAACAACATTACGCTGAAGATAAAGGCGATTCCCCGGGGAAAATAGCCGCGATCACCCGGCCAAAACGCACGCTTACTTTCCTGGCAGACGGGGTGCTTATAAAAGATTAATTTGAAGAGAGAGATTATAAATACGGGTGATGGTTCTACCACCATTCACCTGCCCGAATGGAATGAGCAATACCATTCCAAACATGGGGCAATTCGCGAAGCCCGGCATGTGTTTATTGAAATGGGTCTTAAAAAATGTCTGGCGAAGGAATTCCCGGAGATCTCAATTCTCGAAATTGGATTTGGCACAGGCCTCAATGCCCTGGTCACCTGGAGCGAGGTAAGGGATAGGGAAATAAACATTAAATATACCGGGGTTGAGGCCTATCCTGTAGCTTTCGGCGAAGTGGAAAAACTGAATTTCCCTAATCAACTGGCGGAACCGGACGCTGAAGAAGTATTTAAACTTCTTCATAGCCTGGAATGGGAAATACCTGAGGGATTAACCCCTAATTTCAGTCTCTTAAAGCAAAAGAAGTTCTTTGCAGATATCACAGATGTCTCCTTGTATGACCTTATTTATTTTGATGCTTTTGGGGCAAGGGTACAACCGGAACTTTGGACAGAGGAGATTTTTGAGCGAATGTTCCGGGCATCGAAACCCGGAGGTTTACTGGTAACTTATGCCGCTAAAGGAAGTGTGAGAAGAGCAATGCAAAGTGCAGGTTTTATTGTGGAAAGACTTCCCGGTCCCCCTGGGAAAAGAGAAATGCTCAGGGCCACCAAACCTGGCCTTTAAAGGTTGTTAAACCTGTAATAAAAATTAGCCAGACCCTGCCGCTCTTGCTATCTTGTAAAGAAAAATGCGTGTATTAATAACAGGTGCAACAGGATTGGTAGGAACCCATCTTGCCAGGTTGCTTCGGCAAAAAAACATTCAAATAAATTATCTTACCACGAGTAAGGATAAGATTGAAAAATCTCCTGAATATCGTGGTTTCTTCTGGGATCCTTCAGAAGGAGAAATTGATGAAGCCTGCCTTGAAGGAGTAGATGCAATTATTCACCTGGCAGGAGCCAGTATTGCCAAAAAATGGACCTCAGAATATAAAAAGGAAATCATTGAAAGCAGGACTAAAACCGCTCAATTGCTTTATAAAACCCTGCAGGATTCCCCCTATGAAGTTTCCAGATTTATATCTTCCAGCGCCATAGGCATATATCCCAGTTCGCTGGAAAAGTTATACCACGAAGACGAAAATGCCGTTGATGATTCCTTTTTAGGAGAGGTAGTAGAAAGATGGGAAGCTGCCGCCTGGGAATTTGAATCCCTGGATTTGGAGGTGGCTATTGTAAGAACCGGCCTGGTCCTGGCAGAGGATGGCGGGGCTTTGCCTAAAATGAAAGAGCCGGTTGATTTAAATGTAGGAGCTGCATTTGGAACGGGGAAACAATGGCAATCCTGGATTCACATTGAGGATCTGGCGGGTATTTATGCTTATATCCTTGAAATGGAATTAAAGGGCATTTACAATGCTGTAGCGCCAAATCCCGTTACAAATAAAGAGTTAATAAAACATATTGCCTCTCAGCTTGATAAATCTGTTTGGCTGCCCATTGTTCCTGCTGTGGCTTTGAAGCTGGCCCTGGGAGAAATGGCAACAGTTTTGCTTTCCAGCCAACTGGTAAGTTCAGAAAAGATACAAAATGCGGGATATAAGTTCCGGTATAAAAATCTGGCCAAAGCCCTGGAGAGTTTGTTGTAAAAAAACAGGGCCGCAATTTGCGGCCCTGTTTGCTTTTATATGGAAAAGTATTATGCTTTAGTCGCTACTACTTTAATGGTAAGTTCAATTTCATCATTAATGAAATTATCTCCAAGACTGTCAAAAACAGATTTTGATTTGAAGTTCACATTCCATTTTGTGCGGTCAATAGTAAAAGTTTCGCTTGTAAGGACAAGTTCTTCGCCGTTAAGGTCAATATTTACCGGGAATTCAACATTCTTGGTTTCCCCTTTCATTGTCAAATTACCCTGTAGCATTATTTGCCCGTTAACCTGGTTCACCCCGGTTACTTCAAATTTCGCATTTGGAAATTCGTTGATATTAAAGAAATCTCCTTCTTTTCCTTTTACGGTCCCCTTCAGGTGATTTTCAAGATTTTCTTTATCTGATCCTTCAAGATCTGTAACATTGATCGAGGCCATATCAATTAAAAATGTACCACTTTCAACTATGCTGTCGTTTGCATAAAAGGTTCCTTCAGCGATTTGAATAGTTCCAGTGTGAGTTCCTGTGGGTTTTTTACCCTTCCATTCAATTACAGAAGAAGTGGCATCTACTTTGAATTCAACAGCCTCCATATTGGCAGCAGCAACATCCAGAGCTTCCCCGGTTTGGGCCTCACGATTATCATTTTTACATCCGGTTGCAATGGTAATTGCAGCAATTATAAAAATATTCAGGATTGATTTTTTCATTTTAAGTGATTTGATTTTTAATAAGTTGCAAAATTAAGCTAAGAAAGAAACACAAATCTTAAAATTGTATTAAAGTTATAGTTGTGACATTTTGACATTTTTAAATAATTGGCAGTAAATTTGACTTTTGAGAATCAAACAAATTTGTTAATCCATGAGCAAGGAAAAAGAAAATACATCCGGGGAGGATATAGAAAATATCAAGGAAAATATTCATCAGGAATTTGGAGGGGAACCTGCAGAAGAATTTATAGATGAAGGAGTTGATCAAATAGAAGAAGAGCAGGAACCAGAGGGTCAATCTGTTTCTGAAAACGAGCAGTTAAAAGCTGACCTTGATAAGGAAAAAGATAAATTTTTAAGGTTATTTGCCGAATTTGAGAATTATAAAAGACGCACTTCAAAGGAGCGGCTTGAGCTTTTCAAGACCGCCAACCAGGAAGTAATGACTGCTATGTTGCCGGTTTTAGATGATTTTGACCGGGCGTTGAATGAAATTCAAAAGGCTAAGGATAAAAATCTATTAAAAGGAGTAGAGCTTATTCACAACAAATTCAGAGAAACATTGAAGAACAAAGGATTGGAGGCTATGGAAGTGAAAGCCGGCGATTCCTTTGATGCAGATATGCATGAGGCTATTACTCAGGTGCCTGCGCCTTCGGAAAAATTAAAAGGCAGGATAGTTGATGTGGTAGAGCGCGGATACAAACTTGGGGACAGGATCATTAGGTTTCCTAAGGTAGTGACAGGCAAATAGTCACTTTTTAAAAATCACAAATACACATAATGAAACAGGATTATTACGAAATACTGGGAATAAGTAAGAATGCCTCTGTGGCAGAGATCAAAAAAGCATATCGCAAAAAGGCTATTGAATTTCACCCCGATAAAAATCCGGGTGATAACCATGCCGAAGAAATGTTTAAAAAAGCTGCGGAAGCATACGAAGTTCTTAGCAATGAAGATAAGCGTGCCAAATATGACCGTTTTGGCCATCAGGCCTTTGAAGGTGGCTTTGGTGCAGGAGGAGGAATGAATATGGATGACATCTTCAGCCAGTTTGGTGATATCTTTGGCGGTGGCTTTGGTGGCGGCTTCTCTGGTTTTGGCGGTGGCTTTGGGGGAGGACAAAGGCGTGTGAAGGGCAGTAACCTTAGAATACGTGTGAGCCTTACCCTGGAAGAGATCGCAAACGGAACCGAAAAGAAAATTAAGGTTAAAAGAAAAATACAGGCTCCGGGGACAACCTATAAAAGTTGTACTACCTGTAACGGAACAGGACAGGTAACCCGTATTACAAATACCATATTAGGGCGTATGCAAACAGCGTCTCCCTGTACTGCCTGCGGCGGTGCCGGGCAGATAATTGATCAAAAACCTGCAGAAGCAGATGCACACGGCCTTATTTCAAAAGAAGAAACCGTATCTATCAAGATTCCGGCTGGGGTTGAAGATGGTATGCAGTTAAAAGTTACAGGAAAAGGTAACGACGCTCCGGGAAATGGAGTGCCGGGAGATCTTCTGGTGGCTATCGAAGAAAAAGAGCACCCAACCCTGCAACGGGAAGGTGATAATTTACATTATGATCTTTACATAAGTTATTCCGAAGCTGTACTTGGAGCTTCAAGAGAAATTGATACAGTTTCAGGCAAAGTTCGAATTAAAATAGATGAAGGAGTTCAATCTGGTAAGATCCTGCGTCTACGAGGCAAAGGGATCTCCAATTTAAATGGATATGGTAAAGGGGACTTGTTGGTGCATGTAAATGTCTGGACTCCTAAAGTATTGAACAGGGAGCAGCGGGAATTTTTTGAAAAAATGGCCGCCGATGAGAACTTCCAGCCCAATCCGGAACTAAGTGATAAATCATTTTTTGAAAAAGTAAAAGATATGTTTTCTTAAAAAACAAGAGTTTTAAGATAATTTTTATATATTTGAATATCACTAAAGCTTTAGTGATAATTTTTCTTTTTCATAGCAATTTTTTTCCCATCCTTAATTAAGTTTAAGGGTGGGTTTTTGCTTTTATCCCTTCCCTGCTTTGCTTATAATATTTATAAAATCCTCTTAAATTAAAGGGGGTGTAAGGCTATTTCAATATATTTACTACTACTAAACTTCAAGTATGGGTAATCTCCTGGTGGCAGAGAACATTAGCAAACAATTCGGCGATTTTACTGCACTCAATGATGTTTCCATAGCAATTCCTGAACAAAGCATATTTGGTCTTCTGGGACCTAATGGCGCAGGAAAAACCACATTTTTAAGGATTATTAATCAAATAACCCTGCCGGATACCGGTACTGTTTATTTCAGGGGGAAACCCCTTCATCCCAATGATGTTGGCTATATAGGCTATTTGCCAGAGGAAAGAGGTTTGTATAAGTCTATGAAAGTAGGGGAGCAGGCCCTTTATTTGGCAAGGCTAAAAGGTTTGAGCAAAGCCCAGGCAAAAGAAAGGCTGGAGTATTGGTTTAACAAACTGGGGATCACTCACTGGTGGGATAAAAAAATACAGGAACTTTCAAAAGGGATGGCGCAAAAAGTACAATTTGTGATCACCGTGCTTCACAAACCCGTCCTTCTTATTTTTGATGAACCTTTTACCGGGTTTGATCCCGTGAATGCCGATATTATCAAGAACGAGATCCTTCAATTAAGGGAGGAAGGGGCTACCATTCTTTTTTCTACCCATCGCATGGAAAGCGTGGAAGAATTGTGTGAGCATATTGCCCTTATCCATAAATCCAACAAACTCCTAGATGGAAAGGTGGCAGATATAAAACGACTTTATAAATCAAATACATTTGAGGTAGGTCTTACCACGTCGAGTGAGGCTGCACTTCTGGAGGACCTGTCTGCAAAATTTATTGTGGAAAAAGCGACTTTTAAAAGTTTGAATCAGGATCTTAAATTAAAATTACAGATCCCTGCCGATGCTTCTCCCAACGAACTGCTTCATTATTTGATCACTAAAGCCCAGGTGAATCATTTTGTGGAGGTGATCCCTTCAGTAAATGATATCTTTATTAAAACCGTGACTCAAAATGCGTAATTTAAAACTCATCATTAAACGGGAATACACGGCAAGGGTAAGAAATAAGACCTTTATTATAATGACATTTCTTAGCCCGCTTATTCTTGTGGGAATGTTTTTTTTGATCGCATACCTGAGCATGCTTAATAACAGCGAAGAAAAAATTATTGCTATTAATGATCAAAGTGGGGTGTTTGAAGGCGAATTTCAAAATACCGAAGATATCACCTATATGAACCTTTCTTTTGTGACCCTGGACCAGGCAAAGGAACTGGTTAAAGAAAAGAACTATCACGGCTTGTTATATATACCGGAAATTGATAATAATGCCCGGCTTGCCGGTTCTATAGAGTTCTTTGGAAAAGAGACGCCTGGATTTGGTACCCTGCAGCAAATGGAGCGCATTATTACTGAAAAACTCACCACCCGGGAGCTTATTGCCAGGGGAGTGGATGTGTCTCAAATAGAATCAGCCGAAACAAAAGTCAATATCCAGATCCAAAATTTTGAAGGCCAGCGCACCTCCAGAATGTCGGGATATATAAAAATGATCTTTGGAGGGGCCGCCGGTTATTTGCTCATGATGTTCATTATTATCTATGGGAATATGGTAATGCGCAGTGTAATAGAAGAAAAAACCAACCGTATTATTGAGATCATAGTTTCATCGGTCAAACCAATCCAATTGATGCTTGGGAAGATCCTGGGTACTTCCCTCGCAGGTATCACGCAATTCACAATTTGGGTAGTATTGGGTACCGTATTGATGTTTATCGCCTCTACCTTAACAGGGCTTGATATGGTTGCACCTTCTGCAGAAGCCAGCAGGGGAATTGAAGATATGGCAAGTAATGAGATGCAGCAATTGCTTACAGATATTTATAACCTGCCTATGTTTACCCTTATAATCGCGTTTCTCATTTATTTTATTGGAGGTTACTTTTTGTATTCGGCAATTTATGCGGCTATTGGAGCCGCGGTAGATTCTGAAACCGATACCCAGCAATTCATGTTCCCCATTATTCTGCCTTTAATGCTTGGGATCTATGTAGGTTTCTTTTCGGTAATTGAAAATCCGCATGGAACGGTATCCACCATTTTTTCAATGATCCCTTTAACTTCTCCTATTGTTATGCTAATGCGTATTCCGTTTGGGGTGCCCTGGTGGGAATTAGTGATATCTGTATTGTTATTGATCATTACCAATGGGCTGGTACTTTGGCTGGCAGCTAAAATATACAGGGTAGGAATACTTATGTATGGGAAGAAACCCACTTACAAGGAATTATATAAATGGCTTAAATATTAATAAATGCAGGGAGAGGTAAAAGAATTTATACAAGAAGACATATGGGGCAATATTCTGGAATTTTTCCGGATTACCCTCATAAGTTTTGATAGCGGCGATAATCCAATTAAAATTACCGTTGGCCTGGTATTGTTGGTGGTCACTACTTTTTTTATTACCAATATAGTTCTTCGTGGTATTAGAATTTTGTTTACCCGCAGACTGGAGGAAAATGATAAACTAAAATTTATAAGTGTCTTCAAATTCCTGAGATATCTTGTTTATTTAATCGTGATCATTCTCACCTTAAGCTCTGCAGGTATAGATATTACAATACTTTTAACAGCCTCGGCGGCGCTTTTTGTTGGTTTAGGTTTAGCTTTACAGGAACTTTTTCAGGATGTAATTGGCGGGGTTTTTATTATTACAGATAAAACGCTACTGGTTGGAGATATCATTGAAATGGATGGCAGAGTTGGCCGGGTGATAGATATTAAATTAAGGACCACACGTGTACTTACACGGGATGATAAGGTGATGATCATTCCCAATCATAAGTTTATAAGCGATGTGATCCTTAACTATACTCAAAATCATAAAACCACCAGGGAATCAGTGAAAGTAGGTGTAGCTTACGGGAGTGACACGCAAAGGGTGAAAGCTATCTTGCTGGAATGTGCAAAAGAACAAACCGGTTTGGTGAAAAAGCCCGATCCTTTTGTAACCTTTGATGATTTTGCCGATTCGGCGCTGGTGTTCAGTTTACATTTTTTTGTAAGTGACAGCTTTGTAGATCCAAAGATAAAAAGCGAATTACGATTTAAAATTGACGATAAATTTAGATTGAATAATATTACAATACCCTTTCCCCAAAGAGATGTGCATATGTTTTATCCTAATACTAACCCTAACGAATCAAAAAATGAAGAAAAGTTGTAATTGGTTTTTAATGCTGCTAATAGCAGGAATTACAGGGGTGGCCCAGGGCCAGACTACAGACCTTGCAAGAATAGAATATACGTATTTTCCCCAAAAAGATTCAGATAATTCTTTCAGAAGGTTCCGCAGTTTTATAAATTTTCCCATTAAACTGAATGAAAATGGAGCTTACCTGGTGCCTGGTATTGAATACCGCAATACCAACTTAAAATACAATGATCCTGCAATTTTTGATACCAATGAACTGGACCGTTTTCAGTCATTTTCAGGAAGCCTGGGCTATACCTTTAAAATGAACGAGATTTGGCGTTTTGGGGCAGAAGCAGGATTGAGGGTAGCGTCCAATTTTGAAACCGGTGAAATGATCAATGATGACGTGATCTATACCGGCGCGGTTTATTTTATCAAGACTACTGAAGATGAAAGGTATATTGACCCCGTTCGCCTTATCCTTGGGTTATCGTATTCCACGACTTCGGGTATTCCATTTCCCTTGCCGGTTATCAATTACTACAAAAGGTTTAGTCCGGACTGGTCCTACACCCTGGGAATCCCTAAATCCAATTTAAAATATTTTATCAACGAGAAGAATGTATTGCAGGGATTTGTTACTCTGGACGGTTTCTTTGCCAATATCCAGAATAACTTTTATACGACACCAAATTCCCCTTCTTCCAACATGCGTATGGCCGAGAATATTTCAATGACCATTGTATTGGCGGGGTTGGGGTATGAATATAATTTTACAGATAATCTCTCTCTATACCTGTACGCAGGGCATACGCTTGTAAATGATATTCGTCTACGTGACGGAAACCTGGATAAGGTGTATACAATAAATGAAACCAATTCTTTTTATGGCCGTACCGGCTTAAAATTTAGTATATTATAAAATGGCAAAGATCCTTATTATAGAAGATGAACCTGCAATAAGACGGGTATTGACCAAAATTCTTTCTGAAGAGAACAGTAATTACCTCGTTGAAGAGGCTGAAGATGGCCTGGCCGGAACCGAAAAAATAAAGGAAGAAGATTTTGACCTTGTCCTGTGTGATATTAAAATGCCGAAAATGGACGGGATAGAAGTCCTTGAAGCTATAAAAAAAATAAAACCAGAGATCCCGGTGGTAATGATCTCCGGTCACGGGGAGCTTGATACCGCGGTAAACGCGATGAGACTCGGGGCTTTTGATTATATTTCCAAACCGCCGGACCTTAATCGCCTGCTTAATACGGTGCGCAATGCCCTGGATCGTAAAGAACTTGTGGTTGAGAATTCCCGGTTAAAGAAAAAGATTGGGAAAAACTATGAAATGGTTGGGAATTCACCCGAGATTTCACGCATCAAAGAGATCATAGAAAAAGTAGCTCCTACAGATGCCCGGGTCTTGATCACCGGCCCTAATGGAACCGGAAAAGAACTGGTTGCACATTGGCTGCATCAAAAGAGTCAAAGGTCAAGCGGACCCATGGTTGAGGTGAATTGCGCCGCCATTCCATCTGAACTTATAGAAAGTGAATTATTTGGGCACGTTAAAGGTGCCTTTACTTCGGCCAATAAAGACAGGGCGGGAAAATTTGAAGCGGCCAATGGTGGTACTATCTTTCTGGATGAAATAGGTGATATGAGCCTTTCGGCCCAGGCTAAGGTTTTACGGGCGTTGCAGGAAAACAAGATATCCCGGGTTGGAAGTGATAAAGATATAAAAGTTGATGTACGGGTAATTGCTGCGACCAATAAAGATCTTAAAAAAGAGATAGAAGACAAGAAATTCAGGGAAGATCTTTTTCACCGCCTTGCGGTGATCCTAATTCAGGTTCCGGCGTTGAATGATCGACGTGAAGATATACCAGTACTGGTAAATTTCTTTAATGATAAAGTAACCGAGGAGCAGGGAATAAATAAGAAGGAATTCACCCCACAGGCGCTCGAATTACTAAAGCAATACGACTGGACAGGAAATATAAGGGAATTGCGCAATGTGGTAGAACGGCTTATTATACTAGGCGGAAACCAGGTTACGGAGGATGATGTAAAACTCTTTGCAAGTAAACAGTAAAAAAAATTTAAGGTTTAAAATTCAAGGTTTCAGGCCTGCCTGCCGGAGGTTGGTTCAAGATTAAAGGTTGCAGGCCGGCCTGCCGCAGGTAGGTTCCAAGTTTTAGCTTGCGGGATTAAGTTGACTTTTTTCCAAACTAAAACCTACATCCCGAAAAACGCTCCCGCAGATCTCGCAGATTTTTTTGCAGATAATCGCAACATTACAATTCAGCAGTGAGAATCGAGTATTGAGGTATTTTCACCTAATCACTATGCACTATTCACTAATCCCTACTCCCTATTCACTTTTTCTCAGCGATTTAGGAATATACCTTAAAAAATACATGGTGTCTCCGCTGGGGTGTTTCCACTCATGGAAAAGTTCAAACCCAAAGCGTTGGTAGACAATTGAATTTTGCCTCATTCGGGTTTCAGCATAAAGGGGAATCTTATATTCTTCGGCCTGCCTGTAGAATTCATCTTTCATTTCCTTGCCCGTCTGGGTATCGGCTCCCCGTGCATCGGTTTCAATTCCCCAAAACCAGCAGTAAAGATATTCCCCGGTTTGGGGGCGCTGGTTTTTGATATATGATTGCGATTTTAAGATCTTCATAGCATTGGAAAATCCGGTTACATTCCATAGTAACCCCAATTGCTCCGGGATCTCCTTCCAGAAATTCTCTTCCTGCTTGCTTGTTTTAAAGAGAATAGCGATCCCCTTTTGGTTTTCAGAGATCACAAGGGCATCTTTTTTAATGGCCTTATCAACCATATGAGTAGCCAGATAGTGAAATCTCTTGTCAACTTTAGAATCGTTTTTCACAATTTCCATAGAGGTAGGGATCTCCTTTAGTAACAGAGCTACCTTTTCTATAATTTCTTCTCTTTTCAAGATGGGGACATTTAATGACGAAGATAAAAAAATTAGATTTTATAAATCCTATATTTATAAGCAAAACGTTTTCCATGAAAAATATAGACCTATCTTCCCTTAAAGTGACCTCGAAAATTAATATTCGCGAAACACCCACCCGGCTGGATCTTCAAGCCACCTCCCAGGAGATTAAAAAAGATCTTAAAAAGGTAAGGAATGAAACTGCAGAGTGGCAGGATATTCTTTATGCCCATGGCAAATATGCCGTGCTGGTTTGCCTGCAGGGGATGGATACTTCAGGAAAAGATAGTTTAATCAGGGAAGTTTTTAAAGGGTTCAATTCCCGTGGCGTGGTTGTTCACAGTTTTAAGGTGCCCACAGCCCTGGAATTGAAACACGATTATCTATGGCGGCATTACCTGGCCCTACCTTCCCGCGGAAAATTTGGAGTGTTTAATAGATCACATTATGAAAACGTACTTGTTACAAGGGTACATCCTGAGTATATTCTGGGTGAAAATTTACCCCAAATAAATAGTATTGAAGATATTGATGAAAACTTCTGGGAGAAAAGGTTTGAGGAAATCAGAAATTTTGAACAGCATTTAGCCGATAATGGTACCATAATCTTTAAATTTTTTCTGAATCTGTCTAAAGAAGAACAGCGTCAAAGGCTTTTGAGAAGACTGGATAAGGATATTAAGAACTGGAAATTTTCACCCGGTGACCTTAAAGAACGAAAACTATGGGATAAATACCGCGACTATTATGAAGATGCCATCAACCGGACTTCTACCAAAGGTGCACCCTGGTATGTGATCCCTGCCGATGATAAATCTACCGCCAGGTATCTGGTTGCAAAGATCCTGCATGATGAACTTTTAAAATATAATGATGTGAAGGAACCAGCACTTTCCGAAGAAATTTATCAGAATCTAGATGCATACAGGGAGCAGTTAAAAAAAGAACATTAAAGCCTGCCCATCCCAAATTATTTTTTTAAATAGCATAAAATTTTTGAAATGAAACATATAGTATTGATAGGGCTCACCCTTTTAATTGGTCAAAACGCCATTTCCCAGGTAATTGAAAGGGAACAAAAGGATTCACTGGAGATTAGGAAGATTTATGATATGGCATTGTTAAACGGCCGGGCATATAATTGGCTCGACCATTTGTCTACCCAAATTGGCCCAAGATTATCAGGTTCCTATAATGCGCAACGCGCGGTAGAGTATACCAAAAAGGAACTGGAGCAATTAGGATTGGATAAGGTTTGGTTGCAACCGGTTATGGTGCCAAAGTGGGTGAGAGGTGCAAAGGAAACGGCTTATGTAGAAACTACGCCCGGAACCAAAAGGGATCTTAAAATAACCGCTTTGGGCGGGTCTATAGCCTCACCCGCAGGTGGTACAAAAGCTGAATTTATTGAAGTGCAGGGAATAGAGGACCTCGCCCGGTATGGAGAAGAAAACATCAAAGGGAAGATCGTTTTTTATAACCGGCCAATGCAGGCTAATCTCATCAATACATTTGAGGCTTATGGAGGATGTGTTGACCAGCGTTATTCGGGAGCGGCCGAAGCGGCAAAATATGGAGCAGTGGGAGTGATAGTTCGCTCCATGAACCTGAGGCTGGATGATTTCCCGCATACCGGCACTATGAGCTATGGAGAACTGCCGGTGTCTCAAAGAATCCCGGCAGCGGCAATAAGCACCAATGATGCCGAATATTTAAGCGGAATCTTAAAGATGCAGAAAGATTCAAAACTATATTTCAAGGTAAACAGCAGTCAGTTGCCAGATGTTGAATCCTTTAATGTAATTGGTGAAATAACCGGTATCCAATTTCCAGATGAGATCATTGTAGTAGGTGGGCATCTTGATTCCTGGGACCTTGGTGACGGTTCTCATGATGATGGGGCAGGAGTGGTGCAATCTATGGAAGTGCTCAGGTTATTTAAGGAACTGGGGTTAAAACCCAAAAGAACTATAAGGGTGGTATTGTTCATGAATGAGGAAAATGGACTACGGGGCGGAAATAAATATGCCGAAATTGCCAAAAAGAACAATGAAAATCACCTTTTTGCACTGGAAAGTGATGCGGGAGGATTTACCCCACGCGGATTCTCTTTTGACGCTACAAATACCCAGTTTGCACAAATTGAGAGCTGGAAAAAATTGTTTGGTCCGTACCTTATCCATCAGTTTGACCGTGGGGGAAGTGGAGCCGATATTGGACCTCTAAAAAATGGAACTACCGTTCTTGCCGGTTTGCGGCCAGATTCCCAACGGTATTTTGATCACCACCATTCAGACAATGACACCTTCGAGCATATCAATAAAAGAGAACTGGAATTGGGCGCGGCGACTATGACCTCTTTGATCTATCTCGTAGATAAATATGGATTTGGGGAAATTTCTAAAGAGAGGGAAACGAAAATGTAATAATAGTGTCGCCGGTTGAACTGAATGTTTTTAGCAAATTGATGCCAGGTACCTAATGGTGGATTTTAAAGGCTGAGGTTTCCAAATTAAATTGCCCTTTCCATTTCATCGCCTTGAAAACCCTGCTATCTTTGCAGCTTAAAAATACACAGTGCAACTTTCGGCCTATACAACGGAATTCAGAACCAATCTTCACATCGCTTTTCCGGTCATGCTGGGGCAGCTGGGGCATGTGATGGTAGGGTTTGTAGACAATCTTATGGTGGGCCAACTGGGGGCAGCGCCACTCGCTGCGATCTCCCTTGGGAACAGCCTGGTTTTTATTGCACTTTCCCTGGGCATAGGTTTTTCATTTGCGATCACTCCTTTAATAGCCGAAGCAGATGGTTCCGGCGATCTGGAAAAAGGTCGTAGTTATTTTCATCATGGCGTGATCCTGTGCACTGTAACAGGAATAGTCCTGTTTCTTATGCTCCTGCTGGCAAAGCCTATCCTGTATCATCTGGATCAACCTCCCGAAGTAGTAGACCTTGCGATTCCATACCTTGAAATTGTAGCCTTCTCTATGATCCCGTTGATGGTATTTCAGGCTTATAAGCAGTTTGCCGATGGTTTATCTCAAACAAAATATTCCATGTACGCCACCCTTATTGCCAATGTGGTGAACATAGTTTTCAATTACTTACTTATATACGGGATCTGGATCTTCCCTCGTCTGGAACTGGAAGGAGCGGGCTGGGGCACGTTGATCTCCCGCTTTTTTATGGTTTGGTTTATCTGGGAGATCCTGCGAAGAAAGGATAAGTTTCGGGCTTATTTTGTGTGGAGCAAAAAGGAACTTCTCAAATCGACGATTTTTAAAAGATTGCTTGCCCTGGGATTCCCAACGGCTTTACAAATGTTCTTTGAGGTTGCCATTTTTACAGGAACTATTATACTTGCAGGAACCCTGGGTACCAATGCGCAGGCAGCAAACCAGATAGCGCTCAACCTGGCATCTATGACCTTTATGATCGCCGTAGGCCTTGGGGTGACGGCTACTATTAGAGTGGGAAATCAAAAAGGTTTAAAGAATTACACCAACTTGCGCAGGATTGCATATTCCACTTTCCTGCTTGTGTTTTTAATAGAAGCCGTATTTGCTATTGGATTTATCCTGTTGAAAGATTGGATGCCTACTATATATATAGATGATGTTGAGGTGATTGTTCTGGCGGCACAACTGCTTATAATAGCGGCACTGTTCCAGTTAAGTGACGGCCTTCAGGTGGTTATTCTGGGTGCCTTAAGAGGCCTGCAGGATGTAAAGATCCCCACGTTGATCTGTTTCATTGCCTATTGGCTCATAGGATTTCCAATTTCCATTTATTTTGGCAGGGAAGAACACCTGGGCAGCATGGGGATATGGCTTGGATTGCTGGCAGGTTTAAGTGCCGCGGCGGCATTACTGCATTACAGGTTTAATTACCTTAGTAAAAAGTTAATACTTAAAGAAAAAAATGTAGTTGTTGAACCGGTCGCATAAATTTTTTCTAAAAATTCTTCGGAAGGAAATAGGGAAAACCCTGTTTATTCTGAAACAAAATTTACATCTTACATAAAATTTTAAAACTATGGATTTTCCGAAATTTCTTCTTGGTGATAATACAGATTATCCCGATGCTGTATTTGTGGTGCATACCGAATACCCAAGATTTATAATCAATCTTGAAAATGATGATGTAGAGTGGCTGGAAGATTTTGACCAGCATGATGAAAAGGAACTCGCTTCCCAGGCCGAGGATCTTATCACCCAGGCCAATGAATTCTATGACCGGGAAGTTTCCCGATACGAAGAGTAAAAAAATATGCTGCAGCAACTCAATGACCTGGACAGGGAATTGTTCCTTTACCTTAATAACCTGGGAAGCGCCCGCTGGGATACCTTCTGGCTTCTGGTTACAGATAAATGGACGGCTATTCCCATTTATGCCCTGTTGCTGTTTCTCATCTTTAAAAAATTCGGGATAAAGGGAATGCTCATAACCGCCGTTCTGGTCGCTGTACTTATTACCGCTACAGATCAGCTAGCCAATTTATTTAAGCATGCTTTTGAACGCCCAAGACCCTGCAGGCAGGAAGGAGTAATGGAGTATTCAAGATATATTGCAGAGCGTTGCGGGAGGTTCGGGTATTTTTCTGCCCACGCTTCAAATTCCACGGGGGTTGCAGTATTCCTGGGCATTATTTTCCGCAGGTACCATTCCAGGCTTATCTGGTTACTGCTCCTTTGGGCGTTGGTAGTATCTTACAGCAGGATCTATCTGGGCGTACATTATCCGGGAGATATTCTTACCGGAATGTTTATAGGAGCTGTTTTAGGATATCTGGCAGCCCTTTTTCACCGCTATTTAATGCCAAGGTTCAGGGTGCCTGTTTCGTAAGGATGTAAATTTCCCTTATCAACCGTTTGTTTTTACCTGTTTCATAGGTTGGGTTCAGGTCAAGCACTCCCCATTTTTTAGCCTCAAATCCTTCAAATTCAGATTTCCACGAGGGGAAGGCTTCTGTTTCAACCAATAATATGAATTTATTTTCCGGCGGCACACCTGGTGTCTTTTCAAGATTTGGTATGCTGCTACCGTAATGCCAGATCAACTCTGGCATTAAATTATTATAGTCATAAAGTTTCAGGTTTTCTTCAGAAGCAAAGGATCTTAGATCGGCAACATTAGGTGTATTATGAGATGGGTCAATGCTCCTTAATAAAGGCGAACCCAGGCTAATTATAAGGATCATCATTGCGGCTTGCAGGGAAAATAACAGGCCAATTTTTCTCTTTGCCATTCCGTAGACAAAGCCTGCACCCAGGCTAATCAGCGCGATGCTTAGTCCAAAATATGCGGCATTTAATTCTCCCATAAATCTGTATAATAGAATGGGGGCTGCAAGGGATATTAAGGTGAGGATTATAAAATTGAGATAAACAGGAATGCGTTCCCATTTGGTAAAATTATTTCTGAAATTCTTAATGGCATACTCTACATAAAAACCTGTGGTGGAAGCCAGCGGGATCAATACCGGAAGCAGGTACCTGCTCTTCTTTTCAGGAATAATTGATAATAACAACAAGGATATAAGGGTCCAGAAAAGGAAAAATTTATAGGCTTTTAAATTGGAAACACGCGATTTGAGATACCAATACCATAATCCCATAAATGCCGGGATGGTCCAAATTCCGCTTTGGGTGAAAAAACTCCAGTAATACCAGAAGGGCCTTATATTGTAATTGAACCACCTGCCACTCTCCAGGGCCGCAACCCGGGCGATCTCTTCGGCATCATAGTAGTGAATAAGAATAGACCACCAGCTGCCCGCAATAAGGCCTGTTATAGAAAAGATCAACAGGTATTTCCATTTTCCTGGAAACGGGCCAAATTTAAATACCAGAAAAAAGCTGTTAAGGAAAGGTAAGAACAGGGCGTAAAGCGATACGGGGCCTTTGCTCAATAAAGACGCTCCCAGTAACAACGCAGCGATTAGTGCATTTCTTAAACGGTTTTCTGGGAAGGCAAAGAGCTTAAAGAAAAAATAACAACAGCCAATTATAAAACTATGGGTAAATATATCCCATTGACCTTCTCTCCCTGCAAAGAATACATAAAAAGAATTCATTAGAATAATAGAAGATCCAAAAGCCAGTTTCTTTTGAATTCCTGCCAGCAACTGGATCTTGAAAAACATTAATATAATGAACAAAGAAGCCATGGCAGCCGGTAACCTGTAACTAAAAACATTTTTTATCCCGAATATTTGAGCAGAAATTGCAGTAAGCCAGGTGGGAAGCGGGGGTTTTTGATAACGCGGCAACTCGTTCATCGTTGTGAAGATCCAGTTATCATCGATCAACATTTCCCGGGCCGTGATAAAATTCCGGGCTTCCATGATATTCACGAAAAGAGCATCCAGATGGGTCAAAAAAACCAGGCTGCCCAGGAATAGCAGTAGTATTTCAGGATATTTCCGGTAAGTAGATCTTAAAAGCTCCAATTTAGCAGGTAGATTTTTCTTTTATATGGTAATTAATGTACTTATGTTTCATCCATAAATAAGCAAAACAATCCATTAATGGCCCAAACAAGCGGTTCCAGATATGAAACTTAGCTGTACCAGCGATCCTGGGATAATGTCTTACGGGAACCTGTACCACCTTCCCGTTTTGCAACAGGATCATTGCAGGTAGAAACCTGTGCAAACCTTTGAACATAGGGATATTTTGAGCTGCAGAGGTTCTTATTACCTTAAGCGGACAACCCGTGTCATCCATCCCGTCATTGGTAAAACTTCGTCTTATCCCATTGGCAATTAAGGAGGAAAGATTCTTTTTGAAGGAATCCTTTCTGTTCACCCGCACTCCCGTAACCAGGTCATGATGGTCAATATGTTCCAGTAATAAATTAAAATCTCCGGGATCTGTTTGCAGGTCTGAATCTATATAGCCTAAAAGCGGTGTCTTCACATTGTCAAAACCTGCCTTTAAGGCTGCACTTAAACCATAGTTACGGTCAAAAGATATATAATCAAAAGCCTCATTGCGCGCGGAGATCTCTTTTATAATTGACAGGCTGCCATCTGTAGAGCCGTCATTTACAAAAAGGATACAGGTTTTTTTCAGGGCTATTTCAAGGTATTTTGTGAGTTCCATTTCCACGCGAAGTAAATTTTCCTCTTCATTGTATAAAGGAACAATGACCGTAAGCTCGTAATCCATAAAATTCTTAAGTGTTCGCTGCAAATGTATTAATAAAAAACACAAAGAGAAGTTTCAATAAATTTTGGAAAATCTGCCAGAGTGAATTATTCATTGTAATTTGCGGGCACAAAATTTTTCAGCTTTATTATTTTAAAATCTTTATGAATATATTAATTACAGGGGCTGCCGGCTTTATTGGTTCCCATATGGCCGAACTTTTAGCAGCTTCAGGATACAATGTTACCGGCCTTGATAATTTCTCCCCGTACTATGATGTAGATCTAAAGAAGAGAAATGCTGCAGCCCTTGAATTAAAAGGAATAAAAATCTTAAATAAGGACCTTGCTGAAAAGGAAATTTATAAGAGCCTTCCTGCAGATTTTGATTTCATCATTCATTTTGCTGCCCAGCCGGGGATCTCTGCTCAAATTGAATTTGAAGATTATTTGCGCAATAACGTGATTGCCACTCAAAATTTGCTTGTTTTTGCGAGGGGTATTAAAAATTTAAAGCATTTTTTCAATATCTCTACTTCCTCCATTTACGGGCTTGATGCCACTTTCCCCGAAACTACTGCCCCTGCACCTGCCTCCAATTATGGAGTTTCCAAACTTTCGGCAGAGCAACTTGTAATGGCCGAAAGCCGATCAGGAAATCTCCATGCCTCATCTCTCAGGCTTTATTCTGTGTACGGGCCAAGAGAAAGGCCTGAAAAATTATATACCAAATTAATAAAGTGTGCATTTAACAAGGAGTCCTTTACCCTGTTTGAAGGCAGTGAGCAGCATTTGCGCAGTTTTACCTATGTAGGTGATATTGTAAAGGGGATCCTGGCAGCCGTGGAAAGACATACTGCACTTAACGGAGAGATCATCAATTTGGGGAGTGAGGAGAGTTATTCTACCCGCGAAGGTATTGAAATCGTGGAACAACAACTGGAAGTTAAGATCGGCATTCAGGTGGTTCCCAGGAGGGCCGGAGACCAATTGCAAACCGCTGCAAAAATTGACAAAGCTAAGGAACTGTTAGGCTATACTGCACCTACAACCTTAGCACAGGGATTGAAAGAACAAATTGCCTGGTATAAAGCAGAATTTCTATAATTCATCATATTTTTTCAGTAGAAAAGCAGCGGCGGCAAAGGGGCTGGTCTCATTGTTTTCAATGGCCTGTAACTGTTTTTGGAGGGCCTTTTTCATTTCAGGATGGCGGTAAAAGCGGGATTTTAAATGCTCATTAATGGTTTGTAATAACCAGAATTTATTTTGTTCATGGCGGTTGTGTTCAAAGTAGTTGTTTCCTTTTGTAAGGCCGGTGAATTCCTCTATAAGTTCCCAAATCTCCGGGATTCCTGTATTTTCAATGGCGCTGCTTAAAAGCACTTTTGGCCGCCAGCCACTTTGTTTTGGAGGGTATAAATGCAGTGCTCTCTTAAATTCCAGTCGGGCTTCCCGGGCCGCTTTTTGATTTTCGCCATCGGCTTTGTTTATCACAATTGCATCTGCCATTTCAATGATCCCCCGTTTTATGCCCTGCAATTCATCCCCGGCTCCGGCAAGCTTCAGCAAAAGGAAAAAATCTGTCATACTGTGCACGGTCGTTTCACTTTGGCCTACACCCACGGTTTCTATTAACAATACATCAAAACCTGCTGCTTCACATAGTATAATGCTTTCCCTGGTCTTTTGTGCCACTCCGCCCAAAGACTCACCGGAAGGTGACGGGCGTATAAAGGCGTTTTCCAGGGTGACAAGCTTTTCCATCCTGGTCTTATCACCAAGAATACTCCCGTGGGAAACCGTGCTGGATGGGTCTACTGCCAGTACGGCTACTTTTTTTCCTTTGCCAACCAGGTAACTGCCAAAAGCCTCAATAAAAGTGCTCTTTCCTACCCCCGGCACACCCGTTATTCCAATTCGAACAGATTGATGAGCGTGGGGGAGGCAGGCTTCCACCACTTTTTCTGCTTTAGCCAGATGGTCGGGTTGCTGGCTTTCTACCAAAGTAATTGCACGGCCAAGGGCAGTTTTATCCCCTTTTAAAAGCCGGTGTATCAATTCCTCGACCTCAATCTCCTTTTTTCTGAAAGCCTTGATCTTTTGCCGGGACGCAGGGTTAATAGTGGGAGATCCGGGATTGCTTTCACGCTCAGATAATGCCGATTTTTTAGAGGGTTTGGCCAAAATGCAGAATAATATTTAAGACAAATTTAGGGAAACTTCTTTGATGTCCCTACCAATAGGTGGTATCTTCAAATTTCTATAAAGTTAATCAAAAATAAACAAGATGAAGAAATTGTATAAAGCCACAGTAACAACCTCCGGAGGCCGGGAGGGACATACAAAAAGTGATGATGGCGTATTGGACTTAGATTTAAGCAAGCCTAAAAGTATGGGGGGTAAAGGTGAAAAACACACCAATCCTGAACAACTTTTTGGTGCGGCATATTCTGCATGTTATGGGAGTGCACTGCTTGCAGTGGCAAAAAAACATAAAGTAGATATTGGCGATTTTAATGTAACTGCCACTGTAACCCTGGGATTAACCGAAGATGAAGAGCTACAGCTTGCTGTGATCCTTGATTCGTATCTTCCCGGGATAGATATTGAAACCGGTGAAAAGTTAGTGAATGAGGCGCATGAAATGTGTCCTTATTCCCGGGCCACACGGGATAATGTAGATGTAACCCTTAACCTGTTACTGGACGAGGAAGATTAGAACTCTCTTAATTTTTTAATTAGTTGAAAGAAAGGAGCGCCTCGTGCGCTTCTTTTGCAGTTTGTATAGGCACGGTTACCAGGGTCTCATCCCACGCCAGGCTTAAAAAGATCAATTCATTTTCCCTCTCAAAATAGATACTGAACTGCTCCAGGACTTCCGGTAATTTGGCCGTAGGCACTTCAAGTACCAAAGCATCAAATTCAGGTTCGCGGTAGGGTTTTTTATCAAGGTCAATTCCCCAGGGATACATTTTGGAATTAAAGATCACTTTCCAGGACTTTTCTCCTGGGATGGTCCAGAGGGTATATTTCCCAGCTTTCAGTAAAGATCCGTCTACCAGAAGATCCTGGTTGGTGGTAAAAGTAGTGGCCTCATTGGCACCCGTTCTCCACACTTCTCCATAAGGCACAAGTTCTCCAAAGATCACCCTGTCCTTTTTATAGGGCCTGTTATAATAAACTTCAATCTCAAGGGATTCTTCCTCATAATGCACTATATCCTCCGGGCTGTGTGCTTTTGTGGAATAGCGCTTTAAAAACAGCCCTACCAGCAACAGCAGGATCACAAATCCCCCAATTTTAAGCCCTGTTTTTAATTTGGTTCCCATAATAATATTATTTGATGATTACCATTTCTAAAATTATGCCATTTTCAGCTTAAAAACTTATAATCAATGCGTTATTTTAGTGTCGGATATTAATTCCGGGCTAATTTCAGAATTAAAAAAGAAGAAAGCCAGATTTTTGCAACACTTTAAATTATAAGTCGTCTTTAGAATACCAGCTAACCAAAATTCAGGATTTCAATGCACCAGTTAATTGCAGCGTGTCACGCCAATAACCGCAAAGCCCAGATGGAGCTCTACAATCGTTATTGTGACGGAATGTACATAGTGACAAGGAGATTTTTAAAGGATCCATTTGAAGCCGAAGATGCCATGCAGGAGGCTTTTATCAAGGCTTTTACCAAGCTCCACCAATATAACGGGGAGGTGACTTTTGGTGCCTGGTTGAAGAAGATAGTTATCAATAAATGTATTGACAAGCTGAAAGCAAAAAAAATGGAATTGGTTGCTTTGAATGAAAATGTACTTAATACTGCGGAAGAAGATGACAACTGGCAGATTGATGACGGGATTGGAGTAGCCCGCGTAAAAACAGCTATAGAGCATTTGCCCGAAAAATATAAATATCCGCTTATGTTGTATTTAATTGAAGGATATGATCACGAAGAGATTTCAGAAATAATGAATATAAGCCAGGTGGCTTCCAGAACAATGGTTCACCGGGGAAAAAAGAAATTACAGGAAGAATTAAAACATTTGAAAAATGGCACAGGATATTAGAGATCTGTTTTCAGCAGAAGAGGATCCCACAACAGGCGAGAAGTTAAATAAAGGCCATCAAAAACGATTTGAGGCAAGACTTCAAAAGGAACTTCCGCAGGAGAGAAGGTCCCATAACAATTTCTACCTTAAAATTTCGGCAATTTTTATTGTGGCACTTGGAATTGGTTTGTTCTATTTTAATTCCGGCAGCTATGGGCCGGCAGAGAACCAAATTGTTACTGTTCCTTCTGAAGATAAAATTGAAGAGACCGGCACGGTACAAAAGCAATTCCAGTTAAGCGATATCTCGCCGGAGTTCAAGAAAATTGAAAATTATTATATGGCCGGTATCAATATGGAACTTGCAAAACTTGAAGTGAATAATGATAATAAGGCCTTAATTGATGCCTTTATGCTGGAAATGGAAGAACTGGATAAGGAATACCAGCGGCTCAATGCCGAGCTAAATGAATCCGGGCCTAATGAGCAAACAATTGAAGCTATGATCGCAAATCTTCAATTGCGTATGGACCTGCTGCGAAAACTGAAAACAAAATTAAACGAGATAAAACAATCAAAAAATAAAAGTCATGAAAAACTTCAGGCATAAGACCCTACTTGTAATGCTGGTCCTGGCAGGTGCCACCAGCTTTGGCCAGACAAAAAAACCAGATCAGAATTTTAAAACATCGAAGGACGTAAAGATAGTTGTAGATGCAAGGCATACCAATGTAACCTTTGAGATCTGGGATAAAAATGAAGTGCAAATAGAAGCGTTTCTGGACCCGGGAGTGAAGGGAGAAGAAGCTAAAAAACTTATGGAGGCCTGGAAGTTTGATGCCAGCGGAACCTCTTCAGAAGTACGAATAAACTCCGGGGGAGGTACATTAAAAGTGCCAGAGATGGATATGTCTTCCCTCAATGAATCTTTGAGCCATCTTCAAAATCTAATTGCTCCTATAATGAGTGAGATGGTTGCGCCTATGGTAGAAAATATTGCAAAGAATCCGCCGCTCCCACCCGATTTTGCTGCGAAAATGGGGAATCTTAATTTTGATTACGAAGCCTATCAAAAGGATGGGGACAAATACATTAAAAAATGGGAAAAGAAAATAGAGGAGAACTTCGGGAAGGATTTTGAGAAATCTATGGAGAAATGGGCAGAGCAGTTTGAGAAAAATGCCGAGGTTTGGGAAAAGAACCTGGAAAAGAAAATGGAGGTAAATGGCGAGGAGTTCGAAAAATCTATGGAGAAGTGGGCTGAAAGTTTTGGTGCCCAAATGGAGAAATGGGGTGAAAACTTCGCTAAGGAAATGGAAGGCCTGGAAAAAATGGAAAAAGGAAAGGAAACCAGGACCGGAACAAAGGCAAATAGAAATATAAAAGTTAAAATGCCGGCGGGAGCAAGGCTGCAATTGGATGTAAGACATGGGGCGGTTAAACTTGGAAACAAGGCTACCAATCTTAAGGCCAACCTTTCCCACAGCTCCTTAACAGGTAATATAATAGACGGGAAAGATACAGATGTTAAGGTGTCTTACAGCCCCGTGACAATTGAACAATGGAACTACGGTATACTAAATGCAGGCTATGCTCAAAAAATTGCGATTAACAAGGCTCAAAGTATCAAATTGGTTTCGAACTCCAGCGATGTTAATATTAGCGAAATAGGGGAAACAGGAATTCTTACAGGTACCTTTGGGGCTTTAAAGATTGGGAAACTCAATCCAGAATTTAAAAATCTTGATATAACAGTTAAGAACAGTGATCTTCAGCTTAGTTTGCCTCAAACAGCCCTTAATTTTAATTATAACGGGACACAAAGCAACATTGAATATCCAAAGGCATCTACCATTAAATCAAGCATTTCTTATGACAATGAAATGCTCAACGGATTTTACCGCGCTGCCAATGCAAACAGAAATATTTCCATTAACTCAACTTTTAGTAAAATTATAATTAAATAGGTTATTTTTGGTAAAAAGATACCAATGGCCAAAGATGAGTTTGCCGAGTTTATAAAAGAGTTAACTACCGGTTTTACACCGGTTATTGATACCAAATACGCCAAAAAGGATTTTGTACATATAGACCTTTCGGGAAAGAATAAGGATCTTAATAATATCAAGATCCCCTCGGCCCTGGAATATAAAAAATATATAGATGAATTTGTAGCTTCCCAAAAGGCCAAAGTGGCTTTTGGGGGCTATAATGAAAAGCGTAATTTGTACCAGCAAAGCGTCATCTTCAATAATGAAAACAAGTCCTCTCCCCGGGAAGTACATATAGGTCTGGACCTGTGGTGTGATGTTGGCACTTCGGTGATCGCCCCACTTGATGGTACAGTGCATAGCTTTCAGGACAATGAAGGCTTTGGGAATTACGGGCCTACATTGATCCTTGAACATATTTACGGAGAAAAAACTTTTTATACCCTGTATGGGCATTTAAGCCGAAAGTGTCTTGAAACCTTCGCCTTCGGGCAAATCATCGAGGCAGGGGACAAGCTGGGAAAACTTGGGTCTTCCCGTGTTAATGGCGATTATGCACCCCACCTGCATTTCCAGATCATAAATGACTTGCAGGGGTTTAATGGGGATTATCCGGGCGTGGTTGCTGCGAAGGATCTAGATACTTATTTAAAAAATTGTCCCGACCCTAATTTACTTCTGAAGATTTGATCATTCGATCATTTGATGGTAAAATGGTAAGATGATTTCTGGGCCTGCCTGCCGCAGGCAGGTTGTTAGTTAGGGTAATTTAACCTGAATTTTTTCCGCGTAATTCCGCGAATTTTGCGGGAAATAGTTTCCGCCTCATCTGCTAATAAAATCAATGTAATCCGGGAAATTTTCTGCGCCATTAAGCGAATTCTGCGGGAAACCATTTCCCCTACTAAGAAACCTCTTTTACCGCTGCGCTTTTAAGAAACCACGCCACCACAGCCGATGTAACCACTCCCATTACCAGTGCTCCAAAAGTAGCCTGAATGAGGTAAGATCTCAGGCTGAAATAAGTCTCTGCCTGCTCGCTCGTCATTCTTCCGTTCTCGACACTGAAAGCAATGATATTCTCAAAATATTTAGGAGTGATAAAAGTATAGGCAATGTATTGGGCCAGGGGGATAGTATAGTGATAATAACCGTTAATATAACCCCGGAGGTAAATCCTTCTTTCCAGGTCATAATACCTTGGTAGAACTGTAACTTTTTTTCGCGAAGTGCCAGAAAATAAAGGGTCACCGCCACGATCCCAAAAAGATTGGTATACAAGGGGTGCTGAGCCACGTAAATATCATGAAGACCAAACAATTTTTCAAACCAAACCCAAAAGAGGCTTGAAATAATAAAAATGATTCCCCATTTAATTTCGGTGGTAAAGTTTTTCATGATGCTTGCCGGTTAGGGAGCTAAAATTAGTGAAAAATATGAATGTATCGCTATTCTTACATGTAACTCATTGTACACAATACAATAAACAGTATACAGCCAAAAGGCTTTCCCGCAGATTCCGCAGATAAAAATGCAGATCAAAATCGATTTTTTTAAAAAGGGTGAGGGTCAGAACCCTTCCGTCTTAATCGGTAGGATACTAGTGCTAAAAACTTGCTCTTATCTCCCCGATTAATCCACCTTCCCTTGAAAAGGGAAGGAGCATTTAATAATGAATGATTTCAGTCCGGGAACATTTGTTTACACTTTTCAATATGCAATTTGAATTAAATGACTTTCCTAAATCGACGGGGTGCATGCTTTCGCAGATAAAAATGCAGATCAATACCGATTTTTTTTACAAAGGGTGAGGGTCAAAAACTTTTCCTGTCAATAGTATTTCGATATACATTTTTCAATATACAGTATACAGCAAAAAGCTTTCCCGCATATACAGCAGATAAAATACAGATCAACGCAGATTTTTATTAAAAGGATGATGGTCAGAACCCTTCCGTCTTAATCGGTAGGATACTAGTGCTAAAAACTTGCTCTTATCTCCCCGATTAATCCACCTTCCCTTGACAAGGGAAGGAGCATTTAATAATGAATGATTTCAGTCCGGGAACATTTATTTACATTTTTCCATATACAATTTGAATTAAATGACGTTCCTTAAATCGAAAAAAGCTCCCCTCCTTTCAAAGGAGGGGTGGACCCCCCAACCGGAGGGCCGGTGGGGCGGGGTGGTTGCATGCGCAGATTCCGCAGATAAAAATGCAGACCAAGACGGATTTTCTTTATTGTCCACTCTCCTCTGTCCACTGTCCTCTCTCCACTTCACCAAACAAAAAAAATCCCGGCTATTACCCCGGGATCTTCTTTGAAATATATTTTACTCTTTAAATCTTTTCCTCATTTACTCCTTTGTTTCAATCAACACCCAGTCTCCTTTTTCAAGTAGGGGAATTGCCTGCTTGTATTTCATGGATTTGTTTTCTCCACTCATCACATGCTTTAAGGTCACTTTATCATTCCGGCCTATTTTAGCGTGTTCTCTCACAATGGTTTCGGTTACCTGCGGTCGTTGCTGGGCTCTTTGCCCTGCAGCACGGCTTTGAGCGGCGCGTTCTTCCATGTTGGTAACTTCTTCCTTGGAGGTTTCAATGTTCTCCCTACGCCTTGGCTGGCGTGCTTCCCTTATGTTCTGGGTATTTCCTTCGGGGATTTCTCCCTTGAAAAGGAAGGAGATCACATCTTTGTTCACCTGGTCTATCATCACTTTGAAAAGTTCAAAGGCTTCAAATTTATAGATAAGCAATGGATCTTTCTGCTCGTGAACCGCCAGCTGAACACTCTGCTTCAACTCATCCATCTTGCGCAAATGCGTTTTCCAGGACTCATCTATGATGGCAAGTGTGATGTTCTTTTCAAAATCTTTGGTAAGTTGCTTGCCTTCGGTTTCATAAGCTTTTTCAAGGTTTGTTACCACCTGAAGACTTTTTACACCATCTGTAAACGGTACTGCGATACGCTCAAAATTATTGGCCTGATCTTCGTAAACCTGCTTGATAATTGGATATGCAGATTTTGCCGTGCGCTCCATTTTTGCATGGTAATGCTCGTAAGCCGACTTATAAATGATCCCCGCGATCTTTTGGGAATCCATCTTGGCAAACTCATCTTCAGTAACAGGGGAGCTCATCGAGAAATACCTGATCAATTCAAATTCAAAATTCTTGTAATCCTGCGCAAGTTTGTTGGTTTCAGTGATCACTTCCGCAGTATCAAAAACCATATTGGCGATATCTACTTTCAATCTGTCTCCAAACAATGCATGGTAACGGCGCTTGTAGATCACTTCTCTTTGCGCATTCATCACATCATCATACTCCAGCAAACGCTTACGTACACCAAAGTTGTTTTCTTCTACTTTTTTCTGTGCGCGCTCAATAGATTTTGAGATCATAGAGTGTTGGATCACTTCCCCTTCCTCCAGACCCATACGGTCCATTAGCTTGGCAATTCTTTCAGATCCGAACAAACGCATGAGGTTATCTTCCAGCGAAACATAGAACTGCGAACTTCCGGGATCTCCCTGTCGTCCTGCACGACCACGTAACTGCCTGTCTACCCGACGGGAATCGTGGCGTTCTGTACCAATAATGGCAAGACCACCGGCTTCTTTTACTTCCTTACTCAACTTAATATCGGTACCACGACCTGCCATGTTGGTGGCGATGGTCACAATTCCGGAGTTACCCGCTTCGGCAACAATATCTGCTTCCTTCTTGTGAAGTTTGGCGTTAAGTACATTGTGAGGAACTTTACGCAGGGTTAGCATCCGGCTTAATAATTCTGAAATTTCTACAGATGTGGTACCAATAAGCACCGGCCTTCCCGCATTGGAAAGTTCGGTCACCTGCTCGATCACCGCGTTGAACTTCTCACGTTTTGTTTTATATACAAGATCTTCCTTATCGGCACGGGCGATGGGACGGTTAGTTGGAATTTCTACTACGTCCATTTTATAGATCTCCCAGAATTCTCCGGCTTCAGTAACTGCTGTTCCTGTCATCCCTGAAAGTTTTCGGTACATACGGAAGTAGTTCTGAAGGGTTACCGTAGCAAAGGTTTGGGTTGCATCCTCGATCTTCACATTTTCCTTGGCCTCAATTGCCTGGTGCAGCCCGTCGCTATATCTACGGCCTTCCATGATACGGCCAGTTTGCTCGTCTACGATCTTTACTTTGTTCTCAATAACAACATATTCGGTATCTTTTTCAAAAAGCGTGTATGCTTTTAAAAGCTGACGCATCGTATGAATACGCTCGCTTTTTACACTATATTCGCGAAAAAGTTCCTCTTTCTTTTCAGCCTCTTCTTCTTTGGTAAGTCCCAGGTTTTCGATCTTGGCGATCTCCATTCCTATCTCCGGCATTACAAAGAAATTGGGGTCATCTTTTCCTGAAAGATATTCTATCCCTTTATCTGTAAGATCTATCTGGTTGTTCTTTTCTTCGATCACAAAATATAGCTCTTCATCAACCATCGGCATTTCGCGGTTGTTATCGGCCATGTATTTGTTCTCGTTCTTTTGCAACAGCTGGCGAATACCTTCTTCACTCAGGTACTTTATAAGTGCCTTGTTTTTTGGTAATCCTCGGTAAACCCTTAGAAGTTGTAATCCTCCTTCTTCGGTATTTCCTGCGGCTATAAGTTTTTTTGCTTCCGCAAGGATCCTCGTGAGGTGCTGGCGCTGCACTTCAACCAGGTTTGAAATGGTGGGTTTCAGCACTTCAAATTCGTGAATATCTCCTTTGGGGATTGGACCTGAAATAATAAGCGGCGTACGGGCATCATCGATCAAAACCGAATCCACCTCATCAACTATGGCGTAGTTTGGTGCCCGTTGTACAAGATCATCTGGCGCGTGAGACATATTATCACGCAGGTAATCAAAACCGAATTCGTTATTTGTTCCGTAGGTAATATCAGCATTATAAGCTTTTCTTCTTGCTGCAGAATTTGGGCGGTGGTAGTCTATACAGTCTACTGTAAGCCCGTGGAATTCAAAGATAGGTGCCATCCAGGCGCTATCCCTTTTTGCAAGATAGTCGTTCACAGTAATAAGGTGTACCCCGTTCCCTGAAAGTGCGTTAAGATACATAGGAAGGGTAGCCACGAGGGTTTTACCTTCCCCGGTTTGCATCTCGGCAATTTTTCCCTGATGCATCGCAACCCCGCCAATAAGCTGAACGTCATAATGTACCATATCCCAGGTCACTGGTTTTCCGGCTGCATCCCAGGAGTTGTTCCACACGGCATGGTCGCCGTCCAGTTGCACATAAGGCTTGGTGGCCGAAATTTCGCGGTCAAAAGCGCTGGCGGTAACTTTAAGTTGGGTATTTGCAACAAATCGCTTTGCAGTTTCCTTTACGGTTGCAAAGGCTTGCGGCAGGATCTCATCGAGGATGTCTTCATTGATACGGTAAAGTTTATCCTTTAAGGCATCAATTTCGGCATAGATCTCTTCGTTTCGGGTTATATCGGCAGAGGCATCGGCTTCAGCGGTAAGGTCGGCCATTCTTTGTCTTGTTTCCGCAGTAGCATCGGCAAGTTTTTTTCTGAAGGCGGTGGTTTTGCCCCTAAGCTCATCCAGGGAAAGTGCTTCAAATTCCTTTTCAAGGGCTTTGATCTTCTCTACAACAGGTTGTATTTCCTTTACGTCTTTCTTGGATTTATCGCCCACGAAGGCTTTTAATACAGAATCTAAAAAACTCATAGTTTTTTGTGTTTTATAAAGTTCAAATGTACGCAAAAAAAAAGCCTCATTATTGAGACCTTTTTTACTTCCTGCGTCATATTTTGTTAATATTCATCCTCGTTCCAGAGATAATCTTCATCGGTAGGATAATCAGGCCAAATTTCTTCAATAGAGTCGTAAGAGTCCCCTTCATCTTCAATAGACTGAAGGTTTTCTACTACTTCCAGAGGAGCGCCTGTACGTATGGCATAATCGATCAACTCATCTTTTGTTGCCGGCCAGGGTGCATCACTAAGGTAGGATGCTAATTCTAAAGTCCAATACATTGATAATCGGGTTTATATTTTTGCAAAAATAATTTTTTTGCTGTAATGGGCAAGTAAAAAAGCTATTATTTATTCAATAACGTTAAGAACATACTCAAATAAGCAGATAATCTTAAGCCCTGTACTATTTGAGGAGGATACAGACCCTTAATTCCCTTTCTCGGGGATCCATTTTACTTCGTCTGCGTTAAGGTCTTTAGACAACATTCGTGCCAGCACAAAGAGGTAGTCAGAGAGGCGGTTAAGATACATTAAAACCATGTCATCAAAAGGTGAGATCTCGTGTAAAGCGGTTGCCATTCGCTCGGCCCGCCTGCAAACACAGCGTGCTATGTGACAGAATGACACAGATTGGTGGCCCCCCGGTAAAATGAAGTTTGTCATTGGCGGAAGCTCCCCGTTCATACGGTCCATTTCCTGTTCCAGGAGTTCAATGTCTTCCGCTGAAATTCGGGAAATTCCCAGCCTGTCCTTTCCGCTTTTTAGGGTCGCCTTTTCGGGTTCTGTCGCCAGTGTAGAACCTATGGTAAATAATCGGTCCTGAACGCGGTTAAGAATATTCCGGGTATGATCCCCGCAATCCTGATCTTTTAATAAACCTATGTGCGCATTGAGTTCATCAACAGTGCCGTAGCTTTCAATGCGAATATGGTGTTTTGGAACCCGGGTTCCCCCAAAAAGAGAGGTGGTGCCTTTATCTCCGGTTTTAGTGTATATTTTCATGAGGATAATTCAGTTTTTCAAAGATAGAAAATAGAAGGGAGAATTGAGAATGGAGTAGTGAGTATTGAGATGACGCAACTGGGAATTAAGGACCTGTGTTCAAAATTTCCTCTTATCGTCCCAGCGCTCGCGGTAAGTTTCACGGTCGGTGGTTTCTTCCCCACCTAAAGACGGATTTTTTTCGCGTTGCCGCTCTTTATAGCGGGTTTTAAAATCCCGCGACCTTCTGTCTCTTTTTGACTGATTGGGTTTGAGGAATTTCCACAGAAAATAAAGGATCGCGATGAAGATCAACGGTCCGTATGTCCACCCGTCATGTGAAAAATCAAACATTTTTTAAAGATTTGGTTTGACCCTACAAGTTACGGAAAAAAATAATCGCTGCGTTCAGTTCAAGGTTCAAGGTTTAAGCCAGTAAGAAAATCTCTTTTAATAAAAATTTCTAAAAGGTATTTATTTTTGTCTAACGTCTAACGTCTAACATCTAACGTCTAACATCTAACGTCTACAGCTGCCGCTTGTAGCGTCATCTTCAAAATGACAAATTATCCCAATTGTCATCCTGAGCGGAGCGAAGGATCTCAAAGAACCTGAGAACATTCTCTTTTTACAAAATTTATTTGGAGGATTTTTAATTTTTTTGTTTAACGTCTACCGTCTACCGTCTACCGTCATCTTCAGAATGACAAATTATCCCAATTGTCATCCTGAGCGGAGCGAAGGATCTCAAAGAACCTGAGAATATTCACTTTTAGAAAATTTATCTAAAGGATTTTTAATTTTGTCTAACGTCTAACGTCTAACGTCTAACGTCTAACGTCTACCGTCTACAGTCTACAGTCTACCGTCTAACCGGACTTTCATCGCTCTCAATAACCCCGTCTCTAAGTCTAATCACGCGGTGAGCGTGCATAGCAACTTCTTCCTCATGGGTTACCAGGATCACGGTATTTCCTGCTTTATGGATCTCATCAAACAGGTGCATGATTTCGAGAGAAGTAATAGAATCCAGGTTTCCCGTGGGTTCATCGGCAAGAATTATGGAAGGTTTGTTCACCAGGGCACGGCCTACGGCAACCCGCTGCCGCTGACCCCCGGAAAGCTGATTGGGTTTATGGTCCATCCTGTCGGCCAGGCCAACATCAGTTAAAACCTGGGTAGCACGTTCAGTTCGGGCGGCTTTCGATGCACCGGCATAAACCATTGGTAAGGCTACATTTTCAAGTGCGGTGGTCCTGGGTAAGAGGTTAAAGGTTTGAAATACGAATCCTATTTCCTTATTTCTTATTTCGGCAAGTTCATCATCGCTCATTTTGCTAACATCTTTTCCGTTCAGGACATAGCTTCCGGCTGTTGGAGTATCCAGACAGCCCAGCAGATTCATAAGGGTAGATTTTCCCGAACCTGAGGGTCCCATGAAAGCAACGTACTCGCCACGCTCAATTTCCAGATTAATGCCCTTTAAAACTTTTATGATCTCGTGCCCCAGCGGAAAATCGCGGGTTATATTGCGTAGTTCAATAACCTTGCTCATAGAATGATTTTGTAATGCCTGTATGACGCAGCTTTCCCTGCTTTGTTACAATCTTATAATAAAATGCTCCTTTTCCTGTTCCTGCCTGAAAAAAACGATCCCCCAAAAAAATGAATCTATTGTAACCCTCACCCGTTGATGAGACTTGATCTCTTCCCAGGCTTCCTCCATTCCTTTAGACCAATGTATGTCATCAAAAATAAAAACCGACTCATTATGCGCCAGCGGCAACAACATTTCGAAATACTTCAGGGTAGTTTCCTTTTGGTGATTGCCGTCAAAGTAAATAAGGTCAGTTGTCAGTTGTGAGTTGTCGGTTGTAGGCCTGCCTGCGGCAGGCAGGTTGTCGGTTATCAATTGTCGGATGTCAGTTGTCTGTTGGCGGTTGTCAGTTAGGGTTTGGTCGTTAATTGTAGTTTGTTGTTCAGTTTTTGGAATTAGAAAGTTTTGCTCCCCCTTTGGGGGTTGGGGGCTTCTCCTCGGTCCCCTTCCAACAGCTCCTCAAAACTCCCAACTTCTAAAGATATATTATCAAGATCAAATCTATCAAAATACTCTCCCGCCACCCCCGCGGTTTCAGGACAGCCCTCGAGGGTAGTGAGCTTCACTCTGTTTCCGGCAGCGATTGCTGCGGAAGATATCCCTACGGAAGTTCCCAACTCCAGCGCCGATCTAATATTAAAATAGGAGGTAAGTTTGTTCAGCAAAAAAGCCCTTTTTTTAGTAATACCTGCATTTTTAGCTATATCAGAAACCCGGCGGGCGTTGCTTTTAAATACCCTGCTTCCCGCTCCAAAATCCCTCACATTGATTATTCTGTGATCCTGCTTTATAGCTTTTATAAATGCTGAAATGGTTACAAAAGCCGGCCTTTTTTCTTTTGTGTAAAGGCACTTTGTGAGGAGATTGTAAACAAAGGGAGAATGCACCCCATGCTGATTGGTAGAGCGAAACAGAAATTTTATATAAGCGAGTACCAGGTGCAAATTTTTCTTGTGGATGTGGATCGAAAAGGTAAAAATAAGAAAAGATTCATGGAACTAAAGGGACAGTGTAAATATTACAATATATAGAATACATCAAAAAAAGTTTCCCGCAAAAGATGCAGATTTTCGCAGAACAAGGATTCCCGCAGATCTCACAGAAAAAAAGCAGATGGCCGCAGATTTTTAATGAGATTTGTACCATATTTCCGGAATAACCTTTCGTCTTAATTGGTTGAAAAATTGGAAGTAAATGGAGGATGTCGTCTACCAATTAATCCACCCCGCCCGTAACGTTCGGGCGGACTTCCCTTGGAAAGGGATGGAGCTTTTGTTTTAAATTAAATGAGATGATTTAGTTTTATTACAATGTACTTCAAATAATTTCAGGACTTTCTTAATCGAAGTTCCACTCTCCAACTTTCCTCTCCGGAATTGATTTAATATTTTTCAGCTATTTTTCCTCCTTCTTAACACTCTTCGGGAGAACATTGTACATATTACAATTATACAATTAACAGCAAAAAAACCATCCTACCATCCGACCATCATAAGATCAAACCATCAACCTGCCTCCGGCGGCCTACCTGCTTCCCAACTCAAACCATCGTTCTTCCTTCGCCTCCAGTTCATCTTTTACCCGTTGAAGTTCAATGGAGGTTTTTTCGATCTCTTCCACACTTAAATTTTCCAGGAATTTGTCCTGGAGGGTGATCTTGCGTTTTTCCAGATTGGCGATCTCTTTCTCGAGTTTGCCGAATTCCTTCTTTTCGTTGTATGTGAGTCCGCCGGAGGTATCTTTGGTTTGCTTTTGCTGCTTTACTTCTGGCGCAGGTTGCTTTGAGGCATTCTGACTTTCGGCTATCTGCGCGGCTTCGTATTCGCGGTAATCGGAGTAATTTCCGGGGAAATCCAGGATCTCGGTATTGCCTTTGAATACGAACAGGTGATCTACGATTTTATCCATAAAATACCTGTCGTGGGAAACCACCACCAGGCAGCCCGGGAAATCAAGCAGGAAATTCTCGAGCACGTTAAGGGTTACAATGTCAAGATCGTTTGTAGGCTCATCGAGAATAAGGAAATTGGGATTTTGGATAAGAACGGTACACAGGTACAAACGCTTGCGCTCGCCCCCGCTTAATTTTTCTACAAAATCATATTGTTTCTTACGGTCAAAAAGGAAGCGCTCCAGCAATTGCCCTGCCGATATCTGCCGGCCTTTGGCCAGGGGAATAAATTCGCCAAAATCCTTGATCACATCAATTACTTTCTGCCCCGGCTTGGCCTGTATCCCGCCCTGGGTGTAATACCCAAATTTAATGGTATCACCAATGATCACTTTTCCCGAGTCGGGCTTGATCTTGCCGGTAAGAATGTTCAAAAATGTAGATTTCCCTGTTCCGTTTTTACCTATGATGCCAATGCGTTCTCCTTTCAGGAAATTATATTCGAATTTATCTAAAATGGGCTTTTCTTCATAGCTCTTGGAGATCTTGTGAAGCTCTACGATCTTGCTTCCCAGGCGCTCCATATTTATCTCCAGCTGGACCTGGTGATCATTCCGGCGTTTGGAAGCACGGTCCTTGATCTCATGAAAATCGTCTATTCGTGACTTGCTTTTGGTAGTTCGCGCCTTTGGCTGCCTGCGCATCCAGTCCAGTTCTTTTTTGAAGAGTTGCTTGGCTTTATCTGTATTAATCTGGTCTACCGCAATGCGGGCGTCCTTTTTATCAAGGTAATAGGAATAGTTTCCTTTATAGGTAAAAAGTTGTCCTTCTTCCAGCTCCACGATCTCATTACACACACGCTCCAGGAAATACCTGTCATGCGTAACCATGAAAATGGTAAAATTCTCTTTTCTAAAATATTCCTCCAGCCACTCGATCATATCCAGGTCAAGGTGGTTGGTAGGCTCATCCATGATGATGAAATCGGGTTTATGAAGCAACATATTTGCCAAAGCAAGCCGTTTCTTTTGCCCTCCTGAAAGATCACCAACCAGCTTATGCAGGTCTTCCAGCTGAAGTTTAAACAGGATCTGTTTATACTGGGTCTCAAAGTCCCAGGCCTGGTGGCGCTCCATATCCTCAAAAGCAGCCTGGTAAGCATCCGCATCATTAGGATTTTCAAGGGCCTTTTCATAGCGGGCAATGGTGCGAAGGATCTCGTTCTCTCCTGCAAAAATGGTTTGCTCGATGGTAAGATTAGGATCCAGGTCCGGTTCCTGTGCAAGGAAAGCAGTTGTGATCTCCTTCCGGTACACCACCCGGCCATCGTCGGGGGCATCCGTCCCTGCAAGGATATGTAGAAGGGAGGTTTTTCCCGTACCATTCTTGGCCACGAAACCTACTTTTTGTCCTTGGTTTATTCCGAAGGAAAGATCTTTAAACAACTTGAGCTCGCCGTAAGATTTGCTAATATTTTCAACCGATAAATAATTCACAGAATAATTTTTTGCAAAAATAGTCAGAATTTGTTGAGATAGAGGGAGAATGGATTTATTATTTTAGTGGAAGAGTAGACAGAGGTCGGTGGACGGAGGACAGTTAGCAGGGGTTAATGCATAGAGGACCGTTGGGTTGAGTGGACGGAGAATAGAGGACAGAGGACTCCGTGGAGGCATTTAAGAAGAAATCTTCCCACTGCCCTCTTAACTCTATTTTTAGGGGTCAGAGGATAGGGGAAATAGATATTGAAAATCAATTTATATATGATATGAGTAAAGACGTTCATTTTAGTTTTGAAGACTTAAAGGTTTATCAAAGGGCTCTGGACTTTACAGATTTTGTCTATAGTCTTACAGCCACTTTTCCAAGGGAAGAATTGTATGGATTACGATCCCAGTTTAACCGGGCTGCTGTTTCAATTGCTTTAAACACCGCGGAAGGTTCCGGAAATTCGGACTTGCAGTTCAACCGCTTTTTACAAATGGCAGACGATTCTCTTCGGGAATGTATTACGTGTTCCACAATAGCACATAGAAGATCTTTCATAAGTTCCGAAGAAAATCAAAAGGTTCGGGAGATGCTTCTGGAAATCTTCAAAATGATCAAATCCCTTCAAAAATATCTCAAATCAAAAAAGGAGAAATAATCTTTTAGGTGGTCGGTGGTCAGTGGAGGGGTTGCAGTTGAAAGAAAAGGAAATGGAGATTCAGGAGCTCAACCTTCGTTTCTAATTATTATAGGCGCAAAGCGCTACTACAAATTTCACTGACCTCTGTCCTCTGTCCACCGCCCACTATCCTCTTGCGTCTGTCCTCTGTCCCCAGTCCACTAAACCAAAGACTACAGACTATCTAAAAGAAAATTTTATTATTACCTCACAACAGCTATATTTGTTTTATAACATAATATTAAGAACCAGAGATAGTTTATTAGTCATTAGTCGTTAGAGGGTAGAATTTAGACGGGAATAAAAATAGTATGGAGGAGGGATCACACTTTAGTTTTGAAAATCTTCAGGTTTATCAAAAATCCCTTGATTTTGTTGATTTGGTTTATGAGATAACTAAGGAATTCCCTAAAGCTGAGTTGTATAATTTAACTTCTCAATTTAAAAGGGCGGCCGTTTCAATTGCTTTAAATTTGGCAGAAGGAGCGGGAGATTCAAACGCCCAGTTTAGCCGATTTCTACAAATATCCCTGGATTCTGTAAAAGAATGTGTAGTTTGTTCAACAATAGCCAAACGGCAGAGATATATAGCGGAAGAAAAGGATTTGAAATTACGGACTAAACTGGCGGAACTTTCTAAAATGATATCTAGCCTGAAAAAATACCTGAAAGGTAACCCCAATACAAAATAAGCATGCCGCAGGCAGGCCAACTAAAGACTACAGACTAATGACTAACGACTAACGACTACAGACTAACAACTAACAACTAACGACTAATCGCCCATATGAACCAAAAATACCTGCTATACCTCCTTTTAATCTTGCTTAGTACTTCATGCATCTCCACCAAAAAGATCACCTATTTACAAGCAGAGGAGACTGCGGTAGATAGTGTTCTAACCATTCAGCGGCTGCAAAAGCCCTACAGGATCCAGGTGAATGATCTGCTGAGTATACGGGTGAAGGCACTGGACCAGGAACTGGTGGGAATGTTTAATCCTATTGGAGAGGCAAATCCCGGGGCGACAGGAGAGGAGTCCATGTATTATGACGGTTTTACGGTAGACCACCAGGGGAATATAAGGGTGCCCACCCTGGGGAAGCTCAATGTACTGGGTTTAACGGTAGAGGAAGTGCAGGAAAATGTGGAGAAGGAGCTGCTGGACCAGTATTTTAAGGAAGAAGCAAATATATTTGTAACCGTGAAACTTGCGGGAATACGATACACAACCCTGGGAGAAATTGGCACGGGGAGTCAGGTGGTGTATAAGGAACAGGTCACTATTATGGAAGCTGTGGCAAACGCGGGAGGAATAACCGAATTTGGCGATATGACAGATGTGAAGATCATCAGGCAATATCCTGGCGGGGGAGAGAAGATTCACAGTATTAACCTTACGAGTATAAACGCGACTAAAAGTCCGTATTATTACATTCAGCCGAACGACCTTATTCTTGTGAACCCGCTTCCGCAGAAAGCCCTGGGGCTGGGAACCACGGGTATGGATAATTTTAGAACCGTTCTTACAGTATTTACTGCTTTAACATCAATTATTTTACTAAGCACCAGATTATAAATGGCACATGAAGATGATCATATAAGTGATGTAGGTTCAACTTTTGACTTTAAGGGCTTTGTGCTTAAAGTGATAAGTTACTGGCAGCTTATTTTAATTTCGGTGGGGATAAGCCTTGCGGTGGCTTATTATAACAATGTGCGCAAGCTGCCGGTGTACCAGCTTGGAAATTCCATTTCCATTAAGGACGACCAGAACCCTTTCTTTACCTCAACAACAAGTTTGACCTTTAACTGGGGAGGAACTTCAGATAAGGTAAATACCGCCATCACTATTTTGAGGTCGCGTTCTCATAATGAGGAAGTGGTAGAGCGGCTTCAGTATTATATAAATTATCAGCAGGAGGGTGAGTACCAGCGGGTAAATGCCTATGGTTTCACTCCTTTTATTGTAAAAGCCGATACCTCCAGGGCCCAGGCCGTGAATTTACCCATCACGATCACCTTTAAAGATGAGGTTACCTTCAATTTAAAAGCCGATGTCCCTGCTACCATTCAAACGCAGAATTACGGTTCCAAAGAAAAGGGCAGTCTAAGCCTGGAACCTCAGGAATTCAGCCGCGATTTTAAAGTGGGAGAACCTATTATGCTGCCGTTTTTCAGCGGGGTGCTCAACAGGTCCAATCAGGCGCTGCAGCCGGGGAAGCCTTTCTATATTACTTTTCAGAATTTTGACGGGATTGCCGCCCGGTATATGGGAGTTTCGGTATCCCCGGAATCTCAGAATTCCTCGGTGCTTAAACTTAGTTTAACCGGTGATAATAAGGCCCAGATCGTTGATTACCTCAACGGTACTGTGGCAGTGTTAAGCCAGAATATGCTCGCGCGAAAAAACCTATTTGCCACCAAGACCATCAGGTTTATAGATAGTAGTCTCGCGGTAAAATCTCAGGAATTGCAACTCGTGGAAGACGAGCTTAACCTCTTTAGAAACAGGAATGCCTTCCTGGATATTTCTTCGGAAAATTCTGAGCTCTCCAACAAGATCTCAACGTTGGATGTGCGCAAGGAAGACCTAAGGAGGCAAATAGCTTATTACAATTCCCTTGAAAATTATCTTCAAACCCGTAATGATTATTCCAGCGTTCCCGCTCCTTCAGTAGCAGGGATTGCTGAAGGAAGTATTGTGAGCGGCGTTGGCCGCATTTTGCAACTGGCAGAAGAGCGCAGCAAATATCAATATTCCCTCAAGGAAAATTCTCCCGTGTTTGCCGATATTGACCGGCAGATCAATTCTGTAAAAACCGTATTGCTCGAGAATATTGCTTCTACCAAAAGCCTTCAGCAAACAGAGCTGAACGATATAAACCGGCAGATCAATATTGCTGAGGGCGAAATACGCAAACTTCCGCAGGAGGAGCAGGACCTGCTCAAAATTCAGCGGCAGTATAACATAAGTGAGAAAACCTACAATCTATTTCTGGAAAAACGAAGCGAGGCAGGGCTCATAAAAGCGGCCAATGTGAGCGATGTAATGATCATTGACAACGCAAAAGACACCGGTGGCGGCCAGATTGGCCCAAACACCCAGCTTAATTATGTGATGGCGCTTATGGTAGGAGGGGTAATCCCGCTTACGTTTGTGTTCCTGCTGGTATTCCTGAACACCAACGTTCACAATGCCAATGAAATTTCACGATTATCACCCATCCCAATCCTGGGTCTTATTGGTAAGAATAAATCTACCAACAACCTGGTGGTGTTTGATAAGCAGAAATCGGCAATAGCCGAGAGTTTCCGGGGGCTGCGAAGTAGTCTGCAGTTCATGTACAGGAAACAGGGAGTCACCGGCTCCAAGACCGTTCTTATTACCTCCTCGGTTTCGGGAGAGGGAAAAACTTTCTGTGCGATGAACCTGGCAACGGTTTTTGCCTTAAGCGAGAAGAAAACCGTGCTGGTGGGTCTCGATCTTCGGAAGCCTAAGATCTTTGACGATTTTGAGCTGGAGAATGAAGCCGGGGTGGTGAATTATCTTATTGGCAACAACACGGTTGAAGATATAATCCAGCCCAGTAAGATCCCGCACCTTGACGTGATCACCGCAGGGCCCATTCCTCCAAACCCTTCAGAATTATTGATGACGGACCAGATGGAGGTTTTAATGGACGAGCTCAAGCAGCGCTATGATTATATTATCCTGGATACCCCGCCAATAGGCATCGTGGCCGATGCTATGAACCTGGTAAAATATGCCGATGCCACCCTGTACCTAATTCGCCAGGATTACACCAAACGCGGAATGCTGGAAAGCATCAACGAGAAATACAACAAGGGAGAGATCAAGAACATAAGCTTCGTGCTCAACTACTTTGTTCACCGCGCGAAATACGGTTATGGCTATGGTTATGGTTACGGCTACGGCTATGGTTACGGCTACGCGTACAACCGCTACACCAAAGGCTACAATGACGGCGTAAATCCTATGGAGAAATGGAAGAAAATGTGGAGGAAGGCGATGAGGAATTTTGAATAGTTAATAGTGAATAGGAAATAGTGAGTAGGAAGTAGTGAATAGTAAATGGTGAATAGTGAATAGGAATTAGAAAATAGGGTATATGGATCATAAGGATTTGGATGTATGGAAGAAGTCTATGGATCTTGTGGAGGAAATTTACCGGGTAACAAAAGAATTTCCTGATCACGAGAGATATGGTTTAACTAATCAAATCCGCAGATCTGCTGTTTCTATACCCTCCAACATAGCTGAAGGATCCGGTCGAAAAGGAGATAAAGAATTACTCCAATTTCTTAGCTTTGCCTTAGGGTCATTAGCTGAAGTTGAAACCCAATTAATAATTGCCGTGAGATTAGTTTATGTGAATGAAATAGATTCCACTCTTGACCTCATCACTGAAGTAAGAAAGCTAACGCTCGGATATAGAAATTATATATTGAAAAAATCAAAACTCTAATCACTAATCACCATTCACCCATCCCTAGAATGAAATCTAATCACGATTCACTATTCACTAATTCCTAAAAATGAAAAAAGCACTAATAACAGGAATAACCGGCCAGGACGGGGCTTATTTAGCCGAATTACTTTTGGGGAAGGGATATGAGGTGCACGGGATCAAGAGGCGGTCATCTTTGTTCAATACTAACAGGATAGACCATTTATACCAGGATCCGCATGAGAAGAATATAAAGTTCAAGCTTCATTACGGCGACCTGAGCGACTCGATGAACCTTACCCGCATAATTCAGGAGGTACAACCCGATGAGATCTATAATTTGGGTGCAATGTCTCACGTAAAAGTGAGTTTTGATACCCCGGAATATACTGCCAATGTTGATGGCCTGGGAACGCTGCGCATTCTGGAAGCGGTGCGTTTGCTTGGCCTGACGGAAAAGACAAAGATCTATCAGGCCTCGACTTCCGAGTTGTATGGGCTCGTGCAGCAGGTGCCGCAAACAGAAAACACGCCTTTTTATCCGCGCAGTCCGTATGGGGTGGCAAAATTATACGCCTACTGGATCACCGTGAATTACCGGGAAGCTTATAATATGTTCGCATGTAACGGGATATTGTTCAACCATGAATCGCCCATAAGAGGGGAGACCTTCGTTACCCGCAAGATCACCCGTGCAGCCTCAAGGATAGCCCTGGGAATGCAGGAAACACTCTTTTTAGGAAACCTTGATGCAAGGAGGGATTGGGGCCATGCAAAGGATTATGTGGAGGCTATGTGGCTTATGTTGCAGCAGGAGAAAGCCGAGGATTATGTAATTGCTTCCGGTATCACCACCTCAGTGCGGGATTTTGTAGAAATGGCATTTTCTGAAGTAGGTATAAAATTAGCTTTCCGCGGAAAGGGCATAGAGGAGGAGGGAGTAGTTGTTTCCTGCTCCAATCCCGATTTTCAGCTTGCGGAAGGAAAAGTAGTGGTGAAAATAGATCCTGAATATCACCGGCCCACGGAAGTGGATCTGCTTATAGGCGATGCCTCCAAATGCAGGGAAAAACTCAACTGGCAACCAAAATATGACCTGGCACAACTCATTCAGGAAATGATGGCCGCTGATGTTGCTCTTTTCAAGAGAGAAAAATATTTAAAAGATGGTGGGCATGATACGCTCACCTACCGGGAGTAGGTTAAAAAGTTAGGAGTTATGAGTTAGGAATTATGAGCTTGCCTGAAGAAAGTTACTTCGTCACTTCGTCACTTCGTTACTCCGTCACTTTAAGATATTTTAAAATAAATCCAATAAACTAAATGGAAGTATCTTCCAAAATATACATCGCCGGGCATAAAGGAATGGTAGGCTCTGCACTGGTTAGGAAACTGAAGTCGGAAGGTTTTTCAAATCTCGTGCTGAGATCCTCGGCCGACCTTGATCTAACCAATCAGCAGGCGGTAAAGGAATTTTTTGAGGAGGAAAAACCAGATTATGTATTCCTTGCAGCCGCGAAAGTAGGAGGCATAGTTGCAAATTCCACGTACCCCGCACAGTTTTTATATGAAAACCTGATGATCCAGAACAACGTGATCCACCGGAGTTATGTGAGCGGAGTGAAGAAATTGTTGTTCCTGGCGTCCTCCTGCATCTATCCGAAACTCGCTCCCCAGCCCATTAAAGAGGAATATCTGCTCACCGGCAGTCTGGAAGAAACCAACGAGGCTTATGCCATTGCCAAGATCGCAGGGGTAAAAATGTGCGAAGCATATAACAGGCAATATGGCTGTGATTTCATTTCGGTGATGCCTACCAATTTGTACGGCCCTAATGACAATTATGACCTTGAAACCTCTCACGTACTTCCGGCATTGCTGCGCAAATTCCACGAAGCTAAAATTAAAATGCTTTCTAAAACTGGCCCTGGCAATAATGTCCCTGGTCATAGTGAGCTTGTCGATAGTGAGCTTGTCGAACTATGGGGCACCGGTGAACCCCGGCGCGAATTCCTTCATGTAGACGATCTCGCCAACGCCTGTTTTCATTTGATGCAAACTTACCAAGGCAATACCAGTGTGAATATAGGCACGGGAAAGGATATTTCTATTAAGGACCTGGCAGAGCTTATTAAAAATATCACCGGCTACACAGGAGAGATCACCTGGAACAATTCAAAACCCGACGGCACTCCGCGAAAGTTGCTGGATGTTTCCCTGATCCATAGTTTGGGTTGGGAGCACAAAATAGGATTGGAAGAGGGGATAAGGCGGGTGTATGAAGAGGAATTTTTGAGAGACGGTAGTAGTTAGTCTTTAGAACATAGAGAGAATAGTAACTTGATTGTATATTGTATATCGTAAATTGTGGAAGTGAGGGTTAATAGTTTTCCCCTTTGCGAAGGGGGGGGTAACTGTAGGCCGGGTTGGTATTTTATCTCTTATCCCGTACCTCGACCTTTTTGTCATCCTGAGGCGCCTTCAAGGCGATGAAGGATTTTTGTCGTATCGCCAATAAGGATCAAACTTTCTAAAACTTTCACGGGCATAAGCCTGGAATCATATCAATTAGTGGTATGAAGGTTCAACAATCATATAAATTTCTCTATAAGATATATTGTAAATCAAATCCAATCAAGGAAGTCTTTTTTAGATAACCCAAGTTGTTTTAATGCATTTTTGATAATAAATTCTGGAACCGGGTCAACGTGTGTTTGGACTGTTATTGGTCTCAAAAGATCCTTCCTTGACCAATGTTCATGGCCACCAGTGATTCGGTTGCAGGCACACCCCTGTTCTTTTAAAAAATCGCGATATAATTTAAGTGGTATATTTCTTAAATGTTTTGAAGACATGAAAGTTAATAGGCGAATTCAACGTCTTCTCTGGAAACCTTATAACTTTTATTATTTACGATTTCATTGTAAAGAGGATTGATCGACACTAAATCTGAATCCTTGGGGGGATTAAATTTGGGTTTCTTTTTTGAACCTTTAATGTCCCATCCTAATTCTTTAAGAACTTTGTCTAAAGTTTTCTTATTATTCGTATAACGAAAAAATTCATGAAGTGCTTCCCAAAAAGACTGCTTCGCTTCAGATTGGGTATAACCATAACCACTTAAATCCAAGGCTGGAGAATAAATTATTGTAACATTATCTTCTTCAAATTCTACTAATGAAAGCCCTACGTGGTATTTTTCATTCTTAAAACCTAAATCAGCAGTTAAATGTAAACTAGACATAAAGAATTTATTACGGAATCAAATATATATAAAATTAAAAAACAATTGCCACGACCTATTTAAAAGATAGCTAATTCTTTCCTAAAAAATATCTTATTGCATCCTTTCAATATGAAGTCGGTAAAGTATTGGTTTAATTACAACTTGGAATGGTATAACAAGGCAGGATAGGTTTAATTTTAACTGTAGGAAACCCCTAATAGCTTCCTTTTACCACACACCGTACATTTTTCAACACACAACCGATAACCTTCCTGGTTCATATCAATCATTTTTCCCCAAAAATCATTCAACCAACCGAAAATGTAACCTACAACCTCTTTTCACCCCTTCCTCAACCACTCCAGGGCCTCAAGTGCAAAATTATCTTTTGTTTGGATGTAAGCACATCGTTCTTTGACCTGCGCCCCAACTTTTCTTTTTTCAAATCCGGCTGTTAAGCCAAAATCGATGCGGGAAATGCCCAACTCCTTAGCCCTAAGAATTGTTTGGTATAATAGCTGCCTGTAAACATTATATTCCCTGGAGAATTCATAATCCATTCCTATTACTGCAGGAGTATAAATATTATTTGAGTTTTTATAGCAAAACATTACCCCCACCTGGAGCATATCTTTTTCTTTCAGGTATGTCATGATGAACTCCCATTGAGGAGATGAATTCATATGCTCAAATAGTGCACGCGGATAACCAAATGTATTGAGTCCTAAGTTATTTTTCTTTACTGCTAAATAGAGCGCATAGCTTTTCTCCAATTCTCCGGGGGTTATAGTCTGCTTAACCCGGATGTTAAATTTATCTTTGTAGGCTTCAATATCTTTCCTGAAATGTTTCCTGGAACTTTTGCTAAGGGTTTCAAAGTAGGAGACTTCATTTTCCCAATCAAATTCTCTGTAAACAGCAGCTTCAGGCATCGCAATTTGAACAAAACCTTTGTTGTGAAGATAAGATTTCAATGCTGTGTTTTGCGGGTCGAAATCCCGCAGGATCAAAAATTGGGGTTTTAATTTCTTTTCCAGTGCTTCCAGTTGCTCAAGTAATAAATTAAAAGCTTCTTTCCAGCTGCTTTCTTCCTGGCATAAATATAAATGCTCTCCCTCAGTTATCATGGAGCCCATACTTAGACAGTAACTGGTATGATAATAAGGTTTTGTTTCCCTCGCTTTTTCTATTTTTAATGAAACCGATTCCGGTGCCAGCATATCTTCTTTCCATAATCCATAAGAAAAAAAGGTGGCCAGGATACACCTTTCATTTTCATCTTTTACCACATAATAAAAGAATTCAATGTTATGCTCTGGGGAATCATTATTCCTAAATATTTTTTCTAAAAATTTAAGGCCATTCCAATCATAGAAACCATGGTTTCCCACAGTATTATTCCAAAGTTCAGGATCTATATGTTCAATAGAATTATAGGTTTCGAGTTTGAGATTTGATGTCGGTTTTATTTGTCTGTCTAAATTTTTATTGAACCTTCCAAAAGCGAAATTCACACGGTCCAGGTTGGTATGGGTATCCTCAAGGGCTTTTGGAAATTGATATTCCAGGGCTTCCGCCAATGCCTTGATTTCCTCCTTTTGATTATGCCTGGAAATTGTAATTCTTAGACCGGTATTCTTTACCGGGACAGCAGGGTAAATCCCCGTGTTAACGTAGAAGCCCGACTGCATAAGCCGGTTCACCAGATTAAAACCTGTTTCCGGCATTCCTGCTCCTATATAAAATACAGGAGAATCATTAACCGTTATTAATGGAAGGTTTGTTTTCAGCAAACATTCATTAAAGTAGTTGATACGTTCACCAAGCTCTGCCTGCATTGTATAAATCTCGGGGCTTAAATGAATTTTGGCTGATGCAATGGCTGCCCCTACAGATGCCGGTTCCAATTGAACAGAGAAGGTGAGTGGCCCGCCAAAATTCTTTATTCTTTGGTGTATATTATTATCATTGCACACAAAAACGGCCCCGCTTGCACCAAAGGTTTTACTAAGTGTTCCCATAAGGACAACTTTATCGGGCAGCTCTTTTAAAACACTCAATACATAACCGCTACCGTTTTCTCCTTTCCAGCTCATCCCGTGTACATCATCAAAATAAATATGAAGTTGAGGATACTTATTGCAGAGCTGCATAATTTCCTTAATAGGGGCATAATCTCCATACATGGAGTAAATACCGTCTGCCATATACCATATCTTTTTACACCTGGATTGCAGCTTTTTTATCTTGTCTTCCAACATTTCCAGGTTGTTGTGACGTATCATTTCTACGGGAACAGACCGGAGTTTCAAGGGATTCACAGCACTTTGAACACTCCAGTGCACCTGGTGGTCCAGGATAACGCCATCACTATCATCAACAATAGATGGAATTACTCCCAGGTGACCCAGGGTGCTATTTTTAGTTATAACCACAGGGCTGTTGAAAATATCTCCCATCAGGGATTCCAGTTGGGCGTAGAGGGGATGAGATACATAGGATTTGGAGAGGGGAAATTGGGAGCCGTAAGCCTCAATAGCCTTAATGGCTCCCTGTTTTAATCTTTGGTCCTGCTCCAAACCCAGGTATCCGGTAGTACCAAAGTGATAGAGGTGTTTACCTTTGATCTGGATCTGCCTGCCATTTAAACTGTCCCCCTCAGCATAAAGATGTAATGCGCCAGATTCCTTTGCGTTAGTCATTACAGATACTACGGTGTCCAGAAGGTTATTATGTTTAATCTTTGCCATAGGTGTTTTTTTAGCTCGTATTAAACTAATAAAAGAAAGCGAAGATTGTAATTGACTGGATATAAATTGCCTTTTAAGGCCAATGCTGCACTTTATGGACAAATATCTTAAAATGTTGACCTTTCCAATGTTTTTGCTCCTTTAGGTAAATTAGCCACCTAAAAATCAATGGTTTTTTTGCTTATTTTAGAAAGATTAATTGGTTTCTTATGATTAGAGGGGAGGATTATGCTCATTTTTGGGTAGAGGAAGGTATTTTACATTTTGTATATAAACCAAATTCGCTCATTGATGTAGAAGCTGCAAGGGCAGTAGTTAGAGACAGGCTTCGTTTCCAGAACGGGGTGTCCTATCCAATTTTATGTGATATAAGGCTATTAAAGACAGCCAATAAAGCGGCACGGGAATACCTTGCAGAACAGGGATGTATTAATGCCCTCGCAGTAGCACTTCTTATTGAGAAGGAATATTCCGGCACCTTAAGTCAGGCTTTTATAAAAATAAGTAATCCCACAGTCCCAACCAGGGAGTTTACTACTGAAACAGATGCCCTGGACTTTCTTCACAACTTCCGGTAATATTTAAATCATAAAATATGAAAACCGCTTTTTCAAAACGACGCCTGCAGGAAATCCTGGAATTCATTAGTGAAATTACTTTTGGGAACTACACCTATACCTTGCCCTTAAGGAACCAGAAGGATGAACTGGAACAAATAGTTATAAGGTTGAATACGATGGTAGAAGAAGTTGATACTGCCGTTCACAAGATCGATCATTCAAAAAGCAAGGAGGTTATTGAGAATCTAACCTTCAACCTTGACCGTAACATGCATATATGTTCGTATTCAGATAATGTGGGGGTAGTGCTTAAGTACACCAAAAAGGAACTGTTATATAAGCATGTGAAGTTGTTTGTAGGTGAAGACACCCGGTTGCCCGAGGATCTTGACCGGCTCTTACAACGGGCCATTAATGGAGACTATTCTTTCAATGTAGAATTCAGGCACAACAATGGATATTACTGGACTGGGAAGGGATATTTACATCACCTGGTATCTGCTGATAAAAATTGCTATACACTCTCTGTTTTTAAGGCTGTACATTACAATGAAAAACTAAAAAGTGATCTTAAGGATCCTAAAAAGAGAGGAGATTATCCCAGTGAAAATCGCAGCCTGCTTCTTAGGGACCAGCGCAAGCTGGTAAATGAATTGGATAAATATGTGATGACCCGGCTGGACAGGAGATTAAAAAACATCTCAGTAATTGCCAAAGCTGTAGGTGGCAGTGAAACCAAGATCAAAGCCATCTTCAAGAAGAACTATGGCGACACTATTTATAACTATCACAAGCGCAAGCGCCTGGAAAAGGCCTATATGTTGTTAAGGGACACGGGTTTGCCAATTAATGAAATAGCAGAGGAATGTGGCTTTATAGAATTCTCCCATTTCTCAAGATCCTTTAAAAAGGAATATGGGGTAACTCCTACCCGTGTAAGAGAATCCTGAACAAAAAACTTTAGAGACCAAACTTATAACTTCCCGCGCCAGTGACGGGCGCTAAAAATGCAGAACTTTATCTCAAAGAAAATATCAATCTTAAGTGATGAGGTGGAGAGGCTACATAACAGAAATTATTCGATATGCATTTATCATTTTGTTTCTATATGCTGCCTTTAGTCAAATAATAAATTCTCCAAAATTTTATAATGACCTGCTTAATAGTCCGGTTTTTAATAATACTACAGCGGTCTTGGTATCCTGGATCATCCCAATTATTGAATTGATAATAGCGGGGCTTTTGTTAAGTAAAGATTTTAGATTGGCCGGTATTTATTTAGCTCTTGGTTTACTCTTTTTGTTCTCTGTTTATATATCCGGGATATTGTTCTTTAGTGATAACATACCATGTTCCTGTGGCGGAATAATAAATGATATTACATGGCAGCAGCATTTAATATTCAATTGTTGTTTTATCCTTTTAGGAAGCATTGGAGTATATCTTAATTCTAAAAAAGTTTTTATAAAATAGTATTGCGCAATACTACAGAAGGCCGCCTAAACCTCCAAAGGGAGATAGGCATATTGTTTAACCATTTAAATTTATTAATCATGAAAAATTTCAAAATTTTAATGCCCGTGATAGCATTTGTAATGGCTATTGGAATGGCTTTTACCACAAAAGCTGATGTGCAGTCTAATGGATGGGTTGAAAGGAATGGAATGCCTTATCAACTGCAGAATGATCCTTGTGTTATACCATCGCAATTTAATTGTAAGGTTATCTTTAGTGATGATCCAAATACAATTCATCAGGTATATATAAGTTCCGATTTACAGGTGCTTAAAAAGAACGGTTCGACCACTCCCTATATTCTAAATGAATAAAATGGTTTGAAAATTAAGCCCCGTAAAATTCATATTTACGGGGCTTTTATATTTTGTATCTAAAGGAAACCTTAATTAAATTCGGGACTACCAATATATGTGACCCGAAATTCCTCGTTGAAATAATTATTTGCAACTTTTAGCAAATCTTCGGCTGTAAAACTATTTATAAATTCTTTTGCCTGGTTACTTTCAATTATTGGCACCTCAAATCTATAAAAATCATACAAGGTATGTGAGATACTTCTATGAGTACTGCTGCTTTCATTCTGCCATTTAGGAAAATAACCTGATTCTTTAATTGTGCTAAAGCTATTAGGAGATACTTTACTGGTTTTCAGTTCTTCAAACAGAATATTACAAGCTTCAAGAACTTGGTTGAAATCTTCTCTATCGCTTTGCAGGTAAATTTGAATAGTCTTTGTTCTTTTATGATAATCAATAAAACCGAATGCAGACGCAAAGTAGACTCCTAAATTCTTCGTATTCCGTAAATCACGAAGTTTTAATACAAGAGCCTGTTTAAGAAACTCTATTTCTATCTCATCTTTATAATTTGAATTAATAGGTAAAGGGCTCACAAATTGTATTGACAGGAAATTATTATCCACGCTCTTTGGAAGAATAAAGTGGGCATCTGTTAAGGGGAAGGCTTCATCTTTTCTTTGGTCAATACAAATATTATTTTCATCCTTAGGTAAGTTCCCAAGGTACCTTTGGAGAATAGGGAGGATTTCATTTTTATTAAAATTTCCTGTAATTATAAAAGTAAAGTTCGCTGCATTTGCATGTAGAAGTTTATATTTTTTAAAGGCTTTTTTATAATCTACATTCCGGATTTCCTTAAGTCTTTCAACTCCCTGGGGAAGTTTTACAAATCCTGCCTTTTTATTAATGAAATCCACAAAATCGTTATTCGGGCTGCTGTTCCTAATTGATTTTTTTTGTTCCTGTATTTTCCAGTCTTCAAAAGCATTTAAGTCAAACCTGGGAGTAGAAAATGACAAATAAATTAGTTGCATTAAAATTTCCAGATCTTGAGGTAATATTTCTGCCTTTACGCCAGTTTCCCATTGCTCAATATAATTATTCATCCCAAAGGGCAAACTTGTATTTGCTAAAATCTTATCAATAGTAAATTTGTCATATTTTCCAACTCCTGAATTTTGAATAATAGCTGGGGCAAAAAGAGCATTGAAATTCATTTCTCCAAAACATGAAGCTCCTATTGGGCTAAACCCATGTACCATTAATTTACCTGTAATTCTATCTGTTGAAGGGTTATTCTCCTTTAATATTATTTTTACCCCATTTTCAAGTTCAATTATATCTTGATTTATAATTCCTGATTTATGTTTGATTATTGGAACCAATCGGAGTTCTGAAATTTCGTTGGAAGAAAGAAATTGTTCAGGGATAACTTTTGATTGATATTTTGCAGGTTGAGATAAACCTTTTTTAATCCACTTTTTTATATTTTTTTCAGTGAATATGTTTTTCTTAAAATCATTTGTAAAAATCAAAGCGATATCATCTGGCATCCAATCCATATGTTTTCTTATCAAGTCATTAATATGATTAATTTTAAGTTGATTTAAAAACTCGATTTCAATAGAGTCTTTTGAAAGTGGTACGGGCTCATTATAGGTTAGGGAATTGTATATAGTTTTGGACCAATATGGAACTGACGTATAATCCCGGGCCTGTATGGTTTTTGAGCTTTCCTGCACCACTTTATTTAATTCATCTTGAGTAAAACCATATGCTGAAATACCGGCAATTATTTCAAAAACCTTTGCAATAATTAATGGATTGTTATCAAAGGTTTTGATATTAAGTAAACGAGCCGGCAACTCAATACTTTCATTAAAATGGATAGTATATTCTTGGTTGTAATCTGGCTGTTGACTTTTTAACCTATTGGAGATCATTTTGGTAAGGATATCCCAAAGTACTTTATTTTCATCTTGAGAAAATTGGGGAAATGCACTTGACTTATTTCGATAATAAAATTGAAATGTTGTATGGGCAGGCAAATTTTCAGGAAGTTCAATGCTTTTTTCCTGAACAATAAATTGTTTTGGCCTGTTTAAGTAAGTCTGCCCACAATTTTTTTTCTCCCTAACCATTGTAGAATTCTTGATATCGCCAAACTTCTCTTTAATTTTATTTTGAATAAGCGCTACATCTTTAATATTTCCAACTACATATATCGTCATTAGGTCTGGTCGATACCAGTCCAGGTAAAATTGTTTTAAAGATTCCAATGATGATTTCATAAGAACAGACTCAAAATTACCTGGTGAGGGAATAAAATCCCTACAGCCGGATAGTAGGTTTTGACCTTTATATTCAGGATAAGATTTACCGGTTTCCGAATAAAGATATTCCTGGTAAAGTGCTTTTTTTTCGGTGTGAACAATATTTTCATCAAACAGCACTTTCCCTGAAACTATATCATAAAACATGGAAAATATTGTATCCAGGGTTTGGGGAAATTCCTGATGGTATTGTATTTTATATCCTGTCAAAACTTCTCCTACGGAAGCAGTATAATCTTGAGGAGAAATTTTAAACTGTGAGAATAATTCTACATTAGATCTCAATGAAGGAAAATTTTCTGTGTAACCCGCTGCTAAATGCTCCAAAAGATGAGCGAAATAATACTGGTCCGTATCCTCCTGGTTGGCCCCTGCATGCACTACCAGGTTCGCTTCTATTTTCCCGGTATCTCCCTCTAGAGGTTTTATGATATAACTTAACCCGTTATCCAGCTTACCAGTTAAAATAGAAAAATTGGAATTACCAGTGTCTGGAGCCTTATCATTATTCTGTGCCAAGATGCCATTTGACACCCCTAGTAATAAGTATAAATAAATAATTATTTTCATAGGTTTAAGTAAATTTAGTATCCGGGATTTTGAGTGAGATTAGGATTTTTCATTCTTTCACTGGCGGGGATTGGGAATAAACCGGAAGTGGGAGTCCAATTTGAATTCTCCTTGGCAGCTAAGATTTCAGCTATTCCCAATCGGTTTAAATCAAACCAACGATGACCCCATTCTGCAAAAAGTTCCTTGCGCCGTTCAAGAACTATTATAGTTAGTAATTCATCTTCTGAAAGTGTAGTATGTAAATCTTCAATAAGAGGAATTCCGGCCCTGGATTTTATTAAATTTACATCCTGAATAGCTTCCGGTAACTTCCCTAATCGGGCTCTCGCTTCAGCCCGAATAAGATATTGTTCGGCAAGTCTCAATACCATAGAGTATTCGGTAATTGTTCCACCAGATGCATCATATTGTATTTTATATTTATAGGGAAAATGAAGGGTATCCCCTGCCGCCGTAAAAGTATTTACCCATTCCTGCCTGCGTTTATCCTGAGAATTTTCAAATAGGTTTAAAAAATTTTCGGCCAGTACTACCGGTGTATTTGCAGTGGCATTTTTAATAAATAAATTTCCCTCGCGGGTGTGGGAAAAATTATTTCCCCATCCTATGGGTGAAATTTGCCATATTGCCTCACGGCTATTAGCCAGAAATACCTCATTCGGGTCATTTAATAATTCATAATTGGCTGAAGCTGCAATGACCTGTGAACTATAATTCTCAGCTGCCTGCCAGTTTCCCTGAAACAAATGAACCCTGGCAAGAAGAGCTAGAGCAGCATATCGCGTAGGCTGTGTGCGATCATTGGAGTAGGAGTCATCCAGCAAAGATGCAGCGCTTTCAAGATCTTCAATGATTTGATCGTAAATGACCGGGGTAGAAGTCCTTGAGGCTAAAGAGTTTTCCTGGTAATCAATTCCCAGTAATAGGGGAACTTCACCATAAAGGTTTACCAAATTAAAATAAGTGAAACCCCTTATAAATTTGGCACTGCCATCCATTTTGTCTTTTAAATCCTGAGACAGTGAAGGTTTGCCTGCTATGCCAGTCAACATCGCGTTTACCATATAAATCATATTATAAGCACTGGCCCAAAGGCTAAGGTTATAATTATTTGAAGGAATTATTTGGTTATGTTGAAATTCCAAAATATCTGAAGTTGGTGTAGTAACTGAAAAATTATCACCTGAAAGTCCTGCTGTAAAGGTAATTGACTGGGCACCTCCATTTATAAAGGCAGCATTAAAGAGTTGATTGAAAATACCTTTTAAGGCACTTTGAGCAGTTTGGTCATTATTAAAAACTACCTCTCTATCCAATTTATAGTTAGGAGTTTCAACCTCCACAAAGTCCTCGCAAGAAAGCAACATAAGGCTTACTCCCAATAGAAAATATCTTAAGAATTGTATTTTAATTGTCATCATGATTAGTTTTAAAAATTAATTTGTAAACCTCCTGTTATACTTTGTAGTACAGGTAATGAATTTTCTCCGGGATTTTGAGGATCCAGCCCCTGGTAGTTTGTAAAAGTCAAAAGATTTTGGGCGTGTAAAAAAAGTTGGATTTGGTTTAGTCCAAGGTTTCTTAAAGTTTCACCGGGCAAGTTATACCCTAAGGAAAGGGTTTTTAATCTCACATAGGAAGCATCTGTAATGCCATACGTGCTTGCATTGGCGTTAAGAAAAGAAATAAGCGAATTTATAGATTGGGATGGTCTTTGAACTTGAGCTTGGGTGTTACTTGGATTCCAAACATCACTATCTTTCTCAAAAATATTCCCCAAAAATCCAGGTACATTATTATAAACTTTGGGTCCCTGCTGCTTCACAAATTCAAAGAGGAATCCTAATGAAAAATTTTGGTAGTTAATTTGATTGTTGAGTCCTCCAAAATACTGCCTCCCGAGATTTTGAGAAATAATTTGGTCATTAAAATCTATGCTGCCATCCAAATTCACATCTCTTACACTAAACAAACCGGTTTCCGGATTTATCCCTGCAAACTCATACAGGAAAACCATATTCAGTGGCTCTCCTATTTTATACCTGTTCGCATAAGAACTCCGCTCAATATTTTCAAATTCAATTAGTTTATTAGAAGGGATGCTAAGGTTGAGGGAGCTGCGCCATTGAAAATTATTATTTTTTATATTAAGACTGGAGAATTCAATTTCTAATCCTGTATTTTGAACGGTGGCTGGAAGGTTTGCTTCTACAGTATTAAAGCCGGTAATCGCCGGCAGGCTATAACCTACCAGTTGATTGGAAGACCGGTTTCTATACCAGCTCAGGTTTAAATTTATTCGGTCCTGTAAAAAGCCTAATTCTATTGCAGCTTCAAGTTTTTTATTATTTTCCCAGGAAAAGGAAGGATTGGTAAGTTGGGTTGGGTAGAGACCCCCGGGGCCGGGTGTGGCTTCATAAACATCCAAATAACGGTAATCTCCAATTTGATCATTTCCGGTAATACCATAACTACCGCGAAGTTTACCAAAACTTAAAAATGAAATATTCTTACTGATAAATTGGTTATTTGAAAATATCCAGGCAGTTCCTACCGCTCCAAAATTGGCATATCTGTTATTTGGGCCAAAACGGGAAGAACCATCTCTTCTTCCGGTTAAATTGAAAAAATACGTCCTATTCCAATTATATCCCAGTCTTGCAAAAATAGCATTATACTTATACAGGATACCCCGGTCCTCGCTAACACTTACTGCATTAGCAGCCCCAAGGTTTCCTATAAGATGGCGGTCTGAATATCCGGTACCTACCAAACGTAATTGAGAGTTATCATCCTGTTGGAAAGTTGCTCCCACTAATGCATCGATATTATTTTCATTGATACTTGTGGTGTAATTCAATTGGGGTTCAGCGATCCAGGATTTTCTGTGCACCAAGGAATGTTGAGAACGATTAACCACGAAATTCCAAATAGCAGGGTTGTAAAGTTGAATTGGTAATAAAATATTTTCTTCACTATCCAAATGGGTATAACCCAAATTTGCTTTTAATGAAAGGTCTTTCGTTAATCTATATTGCAAACCAACATTGGTTACCAGATTATTAGAATTTAATTTCCCGTTACTTTCTAATACTGCGAAAGGGTTGTTCCAGGTAGAATTTTCCCAATTAAGTGTACCCTCATTATTATAGATTTCGGGGGCGTTAGGGGACAGCCTCAGCGCTAAGCTTACAAAATTGTTACTGCTAAAAAGGTCGTTATTATTTATTCCGTAATTTAAAGAGAGATTTATGAGAAATTTTTGATTAACAGATTGATGGTTGAGATTTAGGTTAACAGTTTTTTTCTCGAAAGAATAATCCCCGGGAAATACACTGCCTTGTTTAAAATAAGAAGCCCCTACACTATAAGATGTGTTCTCTCCACCACCCGAATAATTTAGATTTGCATTTAAGGTAGGAGCAGATTTACCGAAAAAAACCTCCTGCCAGTTGGTATTACGCTCCTGGTCCCACAGCAGTAAATCTCTGGCATTATTAGCTGTAGGCATCACCCCGTCATTCTCGAAGGCCTGCTTTCTTAAAGCGAGGTATTTTGGAGTTTCCAGAAGATCAACGAAATGTGCGACCCTGCTAATTCCACTATAAACTCTCGCCTCAAAATTATCTTCTCTATTTTTAAAACCTCCCCCCTTAGTAGTAATTAAAATAACACCGTTTGCTCCCCGAGAGCCATAGATCGCAGTAGCATCGGCATCTTTTAGAATTTCGATACTTTCAATATTGGAAATATTTATCCCAATTAAAGGATCAGTTCCGGTTGATGCAATGGATTGATTAATCGAAATTACCGGGTTGGAATTCATAGGTACCCCATCAATTATATATAAGGGAAGGTTCCCATTATTATTTGGTGAATTACGTAGGCTATTTTGTCCCCGTATGCGAATCGTAGGTGCAGCTCCGGGCACACCACTTTGGTCTATCACCTCTAACCCTGCGACACGACCCTGCAAAGCCTGCAAGGGGCTCACAACCGGCTGCAGTTCTATTTCCTCTGCGGTGACTCTGGAGATGTTACCTGTGCTTTCCTGTCTTGTGGTGTTGTAATAACCCGCGTTTATTTGTACTTCGCCCAGGGTAGAAATATCTTCCTCCAATTGAATTACAATTTCCCTGCGGCCGTTTACATGTTCCTCCAGGGTTTTATAACCTAAAAATGAGAAAATAAGAATATCTCCGGGCTCAATAGTAAGGGAGTATTCTCCATCTATGTTTGTTGTTGTACCCCTGTTCTTTCCTTTTACAAGAACTGTTACTCCGGGCAAGGGAATCCCGTTTTGATCGCTTACAACTCCTCTCACTTCCTGTTGTGGTAACATTGGGAAATTATAATAGGAATTATTTGCTGCTCTTGCTTCTAAAGAAAGCATGTAAAAAAAGAGCATGACTGAAATTAGCGCGATTACCATGAACCGGCCGTATAATTTTTTCATATTTTTGTAATGGTTAGATAAAACTTACGTTTTGTTTAATTAGGCCTCCCATCTCCCCGCAAAAGTTGATTGGGAGGCCTTTTTTAATTTTTTTGGTTTCTTGAAATGTTCCTTATGCTTTTTTCCTCATAGGCAAAATGGTATTAAAAGGTTTGTACTTTTTACGCGCTCCTTGTCTCCGCCGCAGGCGGAGTTTGGGGCCGTCCCACCTCCCACCCACCATTACAACCTTATAGGGCAGGAGATAATGGTACACCAGGGGCTAATTCAAGCCTGATGTTTTCATATCCCGAGTAGAACCATAAACAGCCAAAACTGCATAGCTACCCGGCAAATATTTTAAAAATAAATGCGAAGCTTAATGAATAAAAAAGAAGATTGCCTTGAAGAAAAGTTGGTACCGGGGGGTGCCTAAATGTGTGGGGAACAAGAAGGCGTGGGTACTCAACTTACCGACTTTGGGTACTGGTATACCTTGGAAACGATAAGAGAGCCCACGCCCGGGTCGTGAGCATCCTTGCTTATCATCTCGTTTCCTAAAAATTACCAGTTTTAAAGTCGAGATTCAAAGCGAATGCTTCTAATATTTTACTTAAAGAAGTATCGCAAATATATAATAACAGTTCAAATATAATAAAATTTTTTAAATGCGCACGAACGTACGCAATATTTTTTCAGAGTTCCTTTTCTTTTGTCCTATGGCTGCGATAAATTTTTTCATTTGTGAATACATAAATAGGGAATGGTTACAGCCTTGGCTTGATCAAAACCAGTCTCAACGTTCATTTGCTGATAAGTGTAATGTAGAAGAAAGTATAATTAGGAAAATAAAAGGAAATGTAGAATATCGAATACCGGTAGAAACTCTGCAAAAAATCTGTGAAGGGCAGAACAGTAATCTTTCTGCATTTTTTAAAAGGTTAGAAGAAATGTTTCCGGAAGTGAGGATTAAAAAATGATTAACTAACGATAGGTTTATTAAAGGAAAGAGGCAATATCAAGCATTACCAACCTCAAACCATGGAATCTTGGACATTTAACTTTGAAGCGTCAATCATAAATGAAAATCTTTCTCACCAAAACTCCTTCTAATTCCCCTAACTTTGTATTTTTAACCTGAATTACTAATTATACCTTCATCCGTGAGCGAAGAGAACGATTCCTGGCTTTACGAAATTACTCCCAAGCGAAAACTTATTGACCTTAATTTTAGGGAAATATGGCGGTATCGTGATCTTTTGATTCTGTTTGTTAAAAGAGATCTAACCACAATTTATAAGCAAACTATTCTGGGACCGCTGTGGTTTTTGATTCAACCTTTATTTACATCTGTAATATTTACCTTAGTTTTTAATAATATAGCTAATATTCCTACAGGTAATGTCCCTGCTTTTCTTTTTAATCTTACAGGCATCACAGCTTGGAATTATTTTAATCATTGTCTTACAGGAACTTCCAATACTTTTACCGCGAATGCCGGAATTTTCGGGAAAGTTTATTTTCCTCGGGTAATTATGCCATTAAAAACAATAATATCCAATCTTTTCAAATTTGGTATTCAATTAATAATATTAATTGTCTTTTATATATATTTCCTTTTGAAGGGATTTGAGATAAGTCCTAATTCAAATATTCTATTATTTCCTCTGTATGTTTTAGTTATGGCATTTCTGGGATTAGGATTGGGTATGATCATTTCCGCCTTTACCACAAAATATCGTGACCTTACAGTGGTTGTTGGATTCGCAACTTCATTACTTTTGTATATTTCTGCAGTTCCATATCCTCTGAGTGAAGTTACGGAAAAAATGCCTGAATTGGCGTGGGTGGTAAAATGGAATCCACTTACCCAAGTTATTGAAGGTTTTCGTTATATGGTTCTCAACACGGGAACTTTTACCTGGATAGGGTTCTTCTATATTTTAGCTGTCTCAGTTTTCCTTTTTCTAATTGGATTGATTATATTCAACCGCACTGAAAAGAACTTTATAGATACGGTATAATTAAGCAACCATAATCTTAAAAACTGTGTTTAATGTGCATTTTTGATTATAAATGAAGAGTTTGAAAATGAGCGTAATATTAAAAGCTGAAAATATATCTAAACAATACAGGCTGGGAACTGTAGGTACCGGAACTTTACGTGATGATTTAAAGCGTTGGTGGTATAATGTACGTGGCAAAGAAAATCCTTTTTTAAAAGTTGGAGGGATCAATGACCGAAACAGCAAAGCTACCGAAGATTATATCTGGGCGCTGAAGGATATAAATTTTGAGGTTAAGCAGGGTGAAGTTTTGGGAATTATTGGAAAAAATGGGGCAGGAAAATCAACACTTCTTAAAATTTTATCACGTGTTACTGCCCCAACAACAGGCAGTATAAAAACCCGGGGACGTATTGCATCTTTGTTAGAGGTAGGCACAGGCTTTCATGGGGAATTGACCGGCAGGGAAAATATTTTTATGAACGGGGCAGTTCTTGGAATGACCAAAGCCGAAATAAAATTGAAATTGGATGAGATTATAGCCTTCTCGGGCTGTGAAAAATATATAGATACCCCGGTAAAACGTTATAGTAGCGGAATGACTGTACGGTTAGGTTTTGCAGTGGCTGCCCATCTGGAACCGGAGATTTTGGTTGTAGATGAAGTGTTGGCGGTGGGCGATGCTGAATTTCAAAAAAAAGCAATAGGTAAGATGCAGGACTTGGCAAGCGGAGAAGGTAGGACGGTTCTTTTTGTAAGCCATAATATGAACTCAATATTGAGATTATGTAACAAAGCGATTCTTCTGAAAAACGGAAGTATTATAGGAGAAGGTGATGTTTCTAAAATTATCGATAAATATTTAAGTATGGAATTCGGTTTATCTCCTTATAAAAAGTATAGTTTTAGATATAGAGATTATTTATTAGTCAGATTATTGGATATTAAAGCTCATAATGAAAATTATGAATTATGTGAAAATTTTAAACTAACTGAAAAAGTAGGTATTACCATTAATTATGAGGTATTAAATTCGGGTAAAAAAATTCATGGGGCATTTAATTTCTTTAATGGCAATGGAATTAACATATTTGATGCTCATGAAAGCAATACCGAATTATATCATGTAGAAAAGGAAAAAGGAATTTATACAACTACGGTTTGGATTTACGAAAATTTATTCTCTGAGGGTATTATAGTTGTAGGAGTGGCTTTGTTAACTCATGATCCTTTTGTGGTACATTTTCACGATAAGGAAGCAATTGCTTTCAATATGCTTGAGGATTTGGTTTCAAGTCCAACCAGAGGAGATTATGTGGGCAATTTGCCAGGTATAATTAGGCCTAAATTGAATTGGAATTCCCAAGAAAATTATTTAAAATGATTCGAATAAATAAAAAGAAGAAAAATGGTTATATAGATATTACAGTAAAATCTATTAATAATGGCCATCATCAAGTTTCCTATAGAGGTGTTAAGGCCATAAGATGCCCATTTGATTATTTAATTTATCAAATGATTATATCAGAGATAAAACCTGATCTTATTATCGAAATTGGAACTAGAAAAGGTGGAGGGGCTTATTATTTAGCTGATTTGCTTGAGAGTATCGGCCATGGGGTAGTTCATACAATTGATATTGTAGATGAAGTTGAGCCTACTGTTAAAGCGCATAATCGGATCAAATTTTTCACGAATGGTTGGGCAGGGTACGATCTAAATTTGGCGAGTGGGTTTGATAAAATAATGATAATTGAAGATGCATCTCATTTGTACGAAGATACCATAGGTATATTAAATAAATTTCACGGGCTGGTGACGGTTGGTTCATACTTTATTGTAGAAGATGGGATTGTTAATGAGTTGGGTTTTGAAAATAAATATAATGGTGGCCCCTTAAGAGCCATTCGTGAATTTGTGCCCAACCACCAAGAATATATTGTTGATAGAAAATGGTGCGATATGTTTGGTATTAATGCTACATTCAACGTTGACGGTTATTTAAAAAAAATTAAATAAATTCCTTATGATAATATCCTATTAGCAGATTTAAAGTAGATTAGGATGAAGAAAACTTTTACAGGGGAAAGATTAGAAACTTTTATATATGATGCAAATGCTATAAAACACCTCCATCGGTATTCAATAGCTGCTAATTTCGTAAAAGGAAAAGTTGTTTTAGATATTGCGTCCGGTGAGGGATATGGCAGTAACTTAATGAGTTACGGAGCCTCCTTTGTATATGGGGTCGATATTGACAATAAAGCGATCGAAAAAGCCAAAATTAAATATAGAAGAAATAATATTCAATTCGTTGTTGGTGATACAAGAAATATACCTTTAGAAGACAAATCCGTTGACGTGGTCATCAGTTATGAAACAATTGAACATCACGCTGAACATGAGAAAATGTTACAAGAAATTAAAAGGGTTCTACGTCCAAATGGAATATCCATAATTTCAACACCTGATAAATATTTTTATTCTGATGTAAGAAATTATAAAAATGAATTTCATGTAAAGGAATTATATAAAACTGAATTTATAGATCTTATAAAGAAATATTTTTTTAATTATCAAATTTTGACACAAAGTTACTTAAATGGAAACTCAATTGTTCTGGATGAGATTAATCGAAATACAATAGAATTTTATACAGGAGACTACGCTAGTTCTTCAAAAATTTGTTCACCTCCTCAATTTATGATCGCTATTGCTTCAAACAGTTTGTTTAAAAAACAGAACAATTCTGTATATGATGGCACTTTAATTTTAAGGAATAATCTTAATTGCCAAGAAAAACTAGACAGGGTTTATAACTCCAATCCATACAAAATTGGACAAACGCTCTTATCACCCATTAAATTTCTAAAGAAATTAAGGTTTTAAAATAGTTTTTTACGGACCAACTGTTGACAAAGATACTATAATGAGTGGAATTTGGATTGTGATTGTAAGTTATAATGGAATGCAATGGCTGTCAGAGTGCCTAGAAAGTACAAGGCCATATTCCGTTATAATAGTAGATAATAACTCAACTGATGGCACCCAAGAATATATCAAGGAAACCCACCCAGAGATTATTTTATTAGAACAAAAAAAAAACTTAGGTTTTGGAAAAGCTAATAATATTGGTATTTCTTGGGCTTTGAAACAAGGAGCTGATTATGTTTTTTTATTAAACCAAGATGCCTATCTGCAACCAATTACTTTAAAAAGATTAATAAGAGTTCATGAAAATAATCCAAATTTTGGAATTTTAAGTCCCATACATTTAAATGGAGCGGGGACTCTATTGGATGAAAATTTTTCTAAATATTATGTTTCTTATGATTCCAACCCTAGGTTTTATGCTGATTATATTTTAAATAATAACCGTAAAGAAATTTATGAAGTTCCGTTTATAAATGCAGCTGCTTGGTTAATATCTAAGCAATGTTTAGAAACGGTTGGAGGATTTGATCCTATGTTTTACCATTATGGGGAGGATGAAAATTTTTGTCAAAGAGTTCATTTCTTCAATTTTAAAGTGGGGGTGGTAACCGACGTTTTTTTTCATCATGATAGAGAAAACAGGGATAAGATGAAAATAAAAAGAGGAAGTGATAAGTATTTTGAAAATTTCGAAAAAATTATAAAAGTGCGTTACGGTAATATAAATGAAAAAATAGATGAGAAGTTAAAACAGGAAATTCGGAGTAAAAAAATTGAATACATAAAATCTTTTATAAAGCTTAATTTTACTGAAGCCAAATATTATAATAAAAAATATTTAATGCTTCTAAAAACTTCGCCTATTCTAAAAATGAGTAGAAAATTTAATAAAGAACCTGGATTAAAATATTTAGATATAGGAGGAAAAAATTTATAAGCTAAACAATTCCAAATGTATTAATATAAAGAAATGTCAATTTAAAGGATTTTTTTCTGGAGAAGGGAATTATGAAAAAACTTTTGCATAAAATATTGAGAAAAAAAATTAAATTATTTTTAGAAAAACTTCGATATAGAAATCCTAATAAGAATGATATAATAAAACTAATTTCCAGATTAAGACCGGAAAACACTGGGATAGAATTGATTAGGTTAGGAAATGAAAACGATGGCGGATATCTTGTCCCTGATGTTTTGAAAGATATTGAAGCCTGTTTTTCGCCGGGAGTAGGTAATGTAACAAGTTTTGAAAGTGCTTGTGCAAAAATGGGAATGAAGATATATATGGCAGATGCTTCAGTTGTAAATCCAGTTCCAGGCAATCCTCAATATAATTTTATCAAGAAGTTCATTGGAAAGGAAGGAAAGGATGATTTTATTACCCTTGAAAATTGGATTTTGGATGCCGGTATAGACCCCAAAGCCGATTTGTTGTTACAAATGGATATTGAAGGATATGAATATGAAGTTTTAAACTCAACCTCTTTAAGAACCTTGAAGAGATTTAAAATAGTAGTCATTGAATTTCATGAGCTACACATGTTATGGAATCCGAAATATTTTAGTAAAGCAAAAAAGGCTTTTGATAAACTGCTTAAAAATCATGTTTGTGTTCATATTCACCCTAATAACTGTTGTGGTATTAAAGAGGTAAATGGTATTGAATTTCCGGTGGTCGCCGAATTTTCTTTTTTACGAAAAAACGAAATTATCGAATTGGGAAATGAAATCGAAATTCCTCATCGTTTGGACAGGAATAACACTAATAAGAAAACAATTAAATTGCCGGAGATCTGGTATGTTGGGTAAGAAGAAAGAGAATATTTAATGAAAATAGCACTTATAACGGGGATTACAGGTCAGGATGGAGCTTATTTGGCTGAACTTTTGCTTTCCAAAGGTTATGAGGTGCATGGAATTAAGCGGAGGGCTTCTTCTTTTAATACAGATAGGGTTGACCACCTGTATCAGGACCCCCATGAAACAAATATAAAATTTAAACTGCATTACGGGGATCTTAGTGATTCTATGAATCTTACCAGGATCATTCAGGAAGTGCAGCCGGATGAGATCTATAATCTGGGGGCCATGTCCCACGTAAAGGTGAGTTTTGATACCCCTGAGTATACCGCAAATATTGATGGACTGGGAACCTTAAGAATACTCGAAGCTGTACGCTTACTTGGATTAACCCAAAAAACCCGGATCTATCAGGCATCAACCTCTGAATTATACGGTAAGGTGCAGGAAGTCCCCCAAACAGAGAAAACTCCTTTTTACCCCAGGAGTCCTTATGGGGTAGCTAAACTCTATGCTTACTGGATCACTGTAAACTACCGGGAAGCCTATAATATGTATGCCTGCAACGGCATCCTGTTTAACCACGAGTCACCAATACGCGGAGAGACCTTTGTTACCCGTAAGATCACAAGAGCCGCATCCAGGATAGCTTTAGGAATGCAGGACACGCTATTCCTTGGTAATTTAGATGCAAGGAGGGATTGGGGTCATGCCAAGGATTATGTTGAAGCGATGTGGCTCATGTTACAACAGGAGGAACCAGATGATTATGTGATCGCAACAGGGGTAACAACTTCGGTAAGGGATTTCGTGATTAAAGCTTTTGACCGGATAGGAATTACATTAAGTTTCACAGGAATTATGGAAAATGAGGAGGGAACGGTTGTAGAATGCTCAAACCCAGAATTTCAATTACCTGAAGGTAAAGTGGTTGTAAAAGTTGATCCAAATTATCACCGTCCCACAGAGGTAGATCTTCTTATTGGAGATGCTTCTAAATGCAGAGAAAAATTGGGCTGGGCACCAAATTATTCCCTTGATGAAATAATCACCGAAATGATGGCTGCCGATATAAAATTATTTCAAAAAGAAAAATATTTAAAGGAAGGTGGTCACGATACATTAAATTACCACGAGTAGAATTTTATTTATAATGGAAAAGAACTCCGGGATCTATATCGCAGGACATAAGGGTATGGTAGGATCTGCAATTGTTAGAAAATTGCAGCAGGAAGGGTTTTCAAATTTAATTCTAAGGTCCTCACGAGAGCTTGATCTTACAGACCAGAAACAAGTAATAAATTTCTTTGAGGAGAAGAAGCCGGAATATGTTTTCCTGGCAGCGGCAACAGTGGGTGGAATACAAGCTAACAACACCTACAGAGCTCAGTTTTTATACGAAAATCTGATGATCCAGAACAATGTGATCCATCAAAGCTATGTTAATGGGGTAAAGAAATTAATGTTCCTGGCGTCCTCCTGTATTTATCCAAAAATGGCCCCACAACCTATTAAGGAGTCTTATCTTCTGGAGGGACCTTTTGAACCCACAAATGAGCCTTATGCCATTGCTAAAATTGCCGGTGTGAAAATGTGTGAGAATTACAACCGGCAGTATGGGTGCAATTTTATATCGGTTATGCCAACCAATTTATATGGGCCAAATGATAATTATGATCTGGAGACATCTCACGTCTTACCGGCGCTACTGCGCAAGTTTCATGAAGCAAAAATAAAAGGACTGGAATATGTGGAAGTTTGGGGAACAGGAATTCCCAGGAGAGAATTTTTACATGTGGATGATCTTGCTGAAGCCTGTTTTCATTTAATGGAAACTTATCATGGAAATGTAAGTGTGAATGTGGGAACCGGACAGGACATAACAATAAAGGAACTTGTGGAAATAATAAAAAAAATTGTCAATTATGAAGGGGAGATTATCTGGAACAGTGATAAACCGGATGGCACTCCGCGAAAACTCTTGGATGTAACTTTAATTCATAGTTTAGGTTGGAAATATAAGATACCATTGGAAAAAGGAATTAAAGATTTTTATAAAAATAAATTTCAAGATTGATTTTAAGAAGGAAAAAATTAAAATTACATGGTAGTTATTCAATTACAAGGGGGTCTTGGTAATCAGATGTTTCAATATGCTATAGCAAGTATTATAGCAGAACGCGAAAAAACCAGTCTTTTAGTGGATTCAACCGTTCTTGAAAATCCAAAAAAAATTAAAAATGTACAAACAGTAAGAAATTTTGAATTAGGTGTATTTAATAACAAATATAAATTTGCGGATATTAAGAAAATAGAGAAGTATTTTAATCCTTCGAAGATGACAAGCTTTAAAAAGCGATTTAATTTTCCCTTTCCCAAGATATTTAAAGAACCCGGTTATAATTTTCATGAATATTTACTCTATTTAAAATCTCCTGTGTATTTAAAGGGGTACTTCCAGAGTTATAAATACTTTCTTTCTAACGAAGAATATGTTCGTGACCTTTTCCTTTTTTCTCCAAAACAACTGGGGGATAAGAATCTAGAGCTTTTGGAAATTATTAATAAAAAGGATACTGTTTCAGTTCACATCAGAAGAGGGGATTATATTACTAATAGAGAAATTCAGAATATTCATGGCAACTGTGATATGCATTATTATTTAAAAGCTATTGACATAATCGCTGGCAAGGTTAAGAACCCTACATTGATCTTTTTTTCAGATGAATTAGATTGGGTGCGGGAAAAGTTTTCTAAGGTTGAATACAATTCTGTTTTTGTGGACTACAACTTTGGTGAAGATTCTTGGAAAGATATGATTTTAATGAGCAAATGTTCCCATAACATCATTGCTAACAGTTCCTTTAGCTGGTGGGGAGCCTGGTTAAATAAAAATCCGGAGAAAATTGTAATAGCTCCAAGAAATTGGTTTAAAGATATAGAAATGAATGAAAAGACAATGGATTTAATCCCTCCTAAATGGTTACGGATTTAAATCAGTTTTAATGGCGCAAATAAAATAAATACTATATAAAGTAAATCTAATATGAAAATCAGAAAAACCCTTTATAAAGTAAAACGAAAGTTATTACAGGTAATCTATAAATCTAGAAATAATAAATGGAAAAATCAGAAAGTTTTTAAAAATATTTATGATAAGAATTTATTTCATAAAGGTGAAGAAATAAATGAAGTTTCCAGATCTGGCCCAGGTTCTGATTTATTACAAACACGGGAAATAATCAAACAACTGCCTGTTCTTTTTCAAAAATATTCCATTAAAACTATTTTGGACATTCCTTGCGGAGATTTTTATTGGATGAAAAAAATAGATTTAAAGGGTATTCAATATTACGGCGGCGATGTTGTAGGTGAAATTATTTTAGGAAACAAGAAATTTTCTTCTAATAACATTGAATTTATCCAACTTGATATTATAGAAGATCCGTTACCAAAAGTAGATTTAATTATTTGTCGCGATTTATTTGTGCATTTAACAAATCATCAGATTTTTAATGCGATAGATAATATTAAAAAGAGCAGTTCAAAATACCTTCTCACAACAAGTTTTAAGGATAGAATGGTAAATAATGATATTGCTTTAATGGGCAAATGGAGACCCATTAATGTTGAAGTTGCTCCTTTTAATTTTAATTATCCAATAGATGAGATCTTTGAAAATTGTACCGAGGATAATATGTGTTATAACGACAAGTATTTGCTTCTATATAAAATAGAACATCTTTAATAAAGAGCACGGTCTGGTTCAACTATTTTCTAAAACCTTATGTCAAATATTCCACTTGTTTCTATAATCATCCCTACTTTCAACAGGGCTCATTTAATTTTGGAAACAATTGAATCGATTCTAAACCAATCTTTCAATAATTGGGAATGCATAGTTGTAGATGATTCTTCCACAGATGGGACAGAGGAATTATTATGGGAGTATTTTCAAAAGGATAAGCGGTTACAATTTCACAAAAGACCGGAAAACTTTAAAAAGGGGGCGAATTCATGCCGTAATTATGGTTTTGAACAGAGTACTGGAGAATATTTAATTTGGTTTGATAGTGATGATCTAATGACACCAGATCATATTGCGGTTAAAGTGGATGTTATTACGAACGCTAAAAAGGATTTTGTGGTTGCACAGACTGCCAATTTTAAAGATGGGATATTAATGAAGCCTTACAAATATGACCAAAAAGAATATGGTATTAAGGCATCAGATTTTATTTTATCAAAAATACACTGGTATACATATGACATACTTTTAACCCGTCTTATAGCTCAAAAATTAAGGTGGAATGAGGAGATGAAATCCTGGCAGGATTATAATTATTTCTGCAAAATGTTATTGGAAACTGAAAATGGATCCTATATTGAAAAAGTAGTTACTCACCGAAGACTTCATTCCCAAAGTATACAAAGCAATTTAACAAGAACCATTAAAGATTTTAATCAAGAATTATTGGAAAATCGACTGTTAACATTTTATGATATTCAGGTTTCAATTGACACGTTTACAAGAATGGAACTTGTAAATGGGATGATGAATTTATGTTATGAAATTGGAAAAAGTGGGAGGTTTTCGATGCATTGCGGTGAGGTATCAAAAATCGTTAAAAAAGAAATGAGTTTGAAGTCATCATTTTTATTTCTTTTATCCATCTTGGTAGTATCTATTTTTGGGAGGGGTTATATTTTATTAAGCATGGCAAAAAGAAAATAATTATTATAAGAAAAACTCCTTTTAAGACTGTAAGTTTTCGTCAATTAGGTCCAAAATTTCCTGATCTAAGTCAATGTCAAATTTTCTTGCAAAGAGTTTTTTGTTAGACTGGTTTATTAATTCACTAAAATCGCTTTTAGTGAAAGTTACCGGAAGAGGTCCTTGTTCGCGCTCCCAATTCACAAAAGTAATAGCAGGCTGAATCTTATCACTAAACTTCGATGATCCTAGGATGCTATGGAAGAAAATTTCGTCCGGTAATAGTGTATAAACATGATAATTTAAATAATTTGGATATTGATCGAGGAATGCAAGGATATATTCCAGCATCCCAAAAGGTAGGGCCCACCATTGTCCACCTCCATATGGTTTAAGGTATTTTGGAAATCTTCTTTTTTTAAAAATTAATTTTGCTTTTTTAAATTTTCCAGCTTTACGTAAAAAGTTTAAGTGTCCAAAGGTTTTTAGAGAATAAAAATCTTCCTCAAATATTGATGTCAATTGTAAAAAATGACCTCTTCTTTCAGATTTATTGATTTTATAACGGTTGATTCTATTAAGTCCTTCCATATGCCAACCCTGGTGAGGAAGGGAAAATAAATTAATGTATCCAAATTCTGGATTATTCTTCAAAAAGTTCAGAATATTTAAATTGCCTTGTAGAGGGTAATCCTGCCCACTCAATAAAACTGTATAGCCGTTTCTGTTATTATTTTTAATTAATTTCATCGCATTAATGGTTGCCCTAACAATTCCTATGTCTCCCCAGGTTCCCTTTTCTCTTTCCTCTCCCTCCAGAAAAGTCACATTATTTACTTGATCCAATTCACTTTTATAATCATCTATATTAAAGTTGACATCAATATGTATATAAAAACTTACCCATTCTTCGTTTAACCTATAAACAAGTCTTTTAACCTGTATTGGGTTTTTATGAGCTAAAATGATATAATTAATATTCAATTCTTTTTACTTTAGGGTCAAATAAAAAATGAAAACATATCTTTACTAAGCAAGAACTAAGATAAGATTTCATCACTTCTGCACTAATAGTTTTTGAGAAAAATGACAAATCCATTAATATCTGTAATTCTTCCGGTTTATAACAGGGAAAAATATATAGAGGATGCAATAAATAGCATTTTGGACCAAAGTTTAGATAATTTTGAATTGATAATTATAGATGATGGATCAGTAGATGGGACAGTTTCCAAAATCAGGACTTATACTGATAATAGAATTAAATTTTTTCAAAATCAAAAAAACCGTGGAGTGGCCTTCTCAAGAAATATTGGAATAAAGAAAGCCAGGGGAACTTTTATTGCCTTAATGGATAGCGATGATATTTCTAAATCTCAAAGATTTGCTAAACAAGTAAATATTTTCAATAATAATCCTGATATATCTATATGTGGAAGTTGGATGGAAGCTTTTTTCTCCGGAAAATTAATTAAACAACCTGAACTTGATAATCAAATTAAAGCGCAGTTATTTTTTAATTGTTCCATAAATAATAATTCGGTTATGTATAGAAGGAAAGCTTTACAAAATTTATTTTTTGATAAAAATTTTGAACACGGAGAGGATTATGAGTTTTGGATTAGAGCAAGCTGGAAAAGGAAATTCTATAATATTCAGGAATCCTTAGTTCGATACCGATATCATGACGGGCAATTAACACAGATTTTTAAAAATGAACAAGAAAAAATTGGGGTGAACCTTAGACTTGCTCTTTTCAAAAAAATTAATTATTCTCAGGAAAAATATCCTGATGAAATACTTACAAAATTCCTTGAATTCAGGAATTATTTTACGCTGGGAGAAATGCAATTATTTTTAACTTGGTTAGATCATCTCAGGATGAAAAATTTAGAATCAGCGATTTATCCTGCTGAAGAGTTTTCAAAGGTTATTGATAGATTCAGAAAGGAAATAATCTTTAAAGTTTTCCTGACAAATAAGAATAAAGAAATTACAAAAGGTTGGAGAATTAAAGCTTTAAAATATTTACACCCTTCTGAAATCATTGAAATCGTCAAATCGAAGCTGAAACTGAGGATTAAGAGGGTGTAAAGATGAAAACTATAATTTTTAAAATCCAAGAATTCCCCCATTTGTCTGAAACATTTATAATTTCACAGGTCATCATTGCCATTAAAATAGGTTTATCCGTGAATTTATTGGTCAAAAAAAAGCTTGATATAGATTCCAGTTCCCATAGGGATTTAATAGAACAATACAAAATAGAGCAAAAGATCATTTTAGAGGATTATAAGATTCCCGCCAATAAATTTTTAAAAACATTAAATGCAAGTTGGCTTTTTTTAAAAAATATAAACCGATTATCTGAACTTAGAAAATTTTATTTAAAAAAAAAGAAGTTTAGTCTATCCTGGATATTTGAATACGATTTTTATCAGAAATTTAAATATGCCGATATTATCCATGTACAATATGGTACCAATATTCATCCCGTAGATATTTTAAAAACCTCGGGATCCATTAAAGGAAAATTAATAGTTTCCTTTCATGGTCACGATGTTTTTTTTCCGATTAACGGTTATATTCCAAACAACGGTTATTATAATAACCTTTTTAAGGGTGATAATTTAATTGTGGCTAATACCCCGTATCTTGCTAATATGATAAAAGAATTAGGCTGTCCTGAAGAGAACTTGAGAGTCATACCAGTGGGAGTGGATACTGAATTTTTCTCTACAAATCATAATAATATTTTTAAACAAGGAAAAGTAATACAACTGCTATCCGTTGGAAGATTGGAGGAAATTAAAGGACACCATTTAGGCATAAAGGCTGTAGACGAATTAATTAAAAGGGGTTATAATATTTGCTATAATATTATTGGATACGGAACCCAATATGGGGCTCTTGAGAAATTAATCTCATCACTTTCTTTGAAGGGCAAGGTGCATTTATTGGGATCAAGATCTCAACAAGAAATAAGAGAACAATATTGGATATCAGATATATTTCTTATGACTTCCATACCTTTTGGTGAAATGAGGGAAAGTCAGGGGATTGTATCTTTAGAAGCTCAGGCCAGCGGTTTACCAGTAGTTGCCTTTGATTCTGGTGGTGTAAAAAATACTATTCAAAATCATAACACCGGATTTGTTTGTGAAGAGAGTAATCTAAACGAATATATTGATGCCGTGGAAAAATTAATTCTAAACCCAAATCTAAGGAAAAGAATGTCTCAGGAAGCTCCTAAATTTATAGAAACTAATTTTTCATTAATCGAAATTTCCAAGCGATGGAAAAATATTTATTTAAACCAGAACTAGTGCGATAATGGTATCAATTATAATCCCCTGTTTCAATGATGCCCAGTATATTGAGCAGGCTGTGGCTTCCGCATTAGCTCAAACTCTTCAACAAAAAGAAATTATTGTAATTGACGACGGATCTAATATTGAGACTAAAGCTGTATTAAAAAATCTTGAACCTAAAATAGATAAACTTATTACCCAACAAAATAAAGGAGCTAGTGCAGCACGAAATATAGGAATAGAAAATTCAAAATGGGATTACATTATTGTATTGGACAGTGATGATTATTTTGATCCAAGTTTTGCAGCTAAGGCTCTGGAAATAATTTCCAAAGATGAACAGATCAAAATAGTGACTTGTTATGCTAATATATTTAAGGAAAAAGAAATTCTGAAGATTATTAAACCAAAGGAGGCAGAATTAAAGGATTTTCTTCTGTATAATTGTGCTATTGGTAATTCGATTTTCAGAAAAAGGGATTTTTATAATTCCGGCGGTTATGATGAAGATATGAAGGATGGTTATGAAGACTGGGAGTTTTATATTCGATTATTAAAAAATGGAGGAATTTCAAAAGTAATCCCAGAGATTTTATTTAATTATCGACAAAAAAAAATATCTAATTCTTCTATTGCTAGATCTAAGAAATATGAGTTATTAAAATACATATATTTTAAACATAAAGACCTGTATTTGATTCATTATGAATCTTTCGTAGATCATTTGGTTGCCAGACTTGAGGTTGTAGAAAAAACTGAACAAAAAATCTTGAATAGCTTAGAATTTCGGATTGGCAAATTTATCACAAATCCTTTTAAAATGTTACGACGGCGTATCAAACTATGATAATTAGTCCCAAAATAATTATATTGCTTTCTACTTACAATAGGTCCGAGCTGATATGGGAAACTCTAAACTCAATATTAGAGCAAACATATACCAATTGGGAATGCGTAATTGTTGATGATCATTCCGTTGATGAGACCAAAGATGTTGTCGAAAGGTATGTTAAGAAGGACCATCGGTTTTCCTATTATTTAAAGACGAATCTTTATAAAAAAGGATTATCTGGATCCAGGAATTATGGATTAGACATTGCCAGGGATAGAAATGCTTCCTTTATTCAATTTTTTGATGATGATGATCTAATGCATCCTAAAAAATTAGAATTGCAAATGCTTCCCCTTATAGAAAACTTTCAACTTAATTTTTCAGTATGTAAATTTGAAAAAATAGTATTCAAAAATGGAGATTCCACCATAATAAAACCTGAACAACAACTCGTTTTTCCCCATTTAGGAGATGCGATTTTAACTGGAAAAATGAAAATGAATAGCTTGGGGCCTTTATGGAGAAGTGAATTTATTAACAAATATCGTTTTGATGAAAATTTTGATTATGCTGAAGAATGGGAATTATATACAAGGATAGGGTATGCCTTTCCTGAAAATTATGCGCCTGTAGATGAATACTTATTCCAGTATCGCAAACATTCCCAAACTTTAACATTACAGGAGGATAAAAATTATTTGAAGCGAAAAACATCGGCTGTAATAAGAATTAAGATCCTGGATTTTCTCACTGATAATGGGTTACATACAAAGACCAGTATTTTGTTTTTGGCCAATACCTTTTTAGTTTATTCTTATACCCCTCATCTAGTGCAAAAATTGTTAATTTACGTGCAGCAGAACGAAGGGTTTTCAAGGAAGATGTCCTTATTTTTAAAAATAGGTTTGGCTTTGGGAAAATTCTATAGAAAACTTATTTCTAAATTAGGAAAATGTATTTAACGCGCAGAAATTAAACAAGCTATTTTTGGACCAGTTACCTCAAGTATCTATTATTATCCCAACCTTTAATAGGGAGAATTTTGTGCAGGATACATTAAATTCTGTAAAGGCACAAACTTTTGAAGATTGGGAGTGTATTATTGTAGATGACGGTAGTACAGACGGATCAGCATTACTTATACACAGTTTAATAGAAAAAGACCAACGCTTTCAATATTACAAAAGACCTGAAATATATCCAAAGGGGGCCTCTTCCTGCAGGAATTATGGCTTTAATCTTAGTAATGGAAAATACATTCAGTGGTTAGACGATGATGATTTGCTTTCCACTAACAAACTTGAACTGCAATGGTTAGAATTGGAAAATCAGAAAAATTCAAAGATCTTTTCAACTTGCGGATGGGATTTGATTTGGCAGGGTAAACAGTTCCAGTTAAAAAATTTTATGAAGGATCAGGTTTCTATCGATCCAAAAGATTTCTATCAGGAAATTAGTAAACAACAGGCCTTTGTTCCACTACATGCTTATTTAACTCCTCGCGAGTTAATTCGGGCTGCTGGGGAATGGAATTCCCGCCTTAGTGTGAATGACGATGCCGAATTCTTTACTAGGATTTTATTAAATGCCGATAAACTTATTAATACTAAAGGATGTCACGTACTTTACCGGGAGCATGAAGTGGGCAGAATCAGTAGAAAAAGTGACGAAACGGCATTGAATTCTTTGATGCTTAGTTTTAGATTAATTCATTCTTATTTGACCGCTTTTGGAGTAGAGGGTAAACCATATTTTAAATGGAAATTATTAAAGGCTTTTTATAAATACCATGATACATATCCCGCTATTCTTAGGGAGCATAAAGATTTCTTTTTGGAAAACGGGATTAATTTAAATTGGAGAATCTACTATCTAATCAAACATAGGATTTATGGATTTCTATATCCACTTTATAAAAACTACCTCTAAAAAAATAATTTGAATTTACTTATTTGTTTTGGTACTCGACCTGAAGCCATAAAAATGGCACCCGTAATTCATGAATTAAAAAAAAGGAATATTCCTTTTAATGTTTGTGTAACAGCACAGCATCGGGAAATGTTGGATCAGGTACTGGATTTTTTTGACATCACACCCGATTTTGACCTGGATCTAATGAAATCAGCGCAAACTCTTAATGGCCTATGCGCGGCTATTTTTAGCAAGATTGATGAAGTGTTTGATAAAGTACAGCCGGATATAGTTCTTGTGCACGGAGATACAACTACAGCTTCAGTAATTACCCAAGCAGCTTTTCATCGCCAGATAAAAGTGGGGCATGTAGAGGCAGGCCTTAGAACATATAATAAAATGTCTCCCTTTCCTGAGGAAATAAACCGGCAGATTATAGGAAAGATAGCCGACTTCCATTTTGCGCCCACACTTAAGGCAAAAGGAAATTTAATGAAGGAGCAGATCTCAGAGGAAAATATATTGGTAACGGGTAATTCTGTGGTGGATGCATTACAATGGGCCGGTAAAAAAATGGAAAATCTGTCATTATCGAAAGAGGTAGAAGCTCTTAAGTTAAGATTCAATCCAGAGAAAAAATTAATTTTGGTTACAGGCCATCGTAGGGAGAATTTTGGTAAAGGTCTTGAAGAAATATGTGAAGCATTGTTAGAAATTGCTTTAAATAAAGATGTTGAAATTGTCTATCCGGTGCACCTTAATCCCAATGTAGTTTCTACTGTTGAAAAAATGCTGAGCCAGCAAACTAATATTCACCTCATTTCTCCAGTGGCCTATCCCACGATGTTATGGTTAATGAAAAGATCCTCTTTAATTATTTCAGATTCAGGCGGTATCCAGGAGGAAGCACCAACTATTGGCAAACCGGTACTGGTTACAAGAATGATATCGGAAAGAATGGAAGGGGTGGAAGCCGGTTGTGCGGTTATTTCAGGAACCAGTAAAACTGTAATTGTTGCAGAAGTTAATAGCTTTTTAAAGGATCCACCTGATTTTACCGGTAAGGAAAACCCTTATGGAGATGGAAGGGCCGCTGGACGGATCGTTGATTTTTTGATAGCTCAAGGACATTCTTAGGATCTTCAAAATTTATTTAATGATTATAATTGAGGCTTCGACAGGCTCAGCCGGACTTTTTTGGTGTCACCCTGAGCTTGTCGAAGTTTGCAAGTCAAAGTGCATTTTGAATTATTATCTTTACCTAAACATCTCTATTTTTGAAGTCCTCGAATAAAAAAAGAATTTTAGTAGTAGCAGAATCTATAGATGCTGAAGACAGTAGCGGGTCCAAAGCCAATGTTGCCTTAATATGGAATTTATATAAAGCAGGGTTTGAAGTTCTGGTTTATCATTACACCAGAAGAACGATTCACCTTGAGGATATTCCGTGTATTTCCATTAAAGAAAACAGAAATAGTTCACTTTTTTTGCTGAGCCGGATCCAAAGGAAATTACAACACACTTTTAAGATAAATCTGGCAAAACATCTGGAACCAATTTTCGGGTTTTCCTTTACTTTTTTAAATGACTCTAAAAGTATAGCAGCGGCATTAAAGAAGGAAATTGATTTTCAGCCGGACATAATCCTTACGTTAAGTAAAGGAGCAAGTTTTCGCCCTCATCACGCCTTTTTGCAGTTGCCTGAATTTCACCAAAAATGGATGGCTTATATTCACGATCCTTATCCTTTTCACTATTATCCGGAACCTTATGAGTGGTCTGAACCAGGCTATCAGCAAAAAATTAAATTTTTTAAAGAGGTTGCGGCCAAATGCAAATGGGTGGGATACCCATCTTTCTTATTGGCAGAGTGGATGGAAGAACATTATGAGGATTTCAAAAACAAAAGGGTGATCATCCCGCACCAGTTAAATAGGAAAAGAAAGCATTCGGTTGTTTTACCCCGCTGGTTTGATCCGGAAAGGTTCAATATATTACACGCGGGCAATTTAATGAAGCAAAGAAATCCATTCCCATTATTAAATGCTTTTAAAAAATTTCTTTCAAAAAATCCCCAGGCAAATGCAGAAGCTCGTTTATTATTGGTAGGAAGCGCTTCATATCATCTCCCCGATTTAAAAAAAATGGCGCATAAAATAGATCAATTATTTGTAAGTGACGGATATGTGGCCTATGACGAGGTTATGAAGCTGCAGGAGGTGGCTTCTGTAAATATTATTTTGGAATCTGTTGCTGTAATAAGTCCATTCCTGCCTGGAAAGTTCCCGCATTGCATAGCGGCCAATAAACCAATTCTATATCTTGGACCCGAAAAAAGTGAAGGAAAACGTTTATTAGGTGAGGACTATCCTTATCGGGCAGAAGCTGATGATACGGAAAGAATTTCTGAGATTATTGAATTACTTTATAAAGAGTGGAAAACGAGTTCAGAACCATCAATAATGAATTGGGAAGACCTTAAGTATTATCTTTCGAAAGATCATTTAAAAAATGAACTCCATAAAATCCTTCAGCAATAATGGAAGCTTCGATTCTCATAGTATCCAGAAACAGAAAAAGAGAACTTGAAAAAACCTTAGGCATTCTGGAATGCTACATCAATAAAGATTGTCATGAAATAAGGGTGTTTTTAGATGGTTGCTCAGATGGATCGGAAGAGTTAGAAAAACAATTCCCAAGTGTATACTGGTACAATTCAAAAATGGTTTTAGGAGCCTCTGTAGCAAGGAGTATTTTATATGAAAAGGCCATTGGGAAGTTCCTGTTTGGGTTTGATGATGATGCTCATCCGCTTCAAAGGGATTTTATCAAAATGACATCAGATTTATTTAAAAAAAATAAAAACCTCGGAATAATTTCTTTCAGAGAAATAAAAGGAGTTTTTAAAAATGATGAGGAAATTCCCGAGGATATGCTAACCGAAAGGGAAGACTATTTCAGCAATGAATTTTTGGGTTGTGGCTTCGCCATGAAAAAGCAAGTATACGATAAGACCCGTGGATTTCCGGTTTGGATTGATATTTATGGGGAGGAAGTCTGCCTCGCTTGGGAAACCCTTATTAAAGGATATTCTATAATGATTTCAAACCACATAATGGTTAACCATAGGGTGGACCAACAGAAAAGAAAAACATCAGGAGCTGGCTACTTCCGGTTTGGAAAGCAATTAAAAAACACCACGTTTTTTTATCTGGTCTATTATCCTTTCCCTCTGTTAATCAAAAAAATATTAAGGTTATGGTATCATAATTTTAGTAAATATGCTCTTAGAGATAGAAAATTCTTAAAAGAGTATTTCTTAGCCTTGGGACAAACAGCAGGTAATTTTAAGAGGATATTGAAATTTAGACGGCCTGTTACTAAAAAGGAACTTTTAAAAATAAAAACACTGAAGAATCCCGGATATTAATTCTACACAATATTAAGGTGCAGCCGGAAAGAATATTATCTTGTAATCAAAATCACAAATTAAAATTTATGTACCTAATTGCAGAAATAGGCCAAGCCCACGAAGGGAGCATCGGTATCGCTTTAGCGTATATCGATTCCCTCGCTCAAACTGGTGTAGATGCGGTTAAATTTCAAGTACATATCGCAGAAGCTGAAAGCAGCATCCACGAGCCGTTTCGGGTTAAATTCTCCTATCAGGATAAAAGCAGATTTGATTATTGGAAGAGAATGGAATTTTCTTTAGATCAATGGAAGCTTTTAAAAGCCAGGTGTGAAGAAAAAGGAGTGGAATTTTTGGCTTCTCCTTTTAGTAACGCGGCGGTAGATCTTTTGGAAGAGGTTGGGGTGAAAAGATATAAAATAGGATCAGGGGAAGTCACTAATTTTCTGCTTCTTGAGAAAATTGCCAAAACAGGAAAGCCTATTATTCTTTCTTCTGGAATGAGTTCCTTTTTGGAACTGGATAAAACTGTAAATTTCCTCAAAGAAAAGAACGCTGTATTTTCCATTTTACAGTGTACCACCGCTTACCCTACGCTTCCTGAAAATTATGGATTGAATGTGATAAATGAATTAAAAGAGCGATATAATGTGACGGTGGGATATTCCGACCATTCTGCAAAGATTGAAACCTGTATCGCTGCCACAGCTCAGGGGGCTGAGATCCTGGAATTCCATGCTATTTTTGACCGCAGGAGTTTTGGGCCGGATGCTACTTCTTCATTAGAAATTGACGAGATTAACCAGCTGGTAAAGGCGGTTAGAAATATTAGTTATTCCCTTAAACATCCTGTTAATAAGAGCGATAATTCCAAGTTTACTGCACTTAAAAATATTTTTGAAAAATCCCTGGCGGTGAACAAAGATCTAACGTTAGGACACCAACTATCTTTTGATGATTTGGAAACAAAAAAACCTAAAGGTTATGGGATAGCAGCTTATAAATTTGGAGAAGTTATCGGAAAGACTCTTAAAAAGGAATTAAGTCAGTGGGAATTTCTTACAGAAAAGGATATTAATAAGGATTAGAAAATCCTACTATATCGAGAAGCTTTAAAGGTGTTTTTTTTAATTTTAGGCTTCGCTACAAAAGAAGCAATAAAATATGGACTTAAAAGTTTATACCCATCAGGAATACAAACGTTATTGTTTGGCGGAGGGGAGTCAGCACATTGTAAGTGAATTTGCCTTATTTCAAATTTTAAAACTTATTCAGAAATATAATATAAAGAAAATTCTTGAAGTAGGGGTGGGTATAGGTACAATTTCAGGAAGTATATTGATGTATTCCCGGTTGGAAGATTTATCCTTAAAGGTATCTGGAACGGAAGCAAATTCATTTTGTTTAAATCAAATACCCCAAAACCTAAATGGTGATTACAATCAAATGAATTTATACCGGGATGTAAGAGATCTTCCAAATGAAGAGGAATATGAACTTGTAATAATTGATGGAGGGGAAAATAACCTTTTGGAGATTAAAAGAAAATTAGTGCGGTGTGGAATTGTTGTAATTGAAGGTGATAGAGCAGACCAGGTAGAGCTTGTTAGAAAAATTTTCCCCCGATCCAGATATGTACAATTAATATCTCTCGAACGAAATGGAGAATATTCTGTGAAAAATACTGATGATTATCAGGGAGGGCTTAAAGTGATATTTACAGATCCTACTATTCGTCACCATTTTCACTGGCTGAAGTTAAAAATAATAACAAAATTAGATTTCTATAATAGAAAAATCTCTAAATGATAAAACGGAAAATCTGCGTAGTAGTAACGGCTAGGCCATCTTATAGTAGGATAAAAACTGCTCTAACGGCTATTCAAGATCATCCGCATCTTGAGTTACAACTGGTTATTGCCGGTTCTGCATTGCTCGATCGTTATGGAAATGCGGTGGATTTTATTGAAAAAGATGGGTTTCCAATAGCTGCAAAGGTCTTCATGGTTTTGGAAGGAGAGAATCCAACCACCATGGCTAAGACTACCGGTTTAGGAGTAATGGAGCTAACCAATGTTCTTTATAACCTGAAACCGGATGCAGTGATCACAATTGCAGATAGATTTGAAACCATAGCGACTTCGATTGCCGCCGCTTTTCAAAACATTCCGCTGGTACATATTCAGGGTGGGGAAGTTACAGGAAGTATAGATGAAAAAGTGCGTCACGCCAATACCAAACTGGCAGATCTACATCTGGTTAGTTCTGAAGATGCACGGGAGAGGGTAATCAAGCTTGGAGAAAATCCTGAAAAAGTAATTAATACAGGCTGTCCTTCAATTGACCTTGCAAAGCAGATATCTGAATACCCATTTCTCAATTTCGATCCCATTGAAAAGTATGGGGGGTAGGAGCAAAACTAAACTGGGAGGAAGGTTATATTGTGGTAATGCAACATCCAGTGACTACAGAATATGCAGAATCCAAAAAACAGATACTACAAACTTTAAAGGCTGTCCAAGAACTGGGTTATCCTGCTTTCTGGTTTTGGCCAAATGTTGACGCGGGCTCTGATGGTACTTCCAATGGTATTCGCGCGTTTCGGGAGCTGGAACAGCCAAAGAATATGCACTTCTTTAAAAATATGGAGCCTGAAGATTTTCTTAAGTTGCTTAAGAACTCCAAAGCTCTTGTTGGGAATTCCAGTGTTGGATTAAGAGAATGTGCATATTTGGGAGTTCCCGTAGTAAATATTGGCAATCGCCAGTTTAGAAGGAATCGGTCTGCCAATGTAGTAAATGTAGACTATATTCAGCAGGAGATTTATGATGCTACATCACAAGCTATTGCAAGGGTGCACTCTGAACCTGACTTCCTTTATGGAAATGGCAATGCAGGTAGAAAAATGGCCGCAATACTTGCTGAAACAGAATTGTCATTTTCCAAAACCATTACTTACTAATGAGGATTCTTGGAATTATTCCCGCACGGGGAGGAAGTAAAGGAGTACCCGGGAAAAATATTATGGACATTGCGGGAAAACCTCTTATTTCCTATGCTATTGAAGCGGGTAGAAATTCTTCCTCCCTTGCAAAAATTATAGTAAGTACCGAAGATAAAACAATTGCGAAAATAGCTAGGGGAAGTGGCTGTGACGTCTTACTTCGTTCAAAGGAATTAGCTTTGGATAACTCCAATGTTGTAGAGGCTGTACTGGAAGTGCTTCTCCAACTTGAAAAAGAAAATAATAATTTTGATGCTGTGATGTTGCTGCAGCCAACAGCTCCTTTACGCACTGGCATTGATATAGATAATGCGATTGAACTTTTAAAAGAAAATCCGGTAGATGCAATTATAAGTATGGTACCAGTAGGGGACAATCACCCTGCGAGGATGTATGAAGTTAAGGAAGGGAAGATGACAAGCCTGATGCCACAATTTGAAACAGAAAGTAGGCAGAAACTGCCGCCATTGTACATACGGAACGGCTGTATTTATCTCATAAAAACAGCTGTGCTTAAACGGGAGCGAAGTTTTATGCCGACCTCTAAAATGGCATATATAATGGATCCCAAATGGGCTGTTAATATAGATACAACTCTGGATGTCGTAATTTTAAAAAGTGTAATAGCTGAATGGAAGGACCAGGCCAAATGAAAATTTTAATAACCGAACCATTAGACTTTTCTAATGAAAATCTTAAACTCCTCAAGGAAGTTGCGGAAGTTAAAATCGGCCCTTTTACAAGAATGGAACTTATAAAGGAGATTGAGGATATGGAAGTTTTAATTCTTCGGCTTAATCATTTTATTGATAGGGAGGTTTTCCTAAAAGCTGATAATTTGCAGTATATCCTGACACCTACCACCGGGTTAAACCATATCGATCTGGAAGAAGCAGCAGCAAGAAACATAGAAATAATTTCCCTTATAGGTGAAACAGAGTTTTTAGCGACAATTCCTTCTACTGGAGAACATACGTGGGCGCTTTTGCTCTCTTTACTTAGAAAGATCCCCCAGGGATTTGATCACGTGAAGAAAGGTGGTTGGGAAAGAGATCAATTTAAAGCCCACAATCTTTGCCACTATACCCTGGGTTTATTAGGTTTTGGCAGGGTAGGAAAACAAATTGCTGAATATGCAAAAGTTTTTAAAATGCCCTTTGTTTTTTACGACATTAACCCTGAATTACGAGACCATCCTAATGCTTGTAACTCCCTTGAGGAATTACTTAAAAAGATTGATATTCTTTCCATACACATTCCTTTAAATGACCAAAATTCTCAATTCTTAAATGGATCAAATCTAACACACCTAAAACGGGGAACATATATTGTTAATACATCCCGGGGGGAATTAATTGATGAAGATTATATTGCAGAAGCATTAAAAGCTAAAGAATTAGGTGGATATGCAACAGATGTGCTTGCGAACGAGATTATAAGGGAAAAAAGAAAGGAAAATCCATTAATGAAAATAGCAGCTACTGTTGATAATTTAATAATTACTCCTCATATTGCCGGTGCAACGTATGAATCCATGTGGAAGACCGAGGAATTTGTAATTCGCAAATGGCTTAAGAATCTCGATACATCAAATAACACTTGGCCAAAAATGAGATAGCCTGCTTAATGAGAATAGCAACTCAATTTTAAATATGAAATGAGCATAACAGAAACCCGATGCAAATACCTATGAAGATATGCGAATTACATATGACTAATAAAAAACAATGATTATCTACATATGAAAAATACTTTGGGGGTAGTTATTGTTGACGGGGTAGGATTTCGCAATTTTATCCTTAGTAATTTTATTAATGAAAGTTTAGATATTTTTGATCAAATAATCATTTTTTCTGGCTTGCCTGCATCTGCCTACATTGGTATAGAAAATTCCAATATTCGAATTGTAGAATTACCGGTATTCCGGGAATTGGGAAAAACCTGGTTCTGGCGAAAAATGAAAGAAGTGGCTCATATGCAAAAGCATAAAGATAATTTTGCCGGCATAAGCTATAACCTTGAAAAGAACAGACCCACCACTAATTCGAAACGGGCTTATTTAACCCGTTTGATCTTTAATTTAACTACTTTTTTTAATTCAGAGGGATGGATCAACTATTCATATAAAAAACAAATTACCTCTATGAAACAACTTCCGGAGGTAAAAAAATACCGGGAGTTGCTGGAAAATAATAAATGTAATATATTATTCTTTACACATCAACGCCCGCCATATTTAGCTCCCTTGGATGATGCTGCTAAAGCTTTGAATATTAAAACCTGCTCGTTTATCTTCAGCTGGGATAATCTGGCTTCCAAAGGTAGAATGGCTGCACCATTTGATTCATTTTTAGTATGGAGTGACCTGATGAAAAACGAATTAAATTATTTCTATCCTGCTACAAAAAGCCTTGCGGTAGAAGTTGTGGGTACACCCCAGTTTGAGCCTTATGTTCTTGAAAGATATAAATTAGGTGTGGAGGAATTTAATCAAAGATTCGAAATTAACCCTTTGAAGAAAACGATTTGTTATAGTTGTGGGGATGTATCTACCAGTAAGAATGACGGGCTTTATATTGAAGCCATTGCTGAAGCGGTTAAGATTAAGGAAATAGAAGATGTTAACTTCATAGTGAGAACTTCTCCTGCAGAAGATGGAAGTAGATTTGATGTTATCAGGAAAGAATATCCTTTTATTACCTGGAACTTTCCAAAATGGGAACTTACGAGGGATGGACATCCGGAACCTTGGTCTCAAAGGGTACCTTCCCCCGGAGATATCGAAGATCTTCGTATGATACTTAATTTTTGTGATCTTGGGATCAATATGTGCTCTACGATGAGCCTCGATTTTATGCTTTTTGACAAACCGGTTATAAATACTGTTTTTGGAAATGTTGAAAATGGTCTTTATAATGATCAAAAGTATTTAAGTTATAGCCATTATGAGCGGGTGGTTAAAGGTGGTGCAGTAGCAGTCGTTAAAAACCGGCAAGAACTGTTAAAAGAGATTAATTTTAGTCTGCAAAACCCCACAGCAAGATTAGCAGAACAAAAGAATTTAATAAAACTTCAGGTGGGAAAACCGTTGGAAGGAACCAGCAAGAGGATAACGCTTGTATTAAAAAAAATAGCTACTGCATGATTGGAACCAAATACATAGCGGTTATTTGCAATTATGTGTTGAAACCTGAGAGAATTGGCGGGATGGATCGGTTTTTTGTGGCATATGATAGTGCCTGCAAAGAAAGAGGGTTGCGGGTGGACTGGTTTTTCAGCCACTGTAAACCTCATTCTTTTTATGAGAATTTAAATGTATTTGCTTCTGAAAATACATCTGCAATAGAGCAATTTTTCAATCAGGATATTACTTCCAAAAGATATGATATTGTAATCACCCATTTTGTAGAATTATGCACCCCTATGTTTAGGAAAATTAAAACAGCCCACCACTCTTATATTATCGCTATAGATCATAATCCAAGACCAATACAGGGATTTCCTTTAAAAAAGAGAATAAAGAACAGAATAAAAGGGAGGTTGTACGGCAGGAATATAGATTGCTTTGGAGGGGTATCCCAATATACGGTTGACCATATTTTGATGGACTATGGGAAACAAATTGCAGGAAAAACTCACCTGGTTTATAACGGAATAGATACTTCGATTTACAAAAAGAGGACAGAGGAGAATTTTGGAAGAATGATCGTGGCTTCACATTTACGGGAATCTAAAGGAATACAGGATCTGATAGAGGCCGTAAATTTACTTTCCGCACAACTTAAAAACATGCTAAAAATTGATATTTTTGGAGAGGGTCCAAGCGAAAAAGTTCTTAAGGCCAAAGTTGCTGACTACAACCTGGAGCAGCAAATAGTTTTTAATGGCAGTTCTTCAAAATTACCTGAGTTGTTACAGGGGTATTCATTTCTTCTGCAACCCACCTATATGGAGTGTTTCAGTTTATCTATCCTTGAAAGTCTTGCCGCCAATGTCCCGGTGATTACAACTCCGGTGGGTGGAAATCCCGAGATAATCATTAATGGGTATCATGGCTTTTTATTTAAAGCGGGTGACATCCGGGAACTCGCCTCCATTCTTGAAAAGGTTTTGGAGAAGGACTTAATAATTGGAAAGGATGTTAGCACTAAGATAGTGAGGGAATTTTCACTTGAAAAAATGGTACAGGGGCATCTAAAATTACTGCCATGCACATAGCATTTCTCACTCCGGAATTTCCTCATTTAAAATCTACCCCCTCCGGAGGATTAGGAACCAGCATTAAAAATCTTGCCATCTCTCTGGTGGAAAAAAACATCAAAGTGAGCATTTTTATTTATGGCCAGGAACAGGATCTTAAATTGGAAGAAAATGGAATTTCATTTCATTTCATCAAACAGAAAAAATATAAGTTCCTGGGTTGGTACTCTTATAGAAAATTCCTTCAGCAATACCTTAGTAAGGAGATAAAAGAGAAAAACATTGATTTAATTGAAGCTCCGGACTGGACAGGTATCACTGCATTTATAAATCTTAATTGCCCCGTCATAATCCGAATGCATGGTTCAGATGCCTACTTCTGTCATCTTGAGGGAAGGAAGCAAAAATGGAAAAATCATTTTTTTGAAAAGCAGGCAATAAAAAGAGCTAATGCCCTCGTATCTGTCAGTAATTTTACCGCGGTTCAAACAAAGAAAATATTTAAATTACATAAACCAATTACTGTTATACCAAATAGCCTCGATTTATCTCTATTTCCTCCTTCAAATAAAGTCTCAGACAAAAACCGGCTCCTTTATTTCGGGACTATTATTAGAAAAAAAGGAGTGCTTGAACTGGCTGGTATTTTTAATCAGGTAATTATAAAAAAGCCCGAAGCACAACTTTTCCTGATAGGGAAAGACGTGGTAGATATATTAAAAAAACAATCCACTCTTGAACTCTTTAAGGCAAAACTTATCCCAGAAGCAAGAAAGCAAATAAAATATTTTAGGGAAGTGAGTTATTTGGAAATAAAAGAACATTTGGCTGAGACAACAGTAGTTGTTTTACCAAGTTTTGCGGAGGCCTTACCAATGACCTGGCTGGAGGCAATGGCAATGGAAAAAGCAATGGTCACCTCCAACATAGGCTGGGCAAATGAATTAATGATCGATGGGGAAACAGGCTATACAGAAAACCCGAAAGATCATAAAGCTTATGCAAGAAAAATATGCGTTTTTCTCAATGATGCAAAATTAGCCCGACAAATGGGCAAGAAGGCAAGACAGCAGGTTTTTTCCAAATTTTCTACAAAAAAAGTGGTACACCAGAATATCCGGTTTTATGAAATGGTGATATTAGGAATTTAATTAGAAGGTGAAAGTTGTTTCCGGCCTTTATTTACCATACATATAAAACATTATAAAAAATATTTACTTTTGCTCAAATTCTTTCTTTGAAGATACTTATTCATTATAAAGCTAAATATCCCATAAAGGTTATTTCTTCAGATCCTGAAGAAATAAAATTAGTTAGCACAACCTGTACCGGTGCATTATGGGAGCTTGCAGAAAAGTTTCCTGAAGAATTGATCGGGTGGTGCGAGCAAGATATAGTGGGCAACTTATTTTTAGAAAACTGGAAAAAAGTTTTTCACCATGATTTTGTAATGGCCTCTTTTCCTGTCAAAAATTCTTTCCTTCCAGAAAGCATTGGTTATGTAGATACAATGCCATTCATCAATATTACTAAAAATGTTTCTTATGGAACATGGTTAATGAGTAGCGATGTTGGAGGTTTAAGAGGCGCTGTATTACAAAGATTTTTTCCGTTGCTAAAAAATGAGAAAAATCTTGGTTATTTGCTAAATTCGATTGCTAAAATAGGGCAGCAAAACGGATTATTTTGTTATAGCGAGCCGGAATTAGTGAAGTCTTCTCAAAATAATTATAACTCGGGAATAGCAAGTAAAAGGGACTTATTCCGGTTTGTTTATCAACATTATACTTTTTCCCGGGTGGCTGTATTACTCCTTTGTTTTTTGATTTATGAGAAATCTTTTCCATTTCTATCATATGTAAGAAGTTTCTTTAACACCAAACATTATCGAAAGGCCATCGATCTCTCTGGTGACATTAATGTTTCAAAAAAAAAAATTGGAGAATCCGAAACTATAGATGTAATTATACCAACAATGGGACGATCTTCTTATATCTATGATGTGCTCAAAGATTTTTCCGCTCAAACACACCTTCCAAAAAGAATAATAATAATAGAACAAAATCCTGACCCAAGTTCTTTTTCAGATCTTGATTTTATCAAGACTGAAATTTGGCCTTTTGAAATTGTACACCATTTCATACATCGTACTGGGGCTTGTAACGCCAGAAATATAGCCCTGGAAATAGTTCAATCGGATTATGTCTTTTTTGCAGATGATGATATACGCTTAGGTAAAAATCTTCTGGAGAATATTTTTACCGAAATAAAAAAGTATAGTATTTGTGCTTTAAATCTGAACTGCAGGCAACCGGGAGAACAAACAACTTTCGGAAAAATCAAACAATGGGGGAGTTTTGGATCAGGTACGACTGTCGTAAAATCTAATTTCGCCAAAAGATGTAAATTTATAGCTGCTTTTGAACATGGTCATGGAGAAGATGCCGATTTTGGAAAACAACTAAGAGATATCGGTTGCGATATTATCTACCATCCTGAGCTTGAACTTTTACATTTAAAAGCGCCTATCGGTGGTTTTCGGCAAAAACCCGAATTGGAGTGGGAGAAGGAAAAGCCTCTGCCAAAGCCTTCTCCTACAGTTATGGTGTATGCTATTAGAAATTATACCCGGGAACAAATGAGAGGGTACCAAGTTTCTTTGTATATCAAATTTTATTCCCGGCAGGGAATTAAGAATCCTATTTCTTATATATCCTCGATGAGAAAAAAATGGAGGAAAAGTGCTGATTGGGCGAAAAAGCTTATGAAGGAAAAAGGAGGCTAAATACAATTGCCTGGTTTTACCCGCATCTCCCTGTCTTTACATTCTTTATAATGATCATCAAACATATATATTATTCGAATGAGATTTAGTTTAATCATTTGCACCTACCACCGACCGGAGGCTTTAAAGATATTACTAGAATCTGTAAAGCGCCAAACGGTCCTGCCTCACCAAATTTTGATCATAGACGGTTCAAGAGATTACCATACAAAATCCATTATTGAGAGGGGGTTCATTGGGAATATGAAATATTACAAAGTGGAAGAAGAAAATCGCGGTCTCACTCGCCAACGAAATTTCGGAGTGGAGAAACTCAACGAAGATATTGAAGTGGTTTTCTTTTTGGATGATGATACCATATTATTTCCTGATTATTTTGAACAAATTCTGAAAACTTACCGAGAATTCCCTTACGCTCTTGGAGTTTCAGGTTATATCGTTAATGAACAAAATTGGACTGAGATCCGAAAAAACACTATGAAATCAAATAAGGATTTTATTTTCGATGGGTGGACTCGGAAAGAAGGCTCTAGATTTATACTTCGAAAGAAATTTGGATTATCTCCCAATGTTCCTCCTGGATTTATGCCAGACTTCTCTCATGGTTATTCCTCCGGCTTTTTACCCCCATCAGGTAAGCCCTATGAGGTTGAAATGCTGATGGGAGGAATTGCTAGTTATAAAAAAGAGGTTTTTGAAAAATTGAACTTTTCCTCATATTTTGAGGGTTACGGGCTCTACGAAGATGCAGATTTCTCCTTGAGGGTTTCCAAAATGGGAAAGCTTTATGTCAATACAGGTGCTAAAGTGGAGCATCACCACGCTGTAGCAGGGAGGCCAAATAAATTTATTTATGGAAAAATGGTGGTAAGGAATGGTTGGTACGTATGGCGTTTGAAAAATCCTCGTCCATCTCTTCTAGCAAAAATTAAATGGAATGCTACTTCATTTTTACTTACTTTGGTGCGGTTCTCCAATGTTTTCAATACTAAAGAAAGAGTAGAAGCCTTTACTGAAGCTGTAGGACGGACTATGGGGTGGTTTAGTTTAATGTTCAATAAACCGAAGGTTTAAGATTAACCTGGCTACCGTAAATTAATTAACATTGGTAAATGAAAAAGCTGAAATTGTAGTAAATCACTTTTCATTCCTTAGGGAAAGTAAAATGATTTTTCCGAAAGTGGAATTTTGATATCATAAATGAAATTCAATTATTAAAATAGCCCAATCTTGAGAACAATATTTCTTTCGTTTACAATTGCAGAATCTTCAGTGTCTGATTATTTCAGTGAATTATCGAACCGTTTAGCGGCAGAGTTCCAGGTTATCATTATTACAGACGGAAAAAAAGTTAGGCCTGAAGGAATTTCTTCAAAAATTAAGATTTTTAAATGGCCTTCAAAAAGACCAACAAATTGGAGTGATTTAAGGTTTTTAATCCAGATGGTTAAAAGATACCGACCTGAAATAATGTTATCGGTTTTTGGATCAGTTAATATGTTTCTTATCGTAGGTTTCCTGCTAGGGGTAAAAACAAGAATAGCCTGGAGCCGTACTATTTCAGCTCAATTTGCATCCAAAAAAAGTTTGCAAATGCGTAAAAAATATGTTTATAAGTTAGCCACCCACATATTCGCCAATTCTAAAGCTACAAAATTAGATTTAGTGCAAAATTTTGGAGTGCCGGAGATTAAAATTGAAGTCGTCTATAATGCAGTGAAACAGCCTTTAGATAGAACCAATAATATTATTAAAAATAAAATTGTTTATGTTGGCAGAATGCATCCATCTAAAGGAGTTTTGACCTTACTTCAAGCTATGCCGTTGGTCATTTCTAAATTTCCGGATGTTAATCTTGTGCTTGTAGGTGGAGAGTTGGAAGGAAAGGAAATAAAAGATCTGAAGGCAAAGGCAGAAGTCCTTGAAATTGGGAAAAGCATATCTTTCTTGGGTAATCGACCTAAAATATGTGTTCTTGAGGAATTTTCTGAAGCCTATTGTACCGTTGTGCCATCGCTGGTGGAAGCCTTTGGGTTTGTTGTTATTGAAAGCTTTTCAGTTAAAACACCTGTCGTGGGGTCGAACACCTCTGGGATTGCGGAGATTGTAAGAGACGGCAAGGACGGTTTTCTGTTTGAGCCAGGAAATTCGGAAGATTTAGCTTTCAATTTAATAAAATTGCTTGGAAATCCAGAATTGCGTAAAAACTTTAGTGAAGGGTGCTATCAACGGTTCTTAGAGGAATTTGAAATAAAAAAATCAACACAGAAATTAGTCCTTAAAATATCCGATTTAGCAAGTGTATGAAAAATAGCAGGTTAAAAACGGTACGGTGGATTTGCAAATTTTTACCCCCCATTGTTGCTCAACAGGTAAGAAAAAAGTTAATTAGTAATCAAGAGGCAGAGGAAATGGCAATGGATTTTGAAAGAAGATCTTTTACGGGAGGGGTCTTTCGAAGCAATACCAAAGATTTCCATGCCTTTAAATTTTTTGTTCACGGTTATTTTGATTGGAGGAATATAGTTTTGGCTAAAAGTGTTCTAAAAGTTAAAAAAGGGGACTTTATAGAAGTGGGTGCTAATATAGGCACCGAAACCATTTCCCTCGCGAAGATAAATCAATTCAATATGGTCCACGCTTTTGAGCCTGTTCCCCAAAATTTCGAAGCTTTAAAACAAATTAAAAAGGACAATAATTTTAATAATCTTCATTTGTATAACTGCCTTGTTTCTGATTATTCTGGAATTGCAAATTTCAAATTTCCTCCTGAAAATAGATCGGGGTCTGGCTTTATAACAAATCATCAAGAAAATAATACAAAAGAAATAAAAGTTATAACCTTAGATCAGGAATTTTCTACTATATCATCTTGTGCTTTAATAATAACAGATGTAGAAGGATTTGATTATAACGTATTGAAGGGTGGGTTAAATCTGATTAATAAACATAAGCCTTTTTTAATAATAGAAGCAAATAAGAATTTATTGGAAAAAAGAGCAAAAATATCAGTTACTCAGTTATATGAGAAATTAATAGAAATGCAATATGAAGTATATTACATTCAAAAATTAGGGATAAAAGAAGTAGTGCCATCTGAATTTGTTAATCAACCAAATAAAAATTGGTTTTGTATTCCTAAGCAATATTCTGGTTCGAAGAACAAATTCTCTCAGACCATTTTTTTAAATGCAATCAATCCTTTTTATAATTATATAATAATTTAATAGATCTTCATTTTTTGCCTCTATAATAGGAATATCCAAATAACTAAATAATGTCATTTTCTATATTTACTCATGTGCTACATACTATCGAGAAGGAAAAATTCGTGGCATATGCGCCTTACATAAGAGAGATGAATATTTGGTTAAAGCATGTAGGAAAGGTAGAGATAGTTGCGCCACTAAAAAAGTGTTCAACAATCGAAGTAAATGGGGGTGAATATTATCAGCATCAGAAACTGGTTTTTTCTGCAATACCTTCCGTCCACCTTTTGACCTTTAAATCAATTTCAAGTTCTTTTTGGAAATTACCTTTAATATTTTTAAAAGTATTTAATTCAATGCTGCGAGCCGAACATGTGCATCTCCGCTGTCCCGGGAATATAGGATTAATTGGATGTTTATTACAAATCTTTTTTCCGCACAAACCAAAGACCGCAAAATACGCCGGCAACTGG